>CAIYNX010000001.1 GCA_903927645.1 uncultured Mucilaginibacter sp.
AAAAAATAATTTGACTTTGGCTGAAAATAACACATTTATCTAAATAAAACCAAATGTTTAATAGATGATTTTGCATTAGCTTTATACCTTTGTAAAATGGAATCAATAAATTGGGCTGATTTTGAAAAGGTAGCGTTGCATGCTGGCACTGTTTTAGAAGTGCTTGATTTTCCGGAAGCCCGAAAACCTGCCTATAAGGTAAAGGTTGATTTCGGCCCATTTGGCATTAAATGGACAAGTGCTCAAATTACCAAACATTATACCAAGGATAGTTTAATTGGTAGGCAAATTATAGGCGTAATTAATTTCCCTAAAAAACAAATTGCCAATATTTTCTCAGAGTTTTTATTAACCGGGTTAGCAGACCACAACGGAGACATTGTAATTACTACAGTTGACAAACCTGTGCCTAATGGCACCAAACTAGCATAATGAGGTATATAAATTTTGAAAATGAGCCTAGTATTTCGCCGGATGAGTTTTTTATGAACGAGGCCATCAAAGAGGCAAAACAAGCCTTAGCAGAAGATGAAATACCCATAGGAGCCATTGTGGTTTGTAAGGGTAAAATAATAGGCAAAGGACATAATCTTACTGAACGTTTGAATGATGTATCTGCACATGCCGAAATGCAGGCACTTACAGCGGCTGCCAATTATATGGGAGGCAAATACCTTCCAGAATGCACCTTGTACGTCACCATGGAACCTTGTGTAATGTGTGCAGGTGCAAGCTATTGGTTTCAGGTAAACCGTATTGTTTTTGGTGCTTATGATGCTAAGCTTGGCTTTGGCCGGCTCAATCAAAAAATAACTCACCCTAAAACCCTGGTTACCGGAGGAATTAAGGAGAATGAATGCGCCGATTTGGTACGTTCTTTTTTTAGAAACAAGAGGAAATAATTGTTAATAATGTTTGGAATTAATAAAAACTTGACAATTTTTAGAACATTTTACCCATTCAAGACTTTATATTTGTTGTGTACTATCAATTAACTTAAAAAAATCAAAATTATGGCATTTACATTACCGGCGTTAGCATATGCAACGGATGCATTAGAACCGCACATTGATAAATTGACAATGGAAATTCACCATGGTAAGCACCATCAGGCTTATGTTACCAACCTTAACAAAGCACTTGATGGAAAACCGGAAGCGGATGGTAACATTGAAGATATCATTAAAAATATTTCAAAATTCCCAATGCCTGTTCGCAACAATGGCGGCGGTCATTATAACCATACCCTGTTTTGGACATTGCTTTCCCCAAATGGCGGTGGTGAGCCTACAGGAGCATTGGCGGATGCTATCCATAGCACCTTCGGTTCATTTGCTGATTTTAAAACCAAGGTTTCGGAAGCTGGTGCAACACGTTTTGGTTCTGGATGGGCTTGGTTAATAGTTACCGCTGATAAAAAATTAGCAGTTACTTCAACCCCTAATCAAGATAACCCATTGATGGACATTGCCGAGGTGAAAGGCACGCCAATTTTAGGTATTGATGTTTGGGAACATGCTTATTATTTAAAATACCAAAACCGTCGTCCTGATTATTTAACAGCCATTTGGAATGTAATTAATTGGAAACACGTTGCTGAACTTTACGCAAAGGCAGTGTAATTTCTAAACTTCATAAAATATTTAAAAGGCGATAAAACTTAGGTTTTCTCGCCTTTTTTATCCATAAAAAATACAAATGAAAGCCATAATATTAGAAGCTGCCGACCAACCATTTGTGCTCAAAGAGGTAACAATCCCTGAATTAAGTGACGATGAGGTTTTGGTTAAAGTTAAAGCATCGGCATTAAACAGACGCGATTATTGGATTAGCATTGGGAAATATGCCGGCATTAAATACCCGATTATTTTAGGATCAGATGGTGCCGGAATAGTAACCAAAGTTGGCAATGGAGTAAATAATGAATGGTTAGGCAAAGAGATTATTATTAATCCGGGATATGATTGGGGAACTAACCCCGCTTTTCAGGGTAAAGATTTTAAAATTTTAGGATTGCCTGATGATGGAACTTTTGCTGAATATGTAAAAGTAAAAGCAAAATGCCTTTTCTCAAAACCAACACATTTAAGTTTTGCACAAGCAGCTGCTTTGCCCTTGGCGGGATTAACGGCATATAGAGCACTTTTTACAAAAGGAAAAGCCAAAAAAGGAGATAAGGTTTTAATATCGGGCGTTGGAAGTGGAACCGGTACTTTCGCCTTGCAATTTGCTATATCTGCCGGTTGCCACGTTTATGTTACCTCTGGCAATGAAGAAAAACTCCAAAAAGCCATTGAGCTTGGCGCCAAAGCGGGGGTAAATTATAATGACCCAAGCTGGATGGATAAACTGCTTAGCTTAAATGATGGTTTTGATATTATAATTGACAGTGCCTTGGGAGACGGTTTTGTTAACTTTATAGATTTGGCGAATCCTGGCGGAAGAATCGTATTTTTTGGTGGCACTGCAGGTAATATACCCGAGTTGAACGCTAGGAAAATATTTTGGAAGCAATTGCAAATTTTAGGAACTACCATGGGTACTTCGGAAGAATTTGAAAATATGCTTGCATTTGTAAACCAATATAAAATTATTCCTGCAGTTGATTGTATTTTGCCATTAGCCAATGCAACTGAAGCCATAAATAAAATGGCTGAAAGTACCCAGTTTGGTAAAATTGTTTTGGTAGATGAATGAAGGTTGAAATTGAAATAAACTAAAATATTGGGTGTTTATGTCATACACTAAGGATAAATATTGAATTTCTATATGACCCGTAAAATAGTTTTAGTTGCAAATCATGTTAAAATGGCTGATGAAGACCGTCTGGATGTGCTTTTTTGGAGGTCAAAACCTGCTTTTGAGCGTCTGCAAGTAGTCGTCAGGCTTAGAAGAAAATATTTTACCAATTCAAACGGGGCATTTCCTGAAAAAATAGAGAAAGTAGTTTTCAAAAAGCAGTATTGTATTTGAAGATGTTTTTATCGACTTTATAAATCTTTTAAATATCCATAAAGTACAATATATGGTTGTTGGAGCACATGCACTTGCATTTCATGGGCGGCCAAGACTTACCGGAGATTTGGAAATATGGATAAAGCCTAGCCTAGAAAATGCTTCTAAAATGATTCATATTTTAGAAGATTTTGATTTGGTTCTCTTGGGCTAAATGTAGAAGACTTTATGTGAGAAAACTATATAACGCAACTTGGAAATCCAGCACTAAGGATAGAGATTTTGAATTCAATTCCAGGTTTATCCTTTGATTCTGCAAATAACAACAAAATCTTAGGAGATTTTGATGGCGTCAACATTCCATTTATAAATATTTCTGACTTTATCTTAAATAAACGAGCTACAGGCAGAGCCAAAGATTTAGGAGATATTGACTCCCTTGAAAATCTATAATAAAGGCTAAAATTTTAGCAAAAATGCTTATTTATCCATCACCAAAGCTTTTACGTATCCTTTATTTATCCTGCAGTTTTCAAATTTGCAATTGTTTAAAAAACCGTACAGTGCCTTTTTAATTTCCTCCCGGTTTGCTGGTGCTAATTTTAGTATGGCATCAAAATCTTGTCTGTTTTTTTCGGCGTAATCAATAATTTTGTCATAACCTTCGGGCATGTTAAAGGTAATTATACCTGCTTCATTGTCCATTTTTTTGTAGGGCCAATAATGCCAGCCTATATTATTTTTCTCTAACAATAACCTAAAGTCATTTACCCATTCATCTTTGTTCTCGCCAGTTTCGCCGCAATAAATGGGCACATTGTACTTATCTCTAAAATCAATATATTCTTGAATTACATCCTGTGTAGTGGGGGTCCAATATTTATGGAATGTATAAACAAGTTTTTGATCAAATGGTGCACCAAAAATTTTGAAATTGCTATCCCATTGTGCTCCTCCTAAAAATAAAATATGGTTATTATCAACACTTCGAATGGCTTTGGTAATTTCCTTGTACAAAGGTTCAAGTAAAGGGTTAAATTCTTCGGCCTTAAAATAAGTAGCAATAGGCTCATTTAATAAATCATAGCCCATTACGGTAGTTTCATTTTTATAATGTGCTGCAATTCGTGTCCAAATGGCTATTGTTTGTTCGTGCATAGCCTTACTTTTATATAAAAAGGGGTATCCAAGTCCATCATCAATATTGGCACCTGTTTGTCCGCCCGGGGCGCAATGCATATCCAAAATTACAAACAGCCCCTCCGCTTTGCACCAACCTATTACGCTATCCAAAAGCTCAAAGCCCCTATCCGGATTGTTTTGACCTAAATAATTTTCATAGGTAAATAAACGGTAATTAAACGGTACCCTAATTGAATTGATACCGGTTGATTTTAAATAATGTATATCGGCGGCGGTAATATAAGTATCCTGGTATTTTAGCCAAAAAGCTTTTGCCTCTTCCGGTCCTAAAAGCTCGGTAAAAGCCTGATCTATTAACCTTGGGGAGCTAATGGTTTTAAGCTTAAACATATAACCCTCAGGTACCAGCCAATTTCCTAAATTTGTTCCCCTTATCAAAAATGGCTTATTATCAACACCAATAATTTCTTTCCCTTTAACTGTTATAAAATTATTGGTTTGCGCAATGGCAAAAAGTGGAAGTATTAAAATAAACAATAAAACCTGAAGCTTAATTTGGTTTTTCATAATATACGCATGTTTATAATGGCTTCAGCTAATATAGCTGATATATTGAAATATTATAAATAAATTTGAAGCAGTAAGGAGCATGAATATGAAAAAGCTATTCTTTATTTTTTCTTTTTTTATTATCAATACCATTAGCGCGCAAAGTGTAAAAGTTGCAGTTGCGGCTAATTTACAAGCCGTTATTAAAGTATTAGCACAAGATTTTACCCAAAAAACTGGTATTGCCGTTGAACCTATAATAGGAGCATCAGGAAATTTGGTTGCGCAAATAAAAAATGGGGCTCCTTATGATTTATATTTATCGGCAGATATGAGCTTTCCTAATCAGCTTTATAACGAAGGCTTCAGTGCTACTATACCAGTTGTTTATGCCAAGGGTAGTTTAATTATTTGCAGCACTCATGATTTAAGTTTTCACCAATTAGGTTTACTTTTAAAATCAGGTAAAATAAATAAAATAGCTATTGCTAACCCAAAAATAGCTCCATATGGCAAAGCTGCAGAAGAGGCATTAACAAAATTAGATTTATTTAGTGCCATGCAACAAAAATTAGTTTATGGCGAAAGTTTATCGCAGGTAAACACTTACATTACTACAGGTGCTGTTGATGTCGGGTTTACAAGCCAAGCCCTCGTGATGGATCAGGCTAATAAGAATAAATTGTATTGGAAACTGATAGAACCCAATTTATACCAGCCTATAGCCCAAGGGATGGTTATATTAAAAACTGCCGGTAATAATACCGCAGTTCAAAAGTTTTATCAATACATTTTGAGTACCCCGGCTAAGGTTATTTTTCAACAATATGGTTACCATGAGTAACCTTCTTTTTTATTTATATTAATGGATTTAAACCCTATTTGGCTTACCTTAAGGCTTGCACTAATTACTACTATATTGTTGTTTATTATAGGGTTGCCTTTGGCTTGGTGGCTATCAAAAGGGAGAGCCTTTTATAAAATATTATTGGAAGCCATTATAACAATTCCGCTAGTGCTTCCTCCTTCTGTATTGGGATTTTATTTGTTGGTGGCTTTTAGTCCGAGGCAAGGTTTAGGAAAGTGGTTACTTGAATACTTTAACTTGCAATTTGTTTTTTCATTTAAAGGCCTTGTGCTGGCTTCTATCATTTATAGCATACCTTTTATGGTTGGGCCTATTAAATCAGCATTGCAGCAATTACCAAGCTCATTATCTGATGCATCATTTAGCCTTGGAAAATCCAAATGGCAAACTTTTATCCATGTTCTACTTCCAAATATAAAAGCCCCCTTATTTACTGCTATGGTTCTGACCTTTGCCCATACCCTTGGTGAATTTGGCGTTGTATTGATGATAGGAGGAAATATACCGAATGTAACCCGGGTAGCTTCCATAGCCATTTATGATTCGGTTGAGCAAATGGATTACGGTACCGCTAACTATTATTCGCTTATACTATTTTCCATTACTTTTTTACTCGTAGTTACTGTTTTCGTTTATAATAAATATCAACTAAAAAGCCCGATTTTATGATACAGGTTGATATTGAAAAAAAAATAAAAGCATATAAAGGAACCCGCAATTTAAAAGTTCCGCATTTTTTTAGTTCCGGAAGCGTAACCCTAATTACGGGCGAATCGGGTGTCGGAAAAACAACATTCCTTAAAATTTTAGCTGGTTTTATCGAACCTGATCGTGGGCGGATTAATGTTAATGGGGTTGAATGGGTTAATACGCAAACAAAAAAAAACATTTCACCACAAAAAAGATTAGTAGGTTTTGTTTTTCAGGATTATGCTCTATTCCCGAATATGACCGTTTTACAACATCTGCAATATGCTACTAAGGATGAATTGTGGATTGAAAAATTACTTACTATTAGCAAACTCGAAACCTTTATAAATCATTTACCTGTTTATTTATCAGGCGGACAACAACAACGTTTAGCCATTATTAGGGCATTGGCAACCAAACCTGAAATATTATTGATGGATGAACCTTTCTCGGCACTGGATATTGAAATAAAACAGCATATAATTAATGAGCTTGCAACTATTTTTGGATTACTTAGCACCACGGTTTTAATAGTGAGTCATAATCCTTATGAATTAGAAAATATTGCCACTAATAGGTTAATAATTGAAATATAAACCATTTAATTAGCTTCTCAATATACTCAAATATTCATCACGAGGTATCATTTTGGCACCCATTGATTCAAGGTGATTGGTATGAAACTGGCAGTCTATCAACTTAAACAAATTACTTTTTACAAGTTGAATGAGTGCGACTTTTGAAGCATTTGGAACAAGTGTAAACATACTTTCTCCACAAAATACTTTGTTTACTATCACACCATATAACCCCCCAACCAATTTATCCATCTCCCAAACCTCAACTGAGTGTGCGTACCCCTCAATATGTAGTTTAAGATAAGCCTGCTTCATCTCATCGGTTATCCAGGTTCCGTTCTGACCCTTTCTCTTTATGGTTGAACAAGCTGTAATTACCTGTTCAAAGCTTTGATTGGAAGTAATTTGGAATTTTCGTTTTTTTAAAACGTTGGCCATTGATTTGGATATCAACATTTCATGAGGAAACAGCACAAAACGCTCGTGTGGAGCATACCAATGAACTGGATCTCCCTCATTGTACCATGGAAAGATCCCATTTGAATAAGCAAGTAACAATCTTTCGGTTGAAAGGTTGCCACCGATGGCCAAAAGGCCATCGGGTTCGGCTAACATTGGATCAGGAAAAATCAAATTGTCATTTAACCTGAATATCATAGGAATAAATCAAGCCTTTTTGCGGATAACCAATTTTTTATTTTGAGCCTTCATAACTCCATCTAAAAATTGTTGCAATTCAGTATATTTTGCTGCAGGAATAACATGGTTGGCAATGTTGAACTGAGCGGTACTTGTTACAATGTTTTTAACGTTATCGTACACATATTTGATATCATAACTCCCATAAGTAAATTTTAAGCTTTGATTTGCTGGTAATGTTTCCACTTCAAAACCAGTAGGTAAGGCAATGGTGGTATTGCAGGTTTTTTGAAAGGGATGTTCAAAAAAATAATCTGTTTTCCTATTTTCATTAATTGGGACTGATGATGGACAAAGATCTATCAGTTTTGGTTTGATAAATTGCTTATCGCCAGCCAAAATATCACAAAATTTATCATACTCTAAATTAATGCTCAAATCCCTGACTCCTGCATTGTCATTTGAAGGATTCAAGATAAATTCAGATGGCTGTTTGATATTATTTCGCGTTAAAAAATATTCCTTTTGTTCATCCACTTTAAAGGATGATACCTCATAAAATTCTTCTCTATACCAACCAGTTGTGGCAATTTTTAATACTGCTTTCGACCCACCCTCTGCATTTAAAATTATGTTTGCGTCGGCTATAAACTTATTATCGGTCATTTTGCTTTTTGGGGTATTAACAAATTTACCTCCATCCTCAGTAACAATCAATGACATTCTATTTTCTGTAAATGGCCCAATTTTACCAAATTCGGCATAATTCATGGTACAATCCAGCCAAGTGGTATCATTTTTAAAGGGAATGCATAAAATTTCGTGGTTAAATGAACTATATGGGAAATTAATATCCTCAGGTTCTGAGTTTATCTCTCCTCTAATTATTGCCGGGTAAGCTTTTATGTTAACAGCCTTTAGCAGTGCAAACATATAGTTAGCCAAAGCCTTGCAATCGCCATATTTTTTTTGGTCAACAAATGTTGCCGAAAATGGTTTATAACCACCAATTCCTAATTGTATACTTACATACCTCGTACTTTTTTGTAAATACGAATACAAAAATTTAGCCTTTTCTTTATCCGATTTTATAGAATCGGTCATCTTTTTAATTTCTGCTTCACGCTCCGGGCTTAATGAAGAAACATCAGCATAAAGTCCTTGCAACCATTGGCCAAAGCTTTGCCAAGTTGAGAAGTCTCCAGGGTAACCATAACAATTAAACTTATTAACGGCAAATTCTATTTTGGGTATCACCTTCCAAGGCAAAACATAATCCTCCTTTTTAATTGCTTTTTTGTTTTTAATAGTCCAAACAAAATCATCAAAACCATCTTGGGTTTTACCTTTAGATGGTTCTATTTTAATGTTCGATAATTTGTACCTAAATCCTAAAGCAGGATCAATCGTTACTTCAATGCTTGCCTTTTGAACAGATTGTTCCAAATTTTGAAATTCTAATGGTGGAAAGTCAATAAAACTATTGATATCTTCCTCATATTCTGTTTCAATGGTGGTTGGATAGTTTGCCACTGTATGCTTAACATAAAGAAATCTTTCATCAGTAACCAAGGTTGATCCACCTGCCGCCGAACCATCATACATATCGTTTTTATGGTATTTTTTTAAAACAACACCATTTGCATCATATGCACGCATTACTATACTGCTATAGGTATCAAATTTTCTATTATAACCCATTTCTAAAACAGCTTCTCTATCGCCTTTTTCGTTTAAAATGGTAACAATGTTATGCCATTTTACCCTAGCAATACCTGGGCCTTTTATATTAAAGGAAACATTTGAATATCGTATAACCGAGTTGGCGTTTTCTTTTAATGAATCTGGAATATTGTTGGCTATAAATACTTCTTTTGGTAATTCATTTTCTTGCGAATAAGCTTTGAAAATTAAAAGAAACGAAAAAATATAAAGAGCTGTAGTAACCTTTCTAATCTTTTTGTAAAACATAAACCCTTATATTTTTTTAAGCACCACCTGCTCGTTAAACAATTCTGTCATTTTTTTAAAAAACTCATGGAAATCACCATAATCTTCTTTAAAAAACAAATTCTTTTTATAAGTGAGGGTATATCTAACTAATATAGAACCATCCTGCTCGGCAACTAAGCGTTTAAATATGATACCATTATCAGGCAAGGCCATGCTAATGCTTTTGGGCATTGCATCAACCTTATATCCAACCGGAATTTTGTAGGTGCCGTTAAGCGCATAATTACCTAAATAACCAAAATCAATATCAGTATACCTGTGTTCGCTTAAAAAGTCGTTTTCAAACTCTTTAGCAAAATAATTTGGCTTGAAATAAATATAGCCATCATCTCCGCTTTGAAGATCCAAATTAAAATTGAAGTTTTGAGTTAAGGCTAATGTATCATTATCCATATTTTCAAATTTCAAGTCAGATACCTTTAAATTGTTGTCGTTCCCTCTTAAATATTTGATATATTTTTCTTCCCCATCAATTTTATATTTCGAAACAGCAGAAATCCGGTCATAACTAAAACTGTTTATTTGAACTGTCCCTGTCATTTTACCATCGGGTTTAATTTCGGCATTTATAAGGCTTACTCCCCTAACTGGCTTTGATTTTTGGATAAAAACTATATCAGCCTTTTCATTTCTCTTATCAATATATAAACCAAACCCGTTTAATAATTCAGAGGGTGTTTCGTTAAAAATATTATACTTATCAGTGGCATCCAATATATAGTAATTGGCGCTATCAATAGGGACATAAGCCACAGTTCGGTCAAATAGATAGGTATTCGGGAATGCTGGATTTATCTTACCATTTTCTTTGGTACTAACCAACATTGGGTATGATTTTATACCTGATTTTTGCAATAAATGGTTTAAAACCAAATTTATTTCGGTGGAGTTGCCTGTGCTTTTTTTCCATGCTTCGGCCGTTCCATCATCTGTTAATTCAAAGTCGAAATCATTCCATTTCATTTTGGTTTTAACTGTGTTAAATAGAAAAGCTATTTTTTCTGGATCTGTTTTGAGTCCCTTTGCCTTGGTAATAATTTCATCCTCACCAGCTAAACTTTTGTTAATTTGGCCGCCAAAATCGTCGGAATTAATAAACTCTTTACCAACCTTTTCCCAAGTATCAGATATAGTTCTGTAGTAGGTGGGCAGACTTATGTTTTGTAATTGATGAAGAATCCTTTCATTATTATCCCTAAATGAACTCATGTAAGGTTCCCAATTTAAAGAAGGAATATTTACCATTGATTTAACCTGATCCGTGTTTTTCAAAAATGGTTGATGAACCATTACCAAGGTTTTATAAAACAAAAAATACGGAATAGTGGCGTTAAATTCACTATATCGAACAGGTAATTTACCTTGAAAAAACCATTGAGGAAAGTTACTAAATGACCATGTGGTTTTTGTATATTTATATTCAATAACCGATCCCGGCTTTACATTTGGGAATGAAAAATTTAGTTCGCTATATGCTTTATTTAACTTCTGCGTAAATATTTGTTTTTTATCAACTTTGGTAATTTCTATCGCACCATTATTTAGGTTAATGGTTTCGGCCTGCAAGCCAGAAATCAATTCATATTGATTACCAGGTCTAAACCTTATTTTAATATTGGCAACATCGTTTGCCTTCTCATTAAAAATTTTAATGCGAACATGTACCTCAAGGTTCAAATTATAATCATTATCAAAATAAACACTGCCCTTGTCAATCAGCACCTCCGCATTTGCATCTTTTTCAAAATCGCAACTGGTTAGTTCCAAATCGCTCTTGTCAATTTTACCATAGGGCTGTGCTGTTGGAACGGGTGCTGGTGTAGTTTGCGCAATTGTAAAGCTGGTTAAAAAAGCAAATATTGCTGTTAAAATAGGTTTATTCATTGTTTTGGGTTCGATTAAAGTGCCTGATAAGTTTGGAAATTTTATATTATTTCTTTTTTATTAATATTGGTTCATTTAGTAAATCATACATTTTTAAATAAAACGATTTTAGGTCGTCATAATCACTTAAAAAGTATTTTGTCTTTTTATGCAATAAGTTATATTTTATTAAGAGTGAATGTTCTTGAAATACTACAAACCTTTTAAAAATTATACTTAAATCCGGTGTAATTATTGTTAAATTAGGGGGCACTGTGTCCAATTTATAACCTTCAGGCATATTGATTATACTGTTCGATGCAAAACTCTCTTTATATCCAAAGTCAATATCACCATATCGATTTTGGCTTTTAAAAGGATTTTCTTCAAATAAGGTAAACATCTTGGGATATAAATAAAGGTAGTTATCACTTGAATTATCAAGTTCAGTATCGAAATTAAATTTTTGAGTTAGTGGTAAACTATCAACGTTTAAACCAGTTATTTCAAGTGAGTTTATTTTAACATTATTATCGTTTTCTGTTAAATATTTAATATAAGTTGTTTGATCACCTTTTTTATATCTGTCAATAGCATTGAGCTTTTGAAAGCCATAATTGTTTATTTCTACAGAGCCAATTAATTTACCATCCGGCTTTATTTCTGCATTCAAATAAAGGGTTTTTAGCGAAGGCTTTTGCAATTCAATAAATATAGGCTTATAAATATTGTCTTTGCTATCAATAACTAATCCAAAGGTATTTAGAGCACTAACAGGAATTAAATCAATCTGATTATATTTACCAGTAGCATCTAAAATATAACTATTTAAAGTATCTATTGGCAAATAAACCAATGTACTACTTAAAATATCTATATTCGGATTTACCGGATTTAATTTTTTTAAATTTTTATCTCCTATAATAATCGGGTATGAATTAATTCCACTCTTTCTCAATAATCTACATAAAATTAAATTAATTTCGGCAGAATTTCCAATCATATTATTCCATGCTGTAACTGTGCCATCTATTGAATAAAAAGTCGTTCTGCCATTCCATTTCATTCTGTTCCTTACAGTATCAAAAATATATTCGGTTTTTTCATAATCTGACTTTAAACTTTTTGCCTTCCCTATAATTTCAGCTTCACCATTTAATCCGCGGTCAAGTTGATTGCAAATTTCATCAGAATTAGATATGATTTTACCTATTTTATTCCATGTATCTAACCCTCTAGAAAGCAACAATAATTCTATTTTTTGTAAATTGTCATCTATGCATCCTAAAAATGGTTCATTTGGAAGAGAATGTACATTATTTAATGCTCGGGTTTGTATAAAATCGTCCAATTTACCATTACTATATATGTACGGTTGTCTTACATGGGGCAATACCCTAAATTCAATTCCGGGTGGTAAATCGAGTTTTATTTCACTATATCTCGTTGGTATATTTCTTTGAAAGTACCATGTAGGAAAATATGCATAATTTAGGGTATAAATATATTTAAATTCAATAATAGACCCTGACTTAACGTTAGGCATAGTAAAAACCAAAGCGGAATTAAATTTGTCTATGTTTTCTTCATAAATACTTTTTTTTTCAAGTTTAGTAATTGATATAATTCCATTATCCAAATTTATAGTTTGGGCTTCCAAGCGGTTTATAGATGCTGCATTTAGATAGCTTAAATATTCAATTCGATTATTTGCTACATTCTTACCAAAATCATTGAAAATTTTAATTCTAGTATGTCGTTCCATTAAAAAGTAATGACCATCAGAATGAACATAAGCTACATCAAATAAAACTTCCGCATTCGCGTCCTTTTCAAAATCGCATTCTTTTAACTTAAGATCTGATGTGTCAATAACCCCATAAGGTTGCTCCTCAAACCGTTTAGCGTTTATATTTTGTGCATTTATATTTATAGCAAAAAATATAAATAGTATAGCTAAAATAGGTTTATTCATTGTTTTGGGTTTCTGAAGCTAATATATTGAAAATTTACAACTGGCAGTTAATTTAAAACTATTTTTCAATTTAATTTTTTTCTCTTACAAATTCGAAATATTAAATACCTGATGACTTGGGGTATTATCAATTTAATCAAGAAGCTTTATTTCGATCCAATTTTATAACTTTGGGGTTCTAAAATATTCATTTGTATCATGTTTGAAAATTTATCCGACAAACTCGATCGTGCCTTTAAGGTTTTAAAGGGGCAAGGCTCTATTACTGAAATAAACGTGGCCGAAACCATGAAGGAAATACGCAAAGCCTTGCTGGATGCCGACGTAAATTATAAAACAGCCAAGGCATTTACAGATGATGTTAGGCAAAAAGCCCTTGGTCAGAACGTTCTAACTGCTATATCGCCGGGTCAATTGCTTACCAAGGTAATGAACGATGAGCTTACTGCCTTGATGGGTGGAAGTTTGGCCGAAATAAATTTTACTGCCAACCCAACAATTATTTTAATTGCAGGGCTTAATGGTGCCGGAAAAACAACTTTTACCGGTAAACTGGCTAATTACTTAAAAACACAAAAAAATAAAAGGCCATTATTAATTGCTGATGATATTTACCGGCCGGCAGCTATTGAACAACTACAAGTTTTAGGCAAGCAAATTGATGTGCCTGTTTATGCCAATATTGATTCGAAAGATCCGATTGCTATCGCCCGTGAAGGTATTGCTTTGGCTAAACAAAACGGTAATAATGTGGTAATTATTGATACTGCAGGCCGATTATCAATTGACGAAGCCATGATGGTGGAGATTGAGCAGGTAAAAAATGCCGTTAAACCACAGGAAATTTTATTTGTGGTTGATGCCATGACCGGGCAAGATGCCGTAAACACTGCCAAGGTATTTAATGATCGATTGGATTTTACGGGTGTAGTACTTACCAAATTGGATGGTGATACCAGAGGTGGTGCTGCTTTATCAATCAAATCTGTTGTTAATAAACCTATTAAATTTATTGGTACCGGCGAAAAAATGGAAGCGCTTGACGTTTTCCATCCCGACCGTATGGCTTCCCGTATTTTAGGTATGGGAGACGTGGTTTCCTTAGTTGAACGCGCTCAACAGCAATTTGACGAAAAAGAGGCTGCTGAAATTCAGAAAAAGATCAGAAAAAACAAGTTCGACTTTAATGACTTATATAGCCAGATACAGCAAATCAAAAAAATGGGAAACATGAAAGATTTGATGGGTATGATACCAGGGGTAGGTAAAATGATGAAGGATGTTGAAGTTGGTGATGATTCATTTAAATCGATTGAAGCAATTATACAATCAATGACGCCTTACGAAAAAGGTAACCCTGATAGTATTAACCAAAGTCGTAGAAACCGTATTGCAAAAGGTTCTGGCACTAATTTAGTAGAGGTAAATCGTTTAATAAAACAGTTTGAGGATATGCGAAAAGTAATGAAGCAAATGAGCAACCCGGCAGCAATGGCTAACCTGATGCGCAGAATGCCCAAATAATTATTGAACCATATTAAAAACAATTTTTGTAGCTAATAAAAACCTTATTATACGAGTTTTTAGGAAACGGTAATAAAGTTGATAGCCTCCATTTTTTGTTGTTTTTTAATTTTGCTTTTTAAA
Source organism: uncultured Mucilaginibacter sp. (assembly GCA_903927645.1). Lineage (GTDB taxonomy): Bacteria > Bacteroidota > Bacteroidia > Sphingobacteriales > Sphingobacteriaceae > Mucilaginibacter. The sequence continues at coordinate 14,921 of CAIYNX010000001.1, forward strand.
AACTGCCATATCGTTTTTTTGGCATGTTGAGCTTCAACTTTCTTATTAAAATCCTCAATAGCTTGAGCAATTTTTTCCGGAGTGAGTTGTCCTTTTATTACAGTTGTCATAGAGGTTTGTGATGATTTATTAACGCAAATATCGTGAATTATTGTGTTAAGCTTTAAATTTTATACGAAATTAAGCCTGCTAAAGTTGCTATTCAGTACCAAACTGCTGTCAACATTTAGCCATTTATCTAATAATGTGGCATATATATCTCTAAAATCAATTTCATATTTTAAGTCGCCATGGTCTAATTGGGTTAAATCAGGGGCATTATTAAAAATCCCAGCATTTTTTAATTTTCCGCCAAAAAGTAATACATTATTGGCAGTTCCATGGTCAGTCCCGTTACTTGCATTTTGCTCAACCCTGCGCCCAAATTCCGAAAACGTCATGATTAAGGTATCGTCCAATTTGTTGGTTTGCTTTAAATCTTTTATAAATGCGGCAACAGCATCGGCATATATCTTTAATTGACGCCCCTGTTGATTTTGCTGACCTACATGTGTATCAAATCCGCTAAGCGAAACATAATATACCCTGGTTTGCAAACCTGAATTGATAAACTTAGAAACGGTTTTAAGCTGGTTGCCAAATGGAGTTGTTGGGTAGGTAGCGGTAACATTATAGGTTTGCGAAGTTTTTTGTATATACTCTGCTGATGAATAGGTTTCTATCATGGTTTTATATAAATACCCTAAATTATCCTCATTCAAATTGGCATCTCCATGTTCATGCACTAAATCTTTAAAAAAAGGTTCACGCGTAATTTGATACAACTTATTAGGATCCTGTACGGCTATTCCCTTTAATTTTTCACCTTTAACGGCTAATGATAGTGTATCATCAACCTCTAAAGCTGTATAGGGTGTTTTACAATTTTGACAATTGGCATCTAAGTAACGACCTATCCAACCAGTAGTTAAAAATTGATTTGAATCACTGGCTGTTTGCCAAATATCCATTGATCTGAAATGCGATCTATCCGGATTTGGATAACCTACAGAATTGATGATACTCATCCAACCCTGATCATAAATTTCTTTCAATGCTGATAAGTTAGGATTAAGGCCCTGCATATCATTCAACTTAATAATATCGGGTTGATTGATGGCAATGGTTTTACGCTTTTGGTAATAAATATCATTTCCAAATGGGATAATGGTATTTAAACCATCATTTCCACCTGATAATTGGATGATAACTAGATTTTTATAGCCCGACAGATTATTTTGTCCCAGCGCCTCGAGGGGTTTTAAAAATGCCGGAATCATGAAAGCTCCTGATGCAAGCGCTGCTTTTCTTAAAAAATCTCTTCTTTCCATAATGGTTTTGCCTTTATTTTTTTATTTAACTATGTTATCCTTGCCTGGTAAATAGTCCCTATTTTTTAATTTCAATCATTAACAAAGTTGATATTCGGGAGTTGAAACAATTTGGATAATGCTTGTTTTCATATCAGGCGAAAGCTCCACCTCGTCGGTAACTACCCTATCCAATGTTGGCTCCAACATAAACTGTGCTATTTCAATTTTGGGAGTGCCATCCGGAATTTGTTTTAAAAACTTGTCCCAATCCGGCTGCGCCTGTACCTTTTTAATAATGTTCAATTCCTGTTTTTTCACAGCAGCCAAATATGCTTCATCCTCCGGACCAGCCTTGCCGGTAAAATCAATATACCCTGCATTTAAAATTGTTGATGGCATTTTCATTCTATACATTAATGAAGAGCTGTCAATCCATCTTTTACCCCCCGGCCAACCCGCAACATTTGGTGGCCTAAACAAAACCTGACCAAGGGTACGTTGAAATTGAATAAGTACATCAGGATTTTGATAGGTAATGTAAAATTGTCTGTTTAGTCCGATTAAAAACTCAACCGGCGATTTTATGAGGTTGCCAATATTTTTATCATCATAAAACCAATCGGCCAGAAATACATGTTCTAAAAGAGGTTTTATTTCATAATTGGCGTTATAAAACACATCCGCCATTTGGTTAATATGCTCCAAATCGGGTATTTCGTTTACAAGGTAACGATAAAGCTTTGTGCTAATGAAGATGGCAGTTTGTTTATTGGCTAAAATAATATCTATAA
>CAIYNX010000002.1 GCA_903927645.1 uncultured Mucilaginibacter sp.
ATTAATTGGCCTAGAATTTACTCTTAAACCTGCAAACCTTACACTCCTTCCTCAACTCTTCAAACTATCTTGATGGTTCTTGATTGATATGATATGAAACCTATAAAAAAGCAGTAGGGAAGAGGCAATTAAGCCCAACACCAAGCCATACCAAACCCCATAAACACCCTGGTGCAAATAAATGCCAAAAAGGTAACCCACGGGCAGACCGATAATCCAATAAGCTATAAAGGTAATCAAGGTAGGTATATTTACATCGCCCATGCCCCTTAATATGCCCAAGCCAACTACTTGTGTACCGTCAAACAATTGGAAAAAGGCAGCCAGAATTAATAAATGCGCTGCTATATTGATTACAATGGTATCAGATGTATATATCCAAGGCAGTTGGTGGTTAAATATGGCGAACATGCAAGCCGTAAAACCCATAAATACCAATACGATATGGTAGTTGGATATGGCCGAATGCCTCAGCTTTAAATGCTCATTGCTACCAAAATAATTGCCCGATTTGATGGTAGCCGCTGCCGAAACCCCGCTGGCCATCATATAAGTAATGGAGGCTAAATTAATGGCTACCTGATGCGCAGCTTGTTCATGGTAACCAATAACTCCTATTAATATGGCTGCCGCGCTAAAAGCGCTAATTTCGAAGGTATACTGCATGGCTACCGGAACACCTATCTTTAGGATGGCTTTTACCCTCGAAAAATCAATTCGGGAAATGATAAAATCTTTCAGGTACTTTTTAAACTTTGGCGATTTGAATATATAGATCGACATTACAATGGCCATCACAGTTCTGTCAATCAAGGTGCTATAGCCAACGCCTTTAATTCCCATTGGACTAATCCCAAACAATCCCTTAACAAATATAACACCCAGTACTATATTGAGGATATTGCCCCAAATAGAAATCAACATGGCCTGTTTGGTAAAGCCCAAGCCTTCTGCAAATTGTTTAAAGGTGTTAAAAAAAAGCAATGGTACTATTGATATACCCAACAGCAACAAAAATGGTTTGGCCTCCTTCACCACGGCTGGTGTTTGTTTCAAATGATCCAACAAATAACCTGAGCAAAAATAGGTAAGGGCAAATAGCAATACTCCGGTAACCATATTTACAAACAAACTGTTGCTCAATAATTTTCCGCATTCGTCAAAATTTTCACGGCCATTATGTTGGGCAATGAGGGGAGTTAGTCCGTAGGATATGCCAATGCCAATAATCAGGAAGATGATAAATATACTGCTGGATAGGGCGGAGGCGGCTAAAGAGATGGTTCCGGCAAAATGACCAATGATCACACTATCTGATGTTTGAACCAAGGTATGCCCTAATTGCGATATCACCACTGGTAGTGCCAATACCAAATTATCACGGTAATACTGTTTGTATTTTAGATAGATGGAGTTCATGGGTTAAAAAATATGTTGCCTTTATTGCTAACTATTTAATTATGCACTGGTATAATATTCTTCCTTTTCGCTGGTATGGATTTTTACTATACCCGACAGAATTAAATTTACCAATAGCTTTTGTGCTTTTGGTCGGCTTAATTTCAAAACCTTACAACATTCTTTAATATTTATTTGCGGATTGTTTTCCAGATAGGTGAGCAAAGTTCGTTCATAATCAGAATAGGCTATTAAAACACCTTCGGTCCCTGATGATTTTTTTAAAACATCTACTACCACCTTACTAGCCAATACGCTTTTATCTTTCACCCGCACATAAACCCACCATTTTCCATCATCGGCAAGGGCATAATGTGGCTTCATGGTACTTTGTGTTATTTCTACCACCAAAACCATTTTATCATCTACATAAACCTCCTCAAATATTGGGTCGAGTGCTGGTCGGGCAAAAAAATGTGCGGCCTTGGTAATCATGTAACGCTCTTCATCATCATTTTTTACACCGGTAATGGTACCATCATCCGCAACGCCAATTAATAATAAGCCACCTCTATTATTGGTGAATGAAACCATGGTGCGTGCAATTTTCTCGCAACTTGTAATTTTCTTTTTAAAGTCGAGTTTTACACCCTCGCCCTCAAAAATCAGTTTTCTTAAATTCATGATTGTCATTTCCTCAATTATTTATACTATAAGGCTTAAAAATTTCCATCCACCTGTCGGGTTTTGAAATTTCATTAAATCCAAATTGTTTATACAAGCCATGTGCATCCAAAGTAGCCAGCGACCACCGTCTTAAGCTTTGTAATTCCGGGTGATTCATAATGGTTTGCAGCAACCATTTTGAAAGACCATTGCCTCGTGCCTTTGTCAATATAAAAACATCGCAAATATAGGCAAACGTGGCTTGGTCAGTGATTACCCTTGCAAAGCCCACTTGTTTTTGTTGTTGCAGTATACTGAAGCAAATTGAATGTTCAATGGCATGTTTTAACTTTTCGGGTGGGATGCCTTGCGCCCAATAAGATTCTTCATTTAGGTAATTATAAACAGTGTCAAAGTTAATCTTGCTTTTATCATTGGTAATTTCAAAACCCATTTTCAAAAAAACGGCATCGTTCATATAAGTTTTCATAGCTTATTTTTCAGGGTTTTTGTACGATAAAAAGCTAGAAATAAATGAATTAACAAGTAGGGGAGTCTTTAAAAAAATCAGACAGGATTGCAGGCACCACATAATTGTAAATATGGGCTTTTTCTCAGATAAATAAAAAAATAAAGGAGGCAGTTTATCACATTTTTACCATCAAAAATGAAATAAGGTGGAATTTATAAAGTGAAAAATCTTATATTAGATCATCTTAATTAGGGTAATTTGTTTTTTATCAGCCCGAAAAACCAAGTACCTGCAATGGCACTTAGTAGGGTAATGCTAATTACGTAAAACCCGCTTCCAAGCAAGGCATAAAGTGGTCCGGGACAAGCTCCTGTTATGGCCCATCCTAAGCCAAAAATTAAGCCACCATATATATTACCCCAACGAAACTCTTTTTTGGGTATAACTATTTCTTCGCCATCAATTGTTTTGATGTTGAAACGTTTGATGATTTGTATGGATATCATGCCAACTAAAATTGCACTGCCAATAATGCCATACATATGGAAGGCTTGCAGCCTAAACATTTCTTGAATCCTGAACCAAGAAATAACTTCTGCCTTTACCAATACGATGCCAAATAATGCGCCTAATATTAAAAATTTTATGTTTTTCATAAATGCAATAGATAAGGTAAAATAAACCAGGTGCTAATAAAGCCACCAATCATGAAACAGATGGTAGCCAAAAGTGATGGCCATTGCAAGGAAGCTATACCCATAATTGAATGCCCTGAAGTACATCCACCGGCATAGCGTGTGCCAAAGCCAACAAAAAAACCACCCAATACAATAAAAATAAGCCCTTTTAAGGAAAGAAGCTTTTCAAAGCTAAATACATCCGTAGGTATTAATCCCTTAAAATCTTTAATGCCTTCTGTTTTTAACAAAGCAGTTGTTGCTGGGTTTATATTTACATGGTGTTGACCGTTTAAAAAATGGGTCGCAATAAAACCACCTAAAACTATACCGGCTACAAAAAACAAGTTCCATGCCTTTTGTTTCCAATCATATTTAAAATAGGGAATATTCGCAGGTAAGCAAATGGCACAAATTTGACGCAGGGTGGAAGAAATACCAAAAAGCTTATTGCCTGCAATTAATAATGCAGGAACTATAAGGCCCATTATCGGACCGGCTAGGTACCATAGCCATGGTTGTTTTAAAAATTCCATCATATTTAAAAAAAAACAAATATAGTTGTAATTTAATTATATTAAATATACATATATAGTAGAATTTAATTCTTTTTGTATTAAAACGCTAACTCTATAATTTTTTAGTTGATTTTATTTTTAATTATGGAAAAATAATTTTTACATTTACCTCCAAATTATAACCAATTTATAAAAACCTGTTTTTGAAAAAGTTTTTCGCCATATTTTTATTGTGCGTTCACCTGTTTTACATAGGGGGTTATACTTTGTTATTTGAGTATTATATACACAAGGCCGATACTCAAATGGTAAAAGAAGTGTTTTCAAATAAAATTGATAACAATAAATTAATTCTGTTAAAAATACCTGTTCATTTACCTACTCAAGAAAACCAATCGGAATTTGAAGATGTTGCCGGTCAAATTCAATTAAAAGATGCCTATTACAATTATATTAGGCTAAAGATAACCCGTGATACAGCTTATTTTGTTTGTTTACCAAATACTGCGAAAACACGGTTGGTTAATGCCAATATCTATACAGCTAAAGAAATTAGCGATGTTCCACTTAGCAAGAGTAGCCATGCACCCATGGTTAAAAAAGTAAATATGCTGAGCGAATATAAATTGGAAGCCTTCCAATACAATTACGCGGCAATTGGTGCTTATGTAAAATACAATGCCTTCGTTAAGCCCACCATTATTAAGGATCCTTTTATTGAATCTCCCGGGAAACCCCCAAATCAATTAGTTTAATCGCTATTTTTTTCTAATCTCTATAGTTTTATAGTATAAATTATATTCTTATGAGGACTATTTTTAGGTCTTCTTTGATATAATCTATTAAAACCATACATTTTAGAAAAATTCTGATAAGTATTATACTTAAGGCGATATCCCCAATTTACTTGGCATAAAATCAGTTGAATTAATTATAAAGCTGAATTATCTCCAAGACCTGTTTTTCAAACTATTTTATCAAATTTTAATTTCAAGTAATGTCAAAATCTTTACTACTGTTTTTATGCAGGTATAGCATAATTATATGCTTTTGCTTATCCAACGTTAAAATGGCTTGCGCTCAAACCGACGGAGACGCCCTTATGATTACCAAAAACTTTTATTGCGCAGGTGGCACATACGCCAATAGCAGCTGGACCAATTATTGGGAAGGTACCTTTAAACGCGATAATTTGAACCTCGGTAAGGTTTCTGCAAATACCTATTCCTTTATTGGTAATTACGGTATTACCAGTAAATTAAACATTATGTTTAATGCACCTTATGTAAGCACCCATGCTTCAGCTGGTACCTTAAAAGGGCAATCAGGTTTACAGGATCTTTCAGTAACTTTAAAATGGTTAACCTATCAATATAGCCTGGCAGGTGGTAAATTATCTTTTTTCTCCATTTTTACAGGCTCCCTGCCATTAGGTAATTATGAGCCCGATTTTCAACCCATGTCAATTGGCTTGCATGCTAAATCTGCAATGATTAGGGGATTGTTGAATTATAAATACAACAAATTTTTGCTTGGAGCTTCTGCTCAATATATACAACGCAGTAATATTACCATCGACAGAAATGCATATTACACAACCGATTTGGTTTACAGCAACCAAGTTTACATGCCAAACGCTAACAATATAGCATTAAGCGCAGGCTATCTGGATCAGCATATTTACTTTGCCGCTAACATAACAAAGGCCACTACATTAGGAGGCACTGATATCCGTAAAAATGATATGCCTTTTCCAAGTAATACCATGAATGAAACAACAGCCGGAGCCATGTTTAAATACAGCTTTAGTGCTATATCGGGATGGGAGCTTTTGGCAGGGGGCAATTATGTTTTAAATGGAAGAAACGTTGGCCAAACCCAAACCTTATATGGTGGCGTTTTTTACTTATTTAATTTATCTAAAAATACCAAATAATTCAAGTTATGAAAAGATTTTACACCTTTATATTTGTTATATTTTGCTATCTTTTATTAGCCTCTTGTAATAAGGATATTATTCAAAGAACATCATTATATCCTACATTGGCACCATCAAATATTGATTTGAACGCTGATACCTGGAAACCAATTTTGGCTACCAATCCTGCAGCTTTTACAGTGGCAGCTCCTGATGCGGTAACCTCACCGGCTTACATAGCCGATATCAACGAAATAAAAGCTTACCAAAGCCACCTCACCAGTGCACAAAAAACCATTATTGAATACTGGTGCGTGGGTTCTGTTTTACGTTGGAATGAAATATTAAGAACTTTGGTGGCCAAACACAATTTGCCTCCATATCAAAATACAGATGGTACTTACCCATTTCCAAGTTCAACCAATCCATTTGCTTATCCTTTGTTTCCATTCTCCAATCCTCCTTACGCAGCCAGGGCTTATGCTTATGTAAGTGCAGCTCAATATGATGCCTTGGTAACAGCTTACCATTTTAAAAATTTATACAACCGAACTGCTCCGTATAATTTTGATTCGGGTGTGCAGGCTTTGATACCAAAATCAGCATTACCATCCTACCCAAGCGAGGATGCGGTAGTGGCAGGCGCTTCGGTTGAAATGCTAAAATTGCTTTTTCCGGGTGATATTGATTTCATCGAACAAAAAGCCACCGAAGAAATGCAATACCGCATAATGGCCGGTGCCAATACCCGTGGCGAACTAGTGGCCGGTCAATTACTTGGTACACAGGTTGCCGATTTATTTACCGCTCGTGCGCGTACTGATCGTGCCGGAAAAGCAATAGGTACTCCCGCTCAATGGGTTGCGCTACAAACCAATGCAACCTCCAGAGGCGATGTTTATTGGAAAAGTTTAGAATCCCCCGCCAGGCCACCCATGTTGCCATTATTTGGCAAAGTATTGCCATTTTTATTTGATACTTTAACAGTGGTAGCGCTAAGGCCAGGTCCGCCTAATTTGGCAGGTTCGGCAGCCTTCAACACTGATTTAGCAGAAGTACTTTCATACAGTAAAAACATTACCCGCGATCAACAAGCACAGGTAGAATTTTGGGCTGATGGTGTTGGAACCTATACCCCACCAGGGCATTGGAATGCCATAGCAGCTGATGAATTTGCAAAACAAAATTACAGTGAAGTACGTTGGGCCCGGAATTTGGCCTTATTAAATATGGCAGAGATGGATGCAGCTATTTGTTGCTGGGATACCAAATACTTTTATTTCAACGAACGCCCTTCGCAAGCAAATCCGGAGGTAAAAAGTGCTACCGGTGTACCTAACTTCCCAGCTTATACCTCAGGACATTCCAATTTTAGTGGAGCCGCTTCGGCTATACTCACCTATTTGTTACCCGACAGGGGAACTAAATTTACCGATTTAGCCAACCAAGCTTCCATGTCAAGAATTTATGGAGGGTTACACTACCGCATAGATTGTGAGGTTGGTTTGGTTACAGGCAACAAAGTTGGTCAATATGCCATTAAGAGAGCCCAAACTGATGGTGCCGGCAATTAAAAATGAAAAATACATACTTAATAAATTATAAAATCCTGTTTTGAACGGCGGGTAAAGGCCCTCTAAAAAAGGGGGCCTTTTTTAAAAATTTATAATAATTAAAAAACTTAATTTATACATATAGCAATGAAAACTACTTTTAAGGTTCTTTTATTTTCTCTTTTAATTATAATTATTACACAAACAAATATTTTAGCACAAGGCTGTGTAGCCATTAGGAGTACTGGTGGTTTATGCTCAATGGACGAACATCCTGATAGTTTGGCGCCACAAGGCAGTTGGTTATTTAATAGCAACAGCCGCTATTTTAAATCGTTTAGGCACTTTGTTGGTAAAGCAGAACAATATCAACGCATTGCCTTAGGCACCAATGTAATTAATCATTCTTATACACAAGATTTAACATTAACAAGGAATTTTAATAACCGTTGGTCATTAGCACTCGACGTTCCGATGATTTATAACGAACGATCCTCTTTGTATGAACATGGTGGATCACAGCGCCAAAGTACTTATGCTTTTGGTGTTGGTGATGTTTCCTTAACCGGCTATGTTTGGCTATTTGATCCCAAAAAATCGCACAATGGCAATATTCAAATTGGCCTGGGCCTTAAATTACCTACCGGAAATGATAATGTACAAAGCTATTTTTATAATGTGGGTCCTTACGGGTCAAAACGTTTAGGTCCGGTTGATCAATCAATTCAATTGGGTGATGGTGGTACAGGTATCATTACCGAAGCGAATGCTTATTATAATATCACCCATAAATTTGGCATATATGGCATGTTTTATTATTTGATTAGCCCAACAGATGTAAATGGTATTTCAACTGCAAGAGGTGGAGTTCCTACGGCTACGGCTATAGCAAATACAAGTGATGTTATGAGTGTACCAGACCAAGGATTAGTTCGTTTGGGTGGAAGTTTAGCAATTAGCCATTTTGATTTATCTGCTGGTTTCCGGTATGAGGTGCAACCTGTTCGTGATTTAATTGGAGGAAGCGATGGTTTCAGAAGGCCCGGAAGGATTTTCTCAGGCGAACCAGGAGTAACTTTCCGTACTAAAAAAGTTTCTGTTTATGCCATTGTGCCTATTGCAATAATACGCGACCGTACGCAAAGTGTTCCTGATTTAAGAACAACACAATTAACAGGTATTACTGCTCATGGTGATGCGGCATTTGCTGATTATACTGTAAATATTGGGGTAAGTTTCAAATTTTAGTTTTAGTTGATATAAGGTTTAAGTGAAAAGCCGGGCCTGAGATACCCGGCTTTTTTTTATTTTTGTTTATTTACAAAACAAATAAACAATATGAACACTCCCGACGAAAATTTCGACCTTACAGGTTTAGTATTACCTCCTGCACCAAAACCTTTAGGGGTATATAAACCGGGGTTAATTGTAGGTAACTTTTTTTATGTTTCAGGTCACGGAACAGTGAAACAGGATGGTAGCTTGATAGTTGGCCGGATTGGTCAAGACATGACCATTGAGGAAGGAAAATTAGCCGCGCAACAAGTTGGACTTGCAATTTTAGCCACCATAAAAGCTAATTTAGGTAACCTAAACAAAATAAAAAGGGTAATAAAGGTTTTAGGAATGGTTAACTGTACAGCTGATTTTGAAAACCATCCCTTTATAATTAATGGTTGCAGCGAATTATTTGCAAAAATTTGGGGCGATGATAATGGGGTAGGTGTACGCAGTGCAGTAGGTATGGGCTCCTTGCCCGGCAATATTCCGGTTGAAATTGAAGCCTTGTTTGAGCTAGCTTAAAATTGTATTATATTTGGTACAATTATTGCTGTTAATAAAATTTAGGTTCTTTTTAATTTTTTTTGGATGATAGATGATAGCTGGTACCTGATTGATGATGTTGAAAACCTTGATACCCCTGCTTTAGCAATATATACGGAACGGGTAAATAACAATATCGATTTGCTCAAAGGGATGATTGATGATGTAAGCAGACTTCGTCCGCATGCAAAAACTAATAAAAGCAAAGAGGCTACCCAAGTTTTGCTTAAAAATGGAATTACTAAGTTTAAATGTGCCACCATTGCCGAAGCTGAAATGCTGGGCATGTGCAATGCGCCTGATGTTTTATTAGCGTTTCAACCTTATGGCCCTAAAATTGAAAGATTTTTATTGGTTGCTAAAACTTACCCAAAAACCAAATTTTCTTGTTTGGTTGATAATTTCAAAACTTTAATTGAGATATCAACCCTAGCAGTAAGCAATAATGTTGATATTGGTATTTTTATTGATATCAATGTTGGTCAAAATCGTACAGGTATATTACCGGGTAATGGTGCAATCCAATTATATATTGATTGTATGAATTTGCCAAGGGTTAATCCAATTGGTTTACATGTATATGATGGCCATATTAACCAGAGTGATTTAGCTGTTAGAACGCGTTTGGTAAGTGCTTATTTTGATGAAATAAAAACTTTACAAACCGACCTGCGAAGTATAGGCTACCCAGCACCTGTTATTTTAGCCGGGGGTACTACTACTTTCGCCATTCATTCACAAAAACCTGATATTGAATGCAGTCCGGGAACATTTATTTATTGGGATTATAATTACCAAAACATTTTTAAGGAGTTACCATTTTTGCCGGCTGCCCTAGTAATAGCCAGGGTAATTTCATTGCCCGATAAAACCAAAATTTGTTTGGATTTAGGTCATAAATCCATTGCCTCCGAAAACGAACTTAACAACCGCGTTTATTTTTTAAACGCCCCTAATTTAAAATTCATTAGTCATAGTGAAGAACATTTAGTGGCCGAGGCCGGAGCTAAACATACCTTTAAAATTGGTGATGTTTTATACGGCATGCCATTTCATATTTGCCCTACAGTAGCTTTGTATGAGAAGGCCTCTACCATCGAAAATAATAAAATAAGTGGTGAATGGGAAAACATTGCTCGTAAAAGAAAGATTACTATTTAAGCTTTTACGCTATGTTTATTGTTGACGCCCATCTTGACTTAAGCATGAACGCCCTTGAATGGAACCGCGATTTGCGCTTACCCTTAGCAACTATTAACCAACGAGAACAAGGATTAACAGACAAACCCGATCGAGGCAATGCACTCGTTTCGTTGCCCGAATTACGCAAGGGCCATATTGGTTTAGTGGTTGCCACCCAAATTGCCCGTTTTGTAGCACCCGATAATCCATTACCAGGCTGGCATTCTCCTCAACAAGCATGGGCGCAAACTCAAGGTCAGTTGGCATGGTATAAAGCGATGGAACAAGCAGGTGAGATGATACAAATAAACAATCTTCATGCCCTTGAAGCGCATTTAAGGCAATGGTCTGATGATAACACCATTTACTCTAATTTGCCAATCGGCTATATATTGAGCTTGGAAGGTGCCGATTCCATCATTGATATTAGCTATTTAGAACAAGCTTATCAGCAGGGCTTAAGAGCCATTGGTCCCGCTCATTATGGCCCGGGCAGATATGCCCAAGGAACTGATGCTACCGGTAAAATGAGCCAAGCAGGTCTCGAACTATTAAAAGAAATGGAGCGCTTGAATATTATTTTAGATGCTACTCATTTATGCGATGATAGTTTTTGGCAAGCAATTAATCATTTTAATGGCGCCGTTTGGGCAAGCCATAACAATTGCCGTGCATTGGTAAACCATAACCGCCAATTTAGCGATGAGCAAATAAAGGAATTGATAAGCAGAGGTGCTGTTATAGGCATGACTTTAGATGCCTGGATGATGGTACCCAATTGGGTACGTGGCGAATCAAACCCTAAGGGAATGAATTGCAATTTAGAGTCAGCAATAAACCATGTAGACCATATTTGCCAGCTTGCCGGTAATACGCTCCATGTGGGTATAGGTACTGATTTAGATGGCGCTTTTGGTCGCGAGCAATGCCCTTATGATATGGAAACCATTGCCGATTTACAAAAAATACCCCGATTACTAAGCAAGCGTGGTTATACCCAAACCGATATTGAAAACCTAATGCATGGCAATTGGCTAAGGTTTTTAAGAAGGGTATGGGCTTAAGCATTTGAAGCCTTTCATTTTAATTGCTGATTATAAATCATAATCTCTCAAAATCTTATTTAATCTTATTTCATTTCCCTTTTTATTGTCTAAATTTAAACTAGTTTTAAACCTGACAATAAAACCCTATGAATGCTGAACAAACCCGCCTTAAGGATATAAAATGGAAAAAATGGGGTCCTTATGTAAGCGACCGCCAATGGGGAACCGTGCGTGAAGATTATAGTGCCAACGGTGATGCCTGGAATTATATTACCCACGACATGGCACGCAGCAAAGCCTATCGTTGGGGAGAAGAGGGGATAGGAGGTATCAGTGACCATAAGCAAATCCTTTGCTTTGCAGTTGGCTTATGGAATAAAAAAGATGCGATTATAAAAGAACGTTATTTTGGGTTAAGCAATCCAGAAGGCAACCATGGCGAGGATGTAAAGGAATTGTATTATTATTTGGATAATACACCTACACATTCATACCAAAAAATGTTGTACAAATATCCTCAAAACGACTATCCGTATGCATGGTTGGTTGATGAAAATAGGCGAAGAGGAAAATTGGATCCTGAATTTGAATTATTGGATACTGGTATTTTTGATAATGATGAGTATTTTGATGTTTTTATTGAATATGCTAAAAACGGCCCTGAGGATATCTTAATAAAAATATCAGTAGCTAACAGAAGTAACCACGATGCGCCCATAAATGTATTGCCTACCCTATGGTTCCGCAATACCTGGGCCTGGGGAGATGATAAATATAAACCCCAAATTATGGCCGATTCGCATGGAGTGATGGAGGCTTATCACCAAACCCTAGGTCAGTACTGGTTAAACGGCGAAGGAGAACCCGAAATGCTTTTTTGCGATAACGAGAATAACTCGCAAAAGTTGTATCAATTTCAAGATGGCAATCAATTTCCCAAAGATGGTATCAATGATTATTTATTGCATGGCGCACCTACCATTAATCCTCATGAAAAGGGTACCAAAGCAAGCCTAAATTATGATTTGGTGGTAAAGGCAAAACAAACGGTTACCATCAATCTTCGTCTCTCTACCAATGCCAGTAATGGGTTTACAGATTTTGAACAGATATTCAGCGAACGCAAGCAAGATGCCGATTTATTTTACGCCGATATTCAAAAATGGATGCAGGATGCAGATCGTAAATTGGTACAAAGACAGGCATTTGCCGGCATGCTTTGGAGCAAACAGTTTTATTATTTTAACATCCATCAATGGTTACGAGGCGATAC
>CAIYNX010000003.1 GCA_903927645.1 uncultured Mucilaginibacter sp.
AATAAAAAGCCCTGTTATTGCAGTTTGATATGCTTTTTTTGCGTAATACAAGCTAGAATCAATTTTTCTCTCTTGTAGATAAATATTGGCTATATTACTTAAAATATCCGTTTTAACACGTGGGTCAATTTTTATAAATGGTAGTTTTAAAGCTAAATTATAATATTTGAGTTTATATGGCGGTGTTGTTTGAATAACTGCTAAATTATTAAATAAGCCTGGTAATACTTGCTGTAAATTTTTGCCGATGGCTAGTTTAAACCCTCTAGTAAAATAAATTTTCGCAGAATCTTGTTTATTTTCTTGCCACAAAACAGGTATTAAATTGCTAATAGCAAAACATTCAAACAGATCGTCGTGTCCCGCATGCGAATAGTATATAGCCTTTAAAAACGACACCTTTTTTATATAATTATTTGTTGAACAAACCCCTAAATTGTCGAAGCAAATACCTATTGCTTGGTTATTTCCTGTTTTTTGTGCTAGTTTTAAACCATCTAAAATTATTTTAATCCCTTCCTGCTGATCCCCATTTTTTGTAATTTTATAACCTAATTCCGACAGAATTACTGATTCGCTAACTTGGTCGTTATTCTTTCGGCTTAAGTCGAGAATTTTGTGATGATAATAAAGCGCTGCTTTTGAATTTAATTCACCAGAATTTAAAATAATGTCATACATCATTTTAATGCGGTCGGAGGAGGATTTGCTAAGAGGTATTTGATTAAGAATACTATCCCGGTTTGGTGTAGCCAAAGGTTTAAACTTACTGCTTTGTTGCAATACAATTTGAGTCAGACTATCCAAATTTATCATTTGACCCTTAACAGTACTTATAGTAAGCAAGAAAGTCCAAATGAGAAGAGCTTTTTTCATAAGCATTTAAATATTAAAAGGTAACGTAACAATAAACTCCGAACCCACCCCATCTTTACTATTTACTTCAATTTTACCCCCATGCCCTTTTACTACCATATCATAAGTTAAGCTTAAACCTAAACCTGTGCCTTCGCCTGTTGGTTTAGTGGTAAAAAAAGGTTGCATAATTTTATCCTTTATAGCATCAGGGATGCCAATACCATTGTCTTTTACTTTTATTACTAATTGCCCACTTTCAGCAAAGGTGGTAACAATAACTTCCGGCTGATAGTTTAGGTCTGCTGTTTTAACTTTTTGATTTACCGCATAAAAGGCATTGTTAAACAGGTTCAACAACACCCTGCCAATATCTTGAGGTATCAAGTTTACAAGCGGTAACTTTTCATCAAAACTGGTTATTAAAGATGCATTGAACGATTTATCCTTAGCCCGCAAGCCGTGATAGGAGAGGCGCAAATACTCATCCGCCAGTTTGTTAATATCGGTAGGTTCTTTAGCACCTGAGCCTGCTCTTGAATGTTCCAACATGCCTTTTACAATGGCATCGGCACGTTTACCGTGGTGGTTTATTTTTTCTTCATTTTGAATTACATCGTCTGCAATTGCACCAGCTTCTTCATAATTTTTAGCAGCAATTTCTTCTTTCAGTTCAATAAGTAATTCCTTATTCAGGTCGGAGAAATTATTTACAAAGTTTAATGGGTTCTGTATCTCATGAGCTATTCCTGCGGTGAGCTCACCCAATGAAGCCATTTTCTCGGATTGGATGAGCTGGGTTTGGGTGGCTTTGAGGTTATGTAGTGTGCTTGATAAAATAGCATTGGTTTTGTGTTTTTGCCTGTTATTTTGGTATAGTATAAAGGCAATAATTAACACCGCCAATAAACCTATACCCAAGCCAATAACCCTTGTTTTATTTTCATTAATAACTTTCTCTTTTTCTAATGATTCAAGTCGCAAACGATCGTTAAAGGATAGATTTTGAAATTCGCTTAGGTTATTTATTCTGGTTTGGTTAAATTCATCTTTTGCTGTTAATGCTAAGTCCGCATATTTATTGGCACTATCTACCTGATGCCTTAGTTGGTAACACTTAAATAAATTTTGGTAGGCAACACTTAGGTTGTTATCAAAATAAACATTATTATTTTTTTTAAAATAATTGAGTGCTTGATAGGCAAAGTATAAGCTGGAGTCTTTTTGTTGCTCCAATAAATATAGCTTGGATAGCGCAGTATAATTCAAACTTAAACTATTCAGGTTATTTTGTTTTTTACTTTCACTAATGCCCCAGTAATAATAGGCTTTGGCATTTTTATATAGACCTTTTTTTAGCGCGATATCCCCAAGACCTAAAATCATGGTTCCCAAAAATCTTTGTATTCCAATTTGTCTAGCATCTTGAATAGCCTTTTGGCCAAAATATAAGGCGGAGTCCAATTTATTGAATCGGAAGTAGGCCCTGCCCAAATTCATTTCCGTTAAAGATACATAGTACTTGGAGTCCATTTCAATGGCTATTTTATTTGCTTTTATAAAATAATCAATGGCCTTCCTTTGAATTTCCATTCTAAACATGAGTACGCCTAATACATTGTTTAAATGGCTGGCAACATATTGGTGATAATACTGAGCCGAAAATGATTTTTCCATTTCAACTCTTTCCGCACTATCATGATAAAAACTAGGTTGCCAATCTTTACTTTCGCTACCTTTATCGTTTAATAAAGTAAAGGCGTTCTGAA
>CAIYNX010000004.1 GCA_903927645.1 uncultured Mucilaginibacter sp.
AACCGCAAAGCTGAACTTTCCGGTGGCAAAGCAGTAGGCTATGTTCAGGGTTTTTAGGTAACTTAATTCCTGCGTGCTTTTAATCAATAGGCGCTCTTTGTATTTTATTGGGTTGATATCCTTGATCAATTTCAAAATCTTGCCCGAATAATCTTCCTCCTTGGGCAATCGTAGCGACTGGAATTTTTGTATGGCCTGCCTTAATTCTTCTTCCTCAATAGGTTTTAATAGGTAATCAATACTATTCACCTTAAAAGCCTTTAGGGTATATTGATCGAAAGCGGTGGTAAATATAACAGGGGTATTAACTTTTATCTGTTCAAAAATTTGGAAACACAATCCATCGGCTAGTTGTATATCCATAAATATCAAATCAACCTCTGGCTCCGCGCCTAAAAACTGCAAGCTCGATTCTATACTATCCAATCGCTTTACTAGTTCAATCTCTTGGTTCAGGTCGAGCAAGAGCTTGGTCAGTCGGTTGGCTGCCGGATGCTCATCTTCTATAATAATTACTTTCATAGGGCAAATTAATCAAGTAATGGAATGGAGACGGTAAAGTCGGTTTCTGTTTCAGCTACTATCACCGGCAAATCGGTAACCAGTTGATAGCGGTTCCTGATGTTGTTTAAACCCAAACTGGTACTATCAACCGGCATATTTTTTAGCTGCAGGTTGTTGGTAATAATCAGGTAATTATCTTCGGTATAAATGTTGATGCTCAGGTGCCTGTCGATGGAGATGATGTTATGTTTAATGGCGTTTTCCATCAAAAGCTGCACCGCTAAGGGGATTACCTTGCGCTTTAACTGCTCTTCGCCTACATTAATTACTATGTTTATATTACTGCCAAACCTTGTTTTAAGCAAAAACGCGTACGATTGTATTACTTCCAACTCGTGCGCCAGTTCTACATATTGCTCATCCTTCACTTCCAAAATATGGCGGTAAACCTTACTCAGTTGCTGCACAAAGTTGACCGCTTGTTTGGGTTCATCGGGGATAATAGCGCATAAGGTATTCAGGTTATTGAATAAAAAATGAGGGTTCACCTGTGTTTTTAAGGCCGATAATTGCGCTTCCAAACTTTCGCGCTTAAACATTTCCTTTTCCTGTATCGAGTTTTTTAGTTCCGTCATAAAATACCGTGTTTCATAAACTGCAGCAATACACAGGGTACAAAATATAGAGGCACTGTTCGAGTCGATTAATACATCGGGAATTGACTTATGGTTGGATGAATCTCTACAAACATCAAAAAAGTAGTCGAGCAAAAACCCTAAGGTATTTGTAATAACAAGCATATAAACAACTATAATAACCGTTTGAAAAATCAGTCGCTTTCTGGTATCTTCAAAATTGGGGTATTTGTTGCGTGCCCAAATAATTAAATACCTATCGCCTATCCAATTAAAAAAAGTAATTATTAAAGCAGTATTGTAAATTCTCCAGTTATAGTAAGGTTCAATATTAAACCGCCTGCCAAAAAAACTATCGGGATAATGAAGGCAGTTAAGGGTATAACAAATACCAATAACAGCCTATCATCAAAACCAATTTTGTTGCTATAAAAAAATCTACTTTTTCTTTCCAAGGTTTTCAATTTTTGTGAGCCATTTTTCTCTGAATGCCAAAGTTGAGCCCTTAATCGGGCTTATATAAGAAGTTTTTACCGGATTAATTCCGCAAAACTTCAATATATTATTTTTTATTTGTTTAATTCCAGCCTCGCCATAAACCCATTTAAAATACCAAACCGGAGTATCCATGGTTACAACCAAATGTGCCGATTTACCTATCAATAGTTTATCCCACCAAGGCGAGTCTTTCCGGTATTGAAAAGCCATGCCCGGTAAAAATAACCGATCGAAAAAGCATTTCATCACACCCGGCATTCCTCCCCACCATATTGGCATAAATATCACTATTTTCTCAGCACGATTAATCTTATCCCACGCATCTAACAAATCTTGTTCAAGCTCTACCCTTTGTTGGTAGCCATATTTCAAGGAATGTTCAAACTCTAAATTATGAATAATTATTTCATCAAAGGAATAATTGGACGCCAAAAGTCCCTTTTTGTAGGCTTCGGCAAGGGCAAAATTAAAACTATCTTTGTTGGGATGCCCGTTTATAATTAGTGTATCCATCGTTTCTATTGTTTTTTCTGTGATAATCATTAAAAAGTAATTTGGTAATTTACATTCGGGAAAAAGCCAATCTGATCAACCTGACCAACCGCATTGGTTTGTGTATTTAGGGTGCGGATATAGATATTCTTTTTATTGGTAAGATTTTGCAAATCAATATACCATTTTTGGGTAGTTTTGGAGCCATTCTTAACGTACGAGAATTTTAAGTCCCAACGCATATAGGTATCATTGCGCAAGCTATAAGCTTCGTTATCTTTATATACAACATAACCAGCAGTATGCGATTCTGCAATATTAAATGGCGTATAATATTGCCCGCCGGCTACCGCGAACTTGGTATCAATTAAAAACGACGACTTACTGTTTATTTTAAACTCTTTTCCGGTTAATATATTCCCAACCACATTGCTATTAAAGGCGGTATTGCGCCAAACGCCATCGCTTCCTTGATATTTCGAATCAAAAAACGAACCTGTTACCAAATAATAAAAGCCTTCGTTCAAAAACTTTTCGAGGGTAACCTCTAAACCATAATTATAGCCTTTGCCATTGTTCAGCAAATTGGTTTTATCGGGGAAGCCAAATGAAGCACCAGCATTCAACATGCTAAAGGAAGATGATTGTGTTTCAACCGCGGCGTTAAAGATATATTGCCCGTATATTTCTGTTTTAAACCTTAGGTGATCGTTCAAACTAATATCATACCCGGCAACCGTATGCACACTTTTTACAAAGTCGAGGTTTTTGTTGGTGAATGATATTTGATTTCCTTGCCCAAAAGTTTGGTAATAATAAACCTCTAAAGGCTGCAACTGACTATGCAAGCCCGCACCCAAAGTGAACGATTGGTTTTCTTTAAACTGATATTTCAAGTTCCAGCGTGGCTCTACGCTCCAAGTATCATTTAAGCTAAAGTATTGCCCGTACAAACCAAAATTGGTAGATAGTTGATTATTAAACCTGTGGTAATAATTGCTAAACGCCTTTACCAAAGTAGCGCTATTGTCAACATTTAAAAGCGTTTGTAATTTTGTTGCACCATCCGGGATATAATTTTGCTTTAGGTTGAGCACATTTACATCGGTATTGATGCCGAAGGTTACTTGGTTTTTACTGTTTATTTTGGTATTGAAGGTATATCCGGCCGAGAATTTAGTTTGCTGGTCGTTTACATCATTGGTGGTTTTATAAGGTTGATTGGGTACAACTTTTTGCGAAGTAAATTTTGATTGCAAATAAGAAGCAGCCACGGTAATTTTTCCTGATGAATTGGCATTATAAAACCTGGTATTGGTAAAACCTGTTACCCCGGTTATTGATTTTGCTGTTTGGTTGGTAAGACTACCATCGCTTGAGGAATAAAGGTTATTGGTTGAATCGGGCGGGAAGGCAATATCACTTTCTCCCCCTAAGCCAAACCAATCAAATACGCCATAATCCTTGGTTACAAAATGTAGTTTAAAACTACCATCCTGGTAATAAGGGGTGGCACTACCGGTACCTACACTTAACCCTATTTTTTGTAAAGCCGCCACCATCGAATAACGGTAATTTACCAAGTAGGATGATTTGGTTTCTTTGTTCAAGGGTCCTTCGGCACCAAATTCAAAGCCATTAAAGCCCATTTCACCTAAAAACTCATGTTTTTCGGTATTTCCGTTTTTAGTCCGCAAATCAAAAACCCCACCAATGGCATTACCATATTGCGCCGGGAAGGCACTGGTTATAAAGTCGGAGTTTTTTAAAGTATTTGAATTGAGCATAGAAACCGGTCCACCGGTTGCACCCAAGGTGCTAAAGTGGTTGGGGTTTGGTATGTCAATACCATCCATCCGCCATAACAAACCTGATGGCGAGTTTCCCCTAATCACAATATCGTTCCTGCCATCATTTGATCCGCTTACTCCTGCAAAGTTTTGGGCCATGCGGCTTGGGTCGTTTCGGGTGCCTGAATATCTTACTGCCTCTTCAATACTTAGCTGACGGGCACTTACCACAGCGGTGGCATTGAGTGGCTGATCTTTACGTTTGTCGCTTCTTATCACCACCTCATTCAATGATTTAACATTTTCTGAAAGGTGGATTTCGAGCACAACTTCTTTGGATGATGTAACTTCAATGTTTTGTTCGAAGCCGGTTTTATAACCTACTAAAGTTATTCGTACATTTTGCCTGCCAATAGGAACATTTTTTAGTTTAAAGCTACCTAATGAATCAGTAGTGGATGATATTTCGGCATTACCACCCTTCCCGATTAATGAAACTGTGGCACCACGTAAATAATTGCCCGATTGCTGATCAATCACCGTACCAATAATGGTTTGTTTTAGTAAATCATTCTGAGCACTTACTTTAAATGCTGAAATGAGGATGATAATGAAGGTTATGATTTTTTTCATGTGTTGCTTGTATCTATATTTTTATAATTATTTCTTTTTTCTGAAACAATGATAAATACAATCGATCGTCAACACCATCCTAATGGAATGAGTAGTATATAAACAGGAATGAATGGTGAAAAAATGGAAATTTAAAAAGGTGGTTAGGGTATTATTTAATGAACCAATCCCCGTTGTTTGTGTCCTCACAGACAATTTTTACGAAAAGTTTAAATGACTAAAAATCAATTTTCAGATTCATAACAGCAGGGTTTTTGATGATATCGTCCATATTAGTAATCAAAATAACGCTCCATATGATCTCTGTCCTCACAGACAATTTTTACGAAAAGTTTAAAAGACTAAAAATCAATTTTCAGATTCATAACAGACGGGTTTTTTATAATATCGTCCATATTGGTAATCAAAATAACGCTTTTCCTATCGGCAGATACAATGGCCTTCGAATTATTTATTTTTTTAATGGGTTTGGCAAAATTTAATACTACCTTATAAGGCATATCGATTAACATAGCCTTGGCCATTGCAAAGGTTGATTGCGTTTTTTTCAAGAACTTACTAAACTTTGCCCTATCAATAATACGATAAAATTTATGGGGTGTTACCTCGTAATTATAATAATCTTCGCTGGCTACCAGTTTTTGCGCATCAAAACTACCTACCCTTTTATCATTTTTATACAGCTTACTTAACTGGCTATTTAATGAAATATTTGAAAGATGTTTCAAGTAATAATCCAAATCTGCCATATTCTTGGCCAAATGATTTATACTTACTTTCATAATACTCTTTTTTAAATTCATTTTTACAGCCAAGCTACTGCTTTTTGCCATGGCAGCCTCTTCATTACTAAGCTTTTCTTGGGTACTATCAGGAAGGGCAGTGTAAAAATTTAAAGTAGTATCCTTAACCAAACTAAATTGCGGACTCTCTTTAACCGAATCGCTTATTAAATTAATTAAAATAGAAACAGCTCGGCCCATGTCAAAGCTATTCACTACATTACATGAGCCATCGGCCCTAAAGTCGTAACGTTCTTCCACATCCACACAGGAGCTAAGGCAAAGTAATGCGAAAAATAGTAATAGGCTGTAAAACTTTTTCATATCGCAATTAATACGTAATTATACGGCAAAAAGTGCTATTTAACACTAAAAAACCAAATATTATCAATATAATGGCATTGAGTTTGTTCATAAAGCTTATTTTTGTACCCACTTATGGCACATGTAATACCCGAAGATGGGTCGATGCTTCCTTTAATGGAAGAATTTTATACAATACAAGGCGAGGGGTACAATACTGGTAAGGCTGCTTATTTTATTCGTTTGGGTGGCTGCGATGTGGGCTGCCATTGGTGCGATGTAAAAGAAAGCTGGGATGCCGAATTACATGCCTTAACACCTGCCTTGCAAATTGTTGAAAACGCAGGCAAATACCCCTCAAAAGCGGTAGTGGTTACCGGGGGCGAGCCATTGATATATAATCTTGATTTTTTGACCGGAAAATTGAAAGAAAAAGGAATAAAAACCTTTATCGAAACCTCGGGAGCTTATCCGCTATCAGGCTATTGGGATTGGATTTGTTTGTCGCCAAAAAAATTCAAGGCACCACAGCTTAAAGTTGCCCAAATGGCAAACGAGTTAAAGGTGATTATATTCAACAAATCTGACTTTGAATTTGCCGAGCAAAATGCCAAATTGGTTTCAAATACCTGTAGGTTGTATTTACAACCCGAATGGTCCAAATCAAAAGAAATGACACCCTTAATTGTGGCCTACGTTATGAATAACCCCCATTGGGAAATTTCCCTACAAACACATAAATTTTTAAATATTCCATAGTGTAAACTATATTTATTGGCAATAAATAATAAAACTTTAAGTTAAATTGTAATAATTAGGTGATGCTTGTTGTTTAAATTAAGTTGCTGGTTATATTTACCTGAAATACTGTTTAATTGTTTTGCTAATATATCAGCAAACAAAATTCTATGAGGCATTTTATCTTCATATTCTTTTTAGTTTTTACATCCGCATTCGCTTACGGGCAAGAGAGTACATACTCAAGCACCAATAGTGATGCGCTTTTCTTTTTTAATTTAGCCAATAAAAGTCTACAGGATCATTTATATAAAGAGGCGGTTCTACAATTTAAAAAAGCTATCCGCTACGATGATAATTTTATTGAAGCCTATATTCAGCTTGGCGATCTTTATCGTTTGTTAAAACAACACCCCTTGGCAATTAAACAATATGCAAGGGCTATTGAAATAAACCCTGAGTTTAACAAAACTATTTATTACAAAGTTGGAGATGAGGAATTTGACAATGCCAATTATGGAAATGCATTAAAATATTTCGAAAAATATTTATCTTACCCTGAAACGAATGCTAAAGTTGCTTTAAACGTTCAAAAATTAGTAAACGATTGTAAGTTTAGTATTGATGCCATCAAGAACCCGGTACCATTTCAGGCTTTTAATTTAGGGCCTAATATCAATACACCTGATGATGAATATTTACCTGTTACCACTGCCGATGATAGCACCTTGATTTTAACAAGGAGAATTAACAACAACGAAGATTTTTATGAGAGTGTAAAAGTTGGTGGACAGTGGCAGGAAGCCACCTACCTAAGCGACCGCATTAACACGCCAGAATTTAACGAAGGGGCACAATCTATATCAAAAGATGGTAAGTACTTATTTTTTACGGGTTGTAACCGACCGGATGGCATGGGCCGATGTGATATTTACTTATCGCAAAAAAAGAAAGACGATAGTTGGGGAAGGCCAATTAACCTGCCATCGCCAATTAATACCTCTGGTTGGGAAGCACAGCCTTCTATTAGTTCAGACGGGCGCACGCTTTATTTTGTAAGCAATCGTGAAGGTGGTTATGGAGGATATGATATTTGGAAATCGACCCTAACCGAAAAAGGATGGGGACCGGCTGAAAATTTAGGTCCCAATATTAATACCGCATATGATGAACAATCGCCCTTTATACATGCTGATGATAGTACCTTGTATTTCTGTTCGAAAGGTTGGCCGGGGTTAGGCGGATTTGATTTATTTGTAAGTAAACTTGGAAAAGACGGCAAATGGCAAAAGCCCGAAAACATGGGATACCCCATCAATACCAGCGGTGATGAAAGCGGGCTATCTGTATCCGCCGATGGTTCA
>CAIYNX010000005.1 GCA_903927645.1 uncultured Mucilaginibacter sp.
AGAAATAGGTAAAAACTAAAATGTACTTGTCAGCAATAAAATAAATTTCCTAATAAACGGCCTTGCATTGTTATTACTTTACATTTATATCCCTTAACACTTTATCAATTATTTGAGCTAATTTTTTGTAAATTTTATTATTTATTCTTTCTGAAAACTAGTAAAAAGTACATTAACAGTATCTTTGCTCTAATGAATACAGTTTTAACCGCCAAACAAGTCGAAAAAATATCAAAGGCTCTGGCCGACCCATATCGCCTGCAAATTATGGATTTGGTGAATAAAGATAAGGAATGGGTTAAATGTGTTTCGATTGTTGAATGTATAAATCTTGCCCAGTCAACCATATCTCACCATATCAGTCAGCTGGTAGAAGCCGAACTCTTGATTGCCGAAAAGGATGGCAGAAATGTAAAATATGTGATTAACCAAGAAGTCCTATCAGGCTATATTGCCTACTTGAATCACTTTAAGTCATAAGTTTATCAAATTTCCTTATTTATCGAAGTTCTTCGATAAATCGATTGATTTTAATAGTAACATTGCAGCAGCAAATAAATTATTGCTGATGATTGTATTAAAAAAATTAAAAATCGATAAAGCTTAAAATGAAAAAATTAGACAACAAAGTAGCGGTTATTACCGGTGGTAATAGCGGCATCGGTTTGGCTACCGCCAAATTATTTGCACAAGAAGGTGCTAAATTAACCATCACAGGTCGTAATCAGGATACCTTAGCAAAGGCAGTTGCCGAAATTGGTCATGATACGTTGGGTGTGGTGAGTGATACTGCTAACCTGAAAGAAATTGATGCCCTATACGAGGAAGTAAACCACAAATTTGGCAAAATTGATGTATTGGTAGTAAATGCCGGTGTATTTATTGCTGCCCCATTGGCCGATTTTACCGAAGAAATGTTCGATCAAACCAGCGATATAAATTTTAAAGGCGCGTTTTTTAGCGTTCAAAAAGCATTGCCTTATTTGAATGATGGTGCTTCGATTATCATCACTTCTTCAGGTGTGAGCACCAAAGGTATGGCAACCGCGTCAGCTTATGCGGCAACCAAAGCGGCGGTACGCTCCTTAGCAAGGGGCTTCTCAGCTGAATTGTTGGATAGGAAAATCAGGGTGAATGTATTATCGCCCGGCCCTATCGAAACCCCTATTTTTGGCAGAAGTGGAGCCAGCGCAGAGCAAATTGAAGGCATGAAAGGTTATATGGCTGATATTACTCCTATAAAACGCTTGGGAACCTCAGAAGAAATGGCCAAAGGATTTTTATACCTGGCTTCTGCTGATTCGGAATATATGGTTGGAGCTGATTTAGTATTAGACGGCGGTTTCTCTACCATATAATTGAACAACAATATTTTTTAAAGCCGAATGGATAATTTTGTTATCTGTTCGGCTTTTTGTTTTATGATACTTTTATCTTTAAATTATAAAAACCCGGAAACCATTATCTTTAAAGCTATTAGCCTGAAATAAATTAAATTTATCCAAAATTCCTCTTTTATCAAAATGGCTGCTTAATTTGCAGTTATATTAAAGCTTATTTAAATGAAGAAGCATTACCGGAAAGAAAATAACTGTTTAAACTGTGGTGCCACACTTACTGGCAAATTTTGCCAAAATTGCGGTCAGGAGAATTTGGAGATCAAAGAAAGCTTTGGGCATATGATGAACCATGCCATTAGTGATTATTTTCATTTTGACCATCAGTTTTTTGGTACTTTAAAGCCACTGCTGTTTAAACCCGGTTTTTTAACCATCGAATATTTGAATGGCAGGCGTGCAAGTTATTTACATCCGGTTAAGATGTATATTTTTATAAGCGTGGTTTATTTTTTGTTAGCCGCCCAATTTCCAAAAAGCCCGATAAAAGCTGAGGTAAATCCAGCTACTATTGACCAAATTAAACAACAGGCCATTAGAATAAGTAAAGACACCGTTAATTATAAAACCGAAGGAGAAAGACAAGGTGCAATAAACAGGTTGTACCATAAAAATGGCTACAAACTATTAAAAAATAAGCTCTTAAAGGATACCTCTATTCATGAGATTATCTTCGAAGAAAATAGTGGGTTAAAACTCATCCCATCTATTCCTACCACCAATTATCATGAGTATCTAGAACAACAAAGTAAGTTGCCC
Organism: uncultured Mucilaginibacter sp.; assembly: GCA_903927645.1. GTDB lineage: Bacteria > Bacteroidota > Bacteroidia > Sphingobacteriales > Sphingobacteriaceae > Mucilaginibacter. Next base: position 2,157 of record CAIYNX010000005.1, read on the forward strand.
GCAGTAGAAAGAGATTTGTGGATAACCAAGTATATAACTGTGAAAGCCATTCAATTATATAATAAAAAAATCAATATCAATGAGGTGGTCAACGAAACGCTCAGTCATAACTTTCCAAAATTCATGTTTTTGATTTTACCGTTTTTTGCCCTTATATTAAGTATAACTTTTAGAAAAACTAAGCGGTTTTATGTGGAGCATTTAATTTATGCCTTCCATTTAACCTCCTTTATTTACCTTATTTTAACTGTTAATATATTGGTTCGTTTTATTTTGCCCAAATCATGGCTGATGGTAGAAAATATCATAAGTATGGCTATTTTCCTATACATCTTCTTTTATATTTATAGATCGTTAAAGGTATTCTATAACAGAAACTGGTTTCGAACCATATTGAAAATGGTTGGTATGTCCATCAGTTACTTGCTGGTGTTTTTGTTCAGCTTTGTGGCTTATTTATTTATTTTGATCTTATTTGTTTAGGTAGAAGGGTTACTACATAAAAACCAAGGTGAATATTTAAATTATCCGGTAACAGTTTTGAAGGCTAAATTGACAAGGAATTTGTACATATAGCCTGTCTTGTCCAAAAAACCACAAGAGGGACTATTGCGGGAGCGGGGGGATTCTTTAATGTTTATTACATTTACTTTTTAAAAATTAACCTTAATATCAACATGTTAAAACTAATTTATATATTAATTTTTTTGGAAGTTTCCTATATTGCTCAAAAACCAAATACTAATAAACTTGAATTTGCTAATAGATTAGAAGTCAATTTTCTCAAGGGAAAAGTGATTGCTCCTTTTGTATTAAAAGACAAGAGTTCAATTTCTATTTTCAAAGAACTTATAAGAGCACCAAAAAAGAACGCCAACCTGAAGTGTGATACCACTGGTGAAATTGTTTATTTTAATAATAAAACCGAACTTTTTAAAATCTATTTTTCTACACGAATCTCAAAAAGTAAATATAAATCACCTGCAATAATTGTTCAAAATGCTACTTCAATGATGTCTTACAGAGTAGGAATGTATTTGGATGAGAAGTTTTACCAATTTAACTCTCAAAAATAAGGTTTAATTAATATAATCTTTCCATTGTCCTTTAATAAAGGTTTAAGTCGATTTGAATAAATCTAACTAGTGTCCGATTAGGTAGTAAGAGTAAGAGTAAGGGTATTTGCTTATTGCAAGCATATTTAATTCGCAGATACAATCAAACGGCAGGAATTCACAACTCACTACTTACTATTCACTTTTGTGTTACTCCTCCCTCAACCCCTTAACATACCCAATAGTCAAAGGTATTTGGCCGGCGTGGTTGGGGCTTTCGTCTTCAATAAAATAATGTTTTATGCTTATTGCTTTGGCGGCTTTTAAAATAGCGGGTATGTTTAGTTGTCCGGTACCTAGGGCTACATCATTGTTGGTATCCGTTCCACCGGTTAGGTCATTGGCTATACCTTTGCGTATATCTTTCAGATGCAACATTTTCCAGCGGGTAGGGTATTTGTAAAGCAATGCGGCAGGGTCGCCTCCACCATGAAAAGTCCACATCAAGTCCATCTCAAACTGCACATATCGGGCATCGGTATTTTGGATGATATAGTCGAGCAAGGTACCATCGCCGTAAGGCCCAAATTCATAGCCATGGTCGTGGTAGCAAAAGGTAATACCGTTTTCGGCCAATACTTTGCCGGCGGCGTTAAAATCGGCAACTGCTTTTTTAGCATCCTCCAAGGTAAAGGTTTTGCCATGCCCAATCCAAGCCACCATTACATAGTTTGCACCAAAAAATTTGGCCTGTTTTACAATGCTCAAAGGGTCTTTCACGAGCTCCTCGTAGCCTGCACCAATAGAGGGTACTACCAATCCGCGTTCATCCAATAGTTTTTTAAATTCTTCGGCACTTATACCTTTTGGGTTAGGCCCTTCCACCTCTTTAATGCCCAAAGCCTTAATGGTATCCAGCACAGCAGCCATACCCTTGGCATAGCTATTGCGGTAGGTATAAATTTCTACCCCAAAAGGGTTAGTGAACAAGGGCTTAGCACCTTGCCCCAAGCTATTAAGGCTATATAAGCAACTTACAAACAAAGCAAGCAAAAAAATCTTTTTCATGATGGTTATAAAATTGGATAAACCAAATGTCATTAATTTTTATGTTTTATTTTGGTGTTTAATTAAATTATTTAGTTAAACCTCCAAGCCCAATAAAAACTCAACTCACCACTCACAAAAATGACTTTCTTTTAATTTTCTGTATCATAATATTTTTTACCTTTGCGTGCTTATAACCAAGCATGAGCGAACAGATTAAACATGAATGCGGTGTGGCATTTATCCGGCTCTTAAAGCCATTATCTTTTTATCAGCAGAAGTACGGAACTGCCCTTTACGGACTAAACAAGCTTTATCTTTTAATGGAAAAACAACATAACCGGGGTCAGGATGGCGCCGGGGTTGCAACCATTAAATTGGATATAGAGCCCGGAAAAAGGTATATCAGCAGGCATCGTTCTATGGCTTCCAATGCTGTAGCCGATATTTTTGAGTACATCCAAAAAAAGTTTGAAGATACCCAAAAGCATACCCCCGAAAAAATGGCGGATGCCCAATGGCTAAAAGATAATGTGAGTTTTGCCGGCGAGGTTTTATTGGGGCATTTGCGTTATGGTACGCACGGTAAAAACAGTATTGAAAATTGCCACCCCTTTTTAAGGCAAAATAACTGGATGACGCGTAACCTGGTGATAGCAGGTAACTTTAACATGACCAATGTTGACGAACTATTAGAACAATTGTACGAACTTGGTCAGCACCCAAAAGAAAAAGCCGATACCGTAACCGTATTGGAAAAAATAGGACACTTTTTAGATACCGAAAACCAAGGCTTGTTTGACCAATATAAGCGCGAGGGATTGGACGATAACGTTGAGATTAGCAAACTTATTGCTAATGATATGGATGTGGCTAAGATATTGCGAAAATCGGCCAAGAATTGGGATGGTGGTTATACCATTGCGGGTATATTGGGTCATGGTGATGCCTTTGTTATGCGCGACCCGGTTGGCATACGCCCCATGTTTTATTATTATAACGATGAAATTGTAGTAGCTGCCTCCGAAAGACCAGCCATACAAACGGCCTTTAATGTGCCTATTGAAGATATCAGAGAAGTAAAACCCGGACATGCGCTAATTGTAAAAAAGAACGGTCGTATTTCGGAAGATATGTTTAGCGAGCCGCAAGAAAAGAAATCATGCTCGTTCGAGCGTATATACTTTTCGCGCGGTAGTGATGCCTCCATTTACCGGGAGCGTAAACAATTAGGTAGGCTTTTGTGCGAACAAATATTGACCTCGGTTAATCATGATGTAAAAAACACCGTATTCTCATATATCCCTAATACAGCCGAAGTTGCTTTTTATGGCATGGTAGAAGGTATTCATAAATATATCAAAAAATACCAGCGTGACAAGCTTTTAAACCGTGCCGATAAGATAAGTGAAGAAGAATTGACAGAAGTTTTGTGCATGGCGCCTAGGGTTGAGAAAATAGCCATTAAAGACGTAAAGCTCCGCACCTTTATTACCCAGGATGCCGATAGAAGTGAGATGGTTGCCCACGTATACGATACCACTTACGGACTCATTAAAAAAGGTACCGATACCTTGGTTGTTCTGGATGATTCGATTGTAAGAGGAACCACGCTTAAGCAAAGTATTTTAAAAATACTGGACCGATTGGGGCCTAAGAAAATTGTTGTGGTATCATCAGCACCACAAATACGCTATCCTGATTGTTATGGTATCGACATGTCGCGCATGGGTGAGTTTGTGGCATTCGAAGCTGCCATTAGCTTGTTGAAGGATATGGATAAAGAAGAAATTATTCTGAAAGTTTACCAACTTTGTAAAGATAGCTCGAGCCTGCCTAAAGAAAGCGTGCCCAACTATGTAAAAGCCATTTACGAGCCATTTACTGACCAGGAAATATCAGATAGGATAGCAAAAATTATCACCCCTAAAGACCATAAAAGCAAGGTAGAAGTAATTTACCAAACCTTGGATAATTTGCACAAAGCTTGCCCGGATCATACCGGCGATTGGTATTTTTCTGGTAATTACCCTACACCGGGTGGTAATAAAGTGGTAAACCGCGCTTTTGTAAATTGGATGGAAGGTAAAAACCAACGGGGCTATTTATAAGCCTTTAAGCTGCTCTAATACCTTTTCGGGAGTGATTCCAATGCCATTGGCTGTTATGCTAGCTTGAGTATAAAATGGGTCGCGTTCCTGCAGTTTTTGCGCTATAAAGGTAATTAGCTCTTCCTCTTTTCTGCCGTTTAAAACCGGGCGTTTATGTTTTTCGTGCTCCAACCTGTCGGCTAAAGTTTTGGGCGATAGTTGTATGTAGATAGTTTTGCCTTGGCTGTTCATCCAGTGCATATTATCAAAAAAACAAGGCAAGCCACCCCCTGTTGATACGATGGCACTTTCAGGATAAGCAGTTGTTTTCAACACTTCCGATTCCAGCTTTCTAAAGCTCTCCTCACCAAACTTGGCAAAATACTCGGCAATAGTCATGCCCACCTTGGCTTCGAGCTGATGGTCGAGGTCGATAAAGGCATAGTCCAAATGCTTAGCCAATTTACGCCCAAGCGTAGTTTTACCACAACCCATAAACCCCACCAAAAAAACAATCCCCAAATCACGCATCTATAAAAGAATTATAAAAAAACATAATAATGATTTACCCCAAAAAAATCCTACCCAACCACCAAACAAAAACATCCACTATTCACCACTCACCACTGACCAATTAACCACTGACCATTCA
>CAIYNX010000006.1 GCA_903927645.1 uncultured Mucilaginibacter sp.
CTATGGTTAATAAAATAAAACTAATAATATTTGCCTTTTTTTTGTTTGGAATGCTTTTCATGCTTTTAAAACTTTGAAAACCGTCAATAACATAACTTGATTAAAATTAAATAAGCCTTCTACAAGGTAGTTATGCGGTTTTAACCCCAACTTGAATTACCGATAAACCAGCTTTGTTTAGGCTTAATTTATCGAAAAGTTTAAAAATTGGAACCAGCGTATTATATAAACTCATCTGATCTTTAGGAATACTTTTATTTTTTTGAAGTTTACCCGAAACATACCAGCCCAATATTCCGGCTAAATTGAAATACTGGCTATTAATAAGCTTAAATGAGTTGTTTTTAAAAATATTACCCAATTGTTTTAAAGTATAGCGCCTGTAATGCTCTAGCTCAACATCAAACTGGTTATACAAAAATTGATAAGCCGGAACCAAAATGATGAGGTTCCCGTTGTTTTTTAACAATTTATAACAGTTGCTGATGGCTAAATTATCGTCTTCAATATGTTCCACCACATTCAGGGCGAAAACCGAATCAAAAGTTGCCAGCAAGTGCTGGTATTCAATATCAAAATTTGGATGCGTTAAATCCATATTTAATATGCCCTTTAAGTTATTGTGAGGCGAAAACTTTTTGGTTAAAATTTCACAATAATTATCGCGTATGTCTGTAACTGTTATGGTTTGATTATTTTCTATAAAGAATTGCGATATATTACCAATTCCGCTACCAATTTCTAAAATGTTGCCTTTGCAATAAGGGTTAATGGTATCGTACATCCATTTATTAAACTTGTTAGCATGCGCAATTACATCTAATATTTCAGCTCCCTCAATATCAAGCTCTTTAAATTCGAATTTTTTGTCCATTATTTAATAAATGTATATTTAATCATACAGTAAAAGGCCCTAATAGCATCCTTTAACCCAATTTTTTTACCTTCCTCGTAAGTTCTGCCATAATAGGATATCCCAACCTCATATATCCTTACGCCTTTTAGTCTTGCAATTTTGGCGGTTACTTCTGGTTCAAAGCCAAATCGGGCTTCTCTTAATGGTATATTTTTTATTATTTCCGATTTAAATAGCTTGTAACAAGTTTCCATATCGGTCAAATTCAAATTATTCAACATATTCGAAATACCGGTTAATAACTTATTCCCAATGGTATGCCAAAAAAACAACACCCGGTGAGGGCGTCCGCCCATAAACCTTGAGCCATATACCACATCGGCAAATCCATTTATAATGGGTTCTATTAAAATATTATATTCTTTAGGGTCGTATTCTAAGTCGGCATCCTGAATTATTAATAAATCGCCCTTAGCGTTGGCAATACCCGTATGTAGCGCGGCTCCTTTCCCCTTGTTTACGGTATGCTCAAAATATTGTATATTTAAACTAGGATTTTCGGATATATAATTGGCGACAGCCGTTCCGGTACCATCTTTCGAAAAATCGTTAACTATAATTATTTCCTTTTCTATATTATTTATTAAAGTAACCTCTTTTATGGCATTTAATATTTGGTGGATTGTTTTTTCTTCGTTATAGGCAGGAATAATTATTGATAATTTTTTCATAAATTTTTTACATAGATATATTTTTTTTTGAAACTTATCAAGTTATTCGGTTTAAAAGTTTGTATGGCCTAGTCAAATAGTCATTATGAAATTTACCATTTAGTATAATATTTAGTTTTATTTTAA
>CAIYNX010000007.1 GCA_903927645.1 uncultured Mucilaginibacter sp.
ATTAAATAATTATTAAAGTAAGCAAAATCCACCCCGCTTTTAACACCGTAACCCCAGCTTTTAACATATAACTAATTAAAAAAAGCAATGTGGGTTAAAATTAGGGTATGTATTTGTTAATACAAAATAATTTCTTAAATAAATGTAAAAATTAATATTGGGGGTGGTGCTGTTTTATTCTTTATTTAGTATTAGGGCTTCATTGCTTTAAATTCCGGTTGCAAACCGGCAGATTTTCAAGGCACTAGTTTGCTATACACTTAGCCTGCTAGAAACTAGCGCCAGAAGGTTAAAGAATTTCAAAAAAATATTCTAAAAACAAAAAAGCTACCTAAAAATAGATAGCTTTTAATATTAAAAAGTGAACCTGTTAGGACTTTTCTCGAACCTATTCATTGAGGATTTGAAAAAACTGGTAGAGATAATAGCGGTAAGTTGACCTGCTGAATATTTTATTTCTTATACAAAACCAATATATTTTGTATGTGGAGAAAAACATGACCGATACTAAACTCTATTTAATAGCTTCTATCGTTTGCAAAAAATACCGGCTTCGTTCATTCTATCGTGATGAGGTGCGAAATAACCATTTTGCCAGCATATTCTTAAAAATATACTACGTCCAACAACTGCAGGCACTCTGAGCATTTCAACTGCACCAGCCGGATTCAAAACAATTCCATTTATTGCTAGCCAATTATTAAATTCGGTATAGCTACATAAATCACCTAAAATGACGTTACCAAACCTCGGAAGGCTAAAACCAACAGATAGATTTTTATTAAGACAACAAAAAATGAAATCCAAAAGCTCCCTAATATTCATAGGGTAAGGAACTACAGATGGACAAAACCCCCAAGCCCTCTTAACAGCTGTTTTGTAAGCATTGGGTTGTGCACCCGCAGGTATTGCCATTGTAACAAATGGGAACAAGTCCAAAACAATGAATCCACATCTTGCACATTCAACTAAAAATTGAGTCTTCGTAAGCCCTCCAGGGATTCCCAAGGCTAGTCGAATTTCACCGCAAAACGTACCGGCTGCATCCCAACCTGGTGCGCCAGCCAAATTATAAAAATAATTAGCAGGCGCTGGTGAGGGAGATTCTGCAATTAATATGCTCCTAATATTTCGAGATACACATTTCTTTTTGCGGAACAAATCGGTAAGACTTTCGCACATTTCTTTCACACTTAATTTGACAGGATATGCACCATCAGCATTTTGAAAGCAAATAAAATAGAGGTAACGTAAAAAAGGAGCATAATAATCTCTTTCAAAATTTCCCCAATCTGCTGCACCGGCAATAGGAAGAACACCGCAAACTCCAGTAAGATAAGCGCCCTCAGGCTGCCCGAGCGGACAATTGTAATCCGCTTGAATTAAATTGATTTTCATTGTTAATTGTGTTTTGTATTGTCGTTTAATATATAATTTATGTAATTATTTAGTACCTCCCAAAAGCACAAATTTAATAAAAATATTTTTTTGAATTAAATGAAATTGATATTAATTTTGCAAATAATAATAATTTTTGATATTG
>CAIYNX010000008.1 GCA_903927645.1 uncultured Mucilaginibacter sp.
AAACTCAAAAGGAGCATATTCAAAAATTGCTTAACCGCCAAAATAGCAATCAATAATTTCTATTTTTACCATACCAATTATTACCGTTTAATATAAAATAAGATGAGACCCTATTTTTTAATTCTTTTTATATCCCTTTTAACAACGGCTAAGGCAATATGCGGGGATCAGGATACCCTTCCAAAACCACTTATACCCAATAAAATTGCCGATAAATATATACCTGCCCAGTACCAAGATATTGGTGGCTTATTAGGTTACCGATTGGGTGTAAATTTGGAGAAGCGTTTGTTAAAAATCGATTCGGCTATACTCTTATCTGGTTTTAGACATAGGCCAGGGTCGCAAACCTGGATTGGTGAACATGTTGGCAAATTCTTGTTTTCGGCATCTAAAACATATAGTTATATGCATGATGCTCGTATTAAGCATTTAATGGATGATATGGTGCAAAAGTATATTGTTTGCCAAATGCCCGATGGTTATTTAGGCACTTATCTCGAAAAAGACCGCTGGACCGATTGGGACGTATGGGCACATAAATATGCTATTATTGGCCTATTAAATTATTATTCGGTTACAGGTTACCGACCTGCATTGACTACGGCAACTAAGGCTGCAGACTTGGTTTGCAATACCTTTGGCGAAGGCAAGCGAGATTTGATGCTGGCAGGCGACCATGTAGGTCTTGCTCCAGGAAGTATTCTGGAACCAATGATTGATTTATACCGCTACACAGGTAAGCAAAAATATCTTGATTTTGCGCGGTATATTTTACGTGCATATGAGCAACCAACCGGACCAAAATTGATTTCCCAATTGGAAAAATACAATGATGTTACCAAAGTTGGCGACGCAAAGGCCTATGAAATGGTATCCTGCTTTTTAGGTATTTTGAAGTATTATAAGCTAACTGGGGAAAACAAATACCTTACATTAATGCAAAACGCTTGGAAAGATATTTCTCAAAATAGACTATACATAACCGGTACCGCAAGCGACCATGAAGTTTTTAAACAAACTGGAGTTTTTAAAGCCGAAAACGAAGATAATATGGGCGAGGGTTGTGTTACCGTAACTTGGATACAGTTTAACCTGCAACTGTTACAAATTACTGGCGATGTTAAGTATGCTGCTGAACTTGAACGATCAGTTTATAATCATTTGTTTGCAGCCGAGAACCCTCAAACTGGTTGCGTTAGCTATTATACAGCTCTGCAAGGAGGAAAACCATATCGTTGCGACCAAGGCTTTTCTTGTTGCTTATCAAGCATTCCAAGGGGAATTTCTTTAATACCAGAGATGATGGGGGGAAATATAAGCAATGCCTTTACAATTTTATTCTACGAAAATGGGATAGCGAATATCAGTTTAAAAGCAAATGATGGGACTAATGTTGATTTAAAAATTACTGAACGTACCAAATTCCCATTGAACGGGGAAGTTAATTTTAGGATAGTACCTTCAGCAGAAAAGGAATTTAGTATGAATTTTAGAGTGCCCGAATGGTCAACAAATTTTGTTGTGAAAGTTGGAGGAGATAGTTATACCAATACTACGAGCGGTATTATAGGCATAAGCAGAAAATGGAAGAAAGATGATTTAGTTATTGTAACCTTTGATACCCCGCTACAAATTTTATCAGGTGGTATCTCCTATCCTAACCAGGTAGCCTTTAAAAAAGGTCCTCAAATTTTAGCCATAGACCAAGGTTTGAATAATAAAATATCCAACTTAAATGAGGTAATATATACCCACAGCACAGAACTTGCAGTAAACAACGATACGCTTCCGGCTGATTGGGATTGGAAACAAGCCTACCAACTACCTGTAAAAATAAATAATGTACCGCAAAACGTAATTTTGGTTCCTTTCTCCGAAGCCGGACAAAAAGGTAACAATATTGAGGTATGGGTACATCAATAAGCCTTATTCAAGCTCCAACGTTACTACAGATTGCTTTGGGATAACCACAACAAGCTTTTCCCGCTCTTTTTTTGCCCCGGTAAAATTGGCAAGATGAAGTTTATCAGGATTATCGAAGGTGTTGATATCAGTAATGTTGGCCGACGTTAATATTTGGCCTTTTATTGTTTTCCAATTCAAATCGGGCAAAGCTGTGCTTATGCTGATGTTGTTATGCAAATCAAGATTCACAAATGAAATATGAATTTTTCCAGAAGCATCTTGTGAAGCGGAAACATTGATCGCAGGTATGGCATTGCCTGTAACCTGATAATTGGGTGAATTTAATTTTATGGCTAAATATTTTGCATCCTGATGCACCTTATACATATCAAACACATGGTAAGTTGGGGTAAGCAGCATTTTATCATTATTGGTTAGAATGAGAGATTGCAGAACGTTGATGGTTTGCGCTAAAGCAGCTCCACGTACTCTATCGCAATGGTTATTAAATATATTTAGGTTGGTTGCGGCAATCAAGGCATCGCGCAGGCTGTTTTGTTGATATAAGAAACCTGGATTTGTACCCGATTCGGGGTCAGTCCATATTCCCCATTCATCAACTACCAATGCTACTTTTTTTTCAGGGTCATATTGGTCCATAATGGTGGAATGTTTTGTTACCAGTTCCTCCATTTTAAGGCATCGCTGCATGGTTTCAAAATATTCTGTTTCGGTAAAACTAGTTGCCGAACCTTTATGTCCCCAATTCCCGGTTGGTACGGTATAATAATGCAAAGATATACCCCACATCATCCAAATAGGTATTTTTTTCATGATAACCGAAGTCCAGTTATAATCATCTGAATTTGGCCCGCTGGCAATTTTTTTCAGGGCTGCACCCGGATAATCCTTGGCAAATGCGGCATATCGTTTAAACTGGTCGGCATAAAACTCTGGAGTCATATTTCCACCACAACCCCAACTTTCATTGCCTATACCCCAAAAAGTAACTTTATATGGGTCGGGATGACCATTTAATCCACGTAAATCGGCAATGGTGCTATTGCTATTTGAATTTACATACTCAATCCATTTAGACATTTCCTCCACTGTACCACTACCCACATTGGCAGCTATATATGGTTCGCAACCCAACAAACTACAAAGCGACAAAAACTCATGGGTACCAAAGCTATTATCCTCTGTTACGCCACCCCAATTGGTATTTACCATTCGTGGACGTTGGGATGACGGACCTATTCCATCGCGCCAATGGTATTCATCCGCAAAGCAGCCGCCCGGCCAACGTAAACTTGGTATTTTTATTTGTTTGAGAGCATTGACTACGTCCAAACGAATACGATCTTGTTTTGTAACGGGTAAATCTTTATCAACCCAAAATCCGCCGTATATGCCATGCCCTAAGTGCTCGGCAAATTGCCCATAAATATACTTGCTAATGGTAAGTTTGGTGCCACCGGTTAAGGTAAGATTTGCAGTGTTTTGAGCAAAACATGGCAGCATTATAGTAATAAAAGTAATTGGAAGTATGGCAAATTTTTTGAGGTTCATAATTTCTAATTCTATTTACAAAGAGGAAATACCGGTAGTAAAACATAAATAAACGAATAATTTTCAAATTATAAAATTAGGTAGTTATTCAAATATTTTTTAATAATTGCTATTAACACCTAGCAAAGGCTTAATTGTATTAGCAAAATCCCTATTTTCGTGTTCAAAAAACCTACCATGACTAAGCGTTTGCTTTTTTTATTTTTTTTAGTGTTGGCCTTTACCGCCTGCAAACAGCAAATTGATGCGGATAATTTATATGGCAAATGGAAATATATCAAAGTAGCGCACAATAATGATCCTTCGGATACTACCAAAGCTGAAGAATTAGCCATTGAAAAGCGTTTTATAGAATTTACACGGGATTATAAACTACAAATTATTTGGGGTGGACGAACATTATCAAAAGGGAGGTTTAGTATTGATGGTTTTAATATACGATATAAAGAATCCTTGAGTGACGGCACAATCAGGGAGTTTCCATTTTGGGTTTCAAAGATGGATAGCCATCAAATTATTTTTAATACCAAAGGAGCAGATGGAACTACTGTAACTGCAATTAAAGAATAGTTTTAAGAATTCTTATTTTAATCCATCCATCTTTAAATGCCATTAGGAACTCCAATAATTCATAAACTATTAAATCAGGATTTACTGTTACTACCACAAAAAGGTATTTTTTGGCAACAGCGAAAAGCATTGTTAGTTGCAGATGTTCATTTAGGCAAGGTTGGACATTTTCGTAAAGCGGGTATTGCCATACCCAGAGATATGGAACAAAACGATTTAGGTGTATTGTCGGATCTGATTGGGGTTTATAATCCCGATCAATTGATTTTTTTAGGTGATTTTTTTCATAGCGATCTCAATACAGATTGGGACTGGTTTATTTTATGGCGAGCACAATTCCCCAAACTTGAAATCATATTGGTAAAAGGCAACCATGATATTATTGATAAAAGCAATTATTTGCAACAAAACGTACAAATTATAGACAGTTTATTAATTGATCCGTTTTTAATGTTACACCATCCGCTACAGCAAGAGGAACTGGCAAATGCCAACGGTTATGTACTTTGCGGACACCTGCATCCGGGTATTAGTTTAAAAGGCAAGGGCAGGCAAAATCTTACCCTCCCCTGCTTTGCATTTGGTGCAAAACAAGCAATTTTGCCATCATTTGGTAGGTTTACTGGCAAAGTAGCTATTAATCCCACTAAAACAGATTGTATTTATGCTGTGTTGAAGGATACGGTCATGATGATTTAGTGAACAAAACCTCCTCAAAAAATTATAAGTTTTTTAGATTGATTCTAAATAACTAATAACCTATAATTTAGACAAAACCAGTAAAAAATTTTGGGTATAAATAGATACTTTTGTCGCAAATAAATCTGATATTAATGAGCGAATTAAAACAAACCTTTAACTCATCGTTGGGAAAGAAGCTAATTATGGCTTTAACGGGATTGTTTCTGTGTACTTTTTTAATAGTACACCTTGGTGGCAACCTGCAATTGTTTAGTAATGATGGGGGCTATAGTTTTAATGTGTATGCTAATTTTCTTACACATTTTCCACCCATCGAGGTAGTTGCTTATTTGTTGTACTTAAGCATAGCGGTGCATGCGGTTTATGCCTTGGTTTTAACCATCCATAATCGTAAAGCACGGCCAGTTGGTTATGCTTCAGCCAGTAAATCAAAAGTTACCTGGGCTTCAAAAAACATGGGACTTTTAGGTTCCATCTTGTTTTTATTTATAGTAATACACATGAGCGATTTTTGGTATAACTATAAATATACCCATAGAATTGGCTACAAAGAATACCGAACAGATTTGGCTACAGGGAAAACTACTTGGGTTGATTTTACTCCAAGTACTACCGATTTCGAAAAATCTGTTAGCGTAGTAAATGATATAGAAATTGTAAGGGTTAAAGATTTGCATGCAAAGGTTGCACAAAGCTTTGGTAACATTTATTACGACATTATTTATGTTTTGGCCATGTGTGTATTATCATTCCATTTGATGCATGGTTTTCAAAGTGCATTCCGTACGTTTGGTTGGGTTCATAAAAAATATACCCCAATTGTAAGTTTTATAGGTACTTGGGTATTTGGCGTTATTATACCTTTAGGGTTTGCGGCAATGCCAATAGTATATTATCTTCAAACAATAATTAAATAGTAGACTGTATTGAAAAATAGCAGTGAACTTAAAAGTATCACCTATTTATCATAACTATCAACAACATATAAAAAATAAAGAAAATGAGTTTAAATGCTAAAATTCCGGAAGGCCCATTAGCCGAAAAATGGAGCAAGCATAAATTTAACTTAAAACTGGTAAACCC
>CAIYNX010000009.1 GCA_903927645.1 uncultured Mucilaginibacter sp.
CGACGGGATAAGCTTATACATACACCTACCATTTTGCGAAAGTTTATGCACGTATTGCGGTTGCAATACGCGCATTACCAAAAACCATGGCGTAGAGTTGCCTTATATTCAGGCGGTTTTGAAAGAATGGCAAATGTATTGCGCAGTGATGAATGAAACCCCGGTAATTCGCGAAATACACTTAGGTGGAGGAACACCAACTTTTTTCAAGGCTGAAAATTTGAAAGTGTTGATTGAAGGTTTATTCGAAAATGCGATCATTCATAGGGATGCTGAATTTAGTTTTGAAGCACATCCGGCAAATACAACATTCGACCATTTACAAACCTTGTACAACCTTGGCTTTAGGCGCTTAAGCTTAGGCATACAAGACTTCGACCCGAAGGTTCAATTTATCATAAACCGTCAGCAAAGTTTTGAAGATGTTAAATCGGTTACCGACAATGCATGGTTAATTGGTTATACCTCTATCAATTATGATTTAATATACGGTTTACCACTACAAACCTTAGCAGGTTTAGAAAATACCATTCATTTGGTAAACACACTCCTACCCGAACGCATTGCATTTTACAGCTATGCGCATGTGCCTTGGATAAAACCTGGTCAGCGTAAATTTACTGAGTTAGACTTGCCCGATGCCCAAACCAAGCGTAAACTATACGAAACCGGCTGCCAGCTATTAAAACAAAATGGCTATCAGGAAATTGGTATGGATCATTTTGCTTTACCAAATGACGAACTGTTTTTGGCCGAATTATCGGGTAACCTGCACCGCAATTTTATGGGTTATACCCATCATCATACGCAGTTGTTGGTAGGACTTGGTGTATCATCAATCAGCGATTCGCTTTATGGATTTGCCCAAAATGTGAAGGTGGTAGAGGAATATTTAAACTTGGTTAATAACGGACAATTACCTATATTTAAAGGTCATATATTAACAGAGGAAGATTTGCTGATACGCACCCTTATATTAAATGTGATGTGTAAAGGGATTACAGAATGGACCATGGACATGATTGGAAAAAGCCCGGCTCTTACCTTAAGCATGGAAAAATTGGTACCATTGGCCAATGATGGACTCATTGAACTTAGCGAAACAGGTTTAAAGGTAACACCTATTGGCAAACGCTTTTTAAGAAATATCTGCATGGCTTTAGATGCCCGCTTATGGAACAAAGAACCGGAAACAAGGTTGTTTAGTATGGCGGTGTAGGGGACTTTTCTTATATTAATAATGAATTTATAAGGTCTATGGAGACACGGACATTGGGGGGGGATTGTGCTTTATGTTACCACCGTTGTTTGTGTCTTCACAGACAACGTACACCCAATATGAAAATTATTCTTATTTTAATGATGAGTTTATAATATCTGTGAAGACACAGACATTGGGGGGCTTTTTTTCTCCTCAATGCTCATCATCCATTGTCTGTGTCCTCACAGACAATTTTCCCCTCATCCGTTGTCTGTGTCTTCACAGACAACTTGAACCCCCAAATTAATTAATTTTTCAAAATCATTTTCAATTCCAACAAAAAACCATTAACGGTTCTTTTATAGTTAAAGCTTAATTCTTAACTTCAATTATGGAATTGAATATAGTTTACTTTTACACAGCTACCATTCTAAATTGGGATAACTTATTATCCGACAATAAATTCAAAAATATTATCATCGAAAGTTTAAACTACTTGGTCAAAAATGGAAAAATGAAAGTTTATAGCTTTGTAATTATGCCAAACCACCTTCATATCATTTTTAAAAACTTGGAAAAGAATGGTAGAGAAATGCCATATGCAAGCTTCATGAAGTTTACAGGACATTCATTTTTAGAGGAATTAAGAAAAAATGATAGTACACTCATTAACAAATTTAAAGTAGAGAGACTTAGCAGAAATCATCAATTTTGGCAAAGAAATAGTCTGCCAATTAAAATGTATGACAAGGAAATTCTTGAACAAAAATTAAACTATATTCATCATAATCCATTACAAAAGCATTGGAACTTGGTTTCTGACCCAAATGATTACTATTATTCATCTTGTTCGTTTTATGAAAAAGAAGAAATCAGATTTACTTGGTTATCAGATTATAGAGACGATTTTTGATTCTTTTATTGCAAGTAATAATTCCTCAAAAAATCTCAATCGCACTTAACCACCCCTACTTGCTGTTTTGCCGGACTTAAATATGGGATATTTAAGTTTAAGCCTCGTAAAATAAACCAACAGCCCAGGCATACCATCACATAAGGAATTGCCTTGTTAATTTTACGACGAATTGCTGGCCCTGCAAAGCCGGAGCTAATGGTGGCCGCAAGCATTAAGGGAAAGGTGCCTGCACCAAAAAAGAACATGTATTGTGCGGAAGTGATGGTCGATGGCGTATTTAATGCGCCAATTAAGGCCAAATACACAAAGCCGCAAGGCAAAAAACCATTCAATAAGCCAATTATAAAATGCCCGGCTTTGTGCTGCATGGCATAGCCTAATAACTTATTAAATGGCATTAAAATATTTACAAACCGGGTTTGGTTTGTAAGGTTGATCTTTAGAATTCGAGAAAAGGCGATTAAAATTATGAGTATGCCACTTAATATACTGATGCCTTGCTGTAACCCATACAACCATATTTGCCTCCCGATAAAACCTATTAGCAAACCTAAAAATGTATAAGTAACAACGCGACCAAAATTATAGAGTAATTTATCGGCAACCAGCAAGTACCATTTATTATGGAATGATGGTACCGCCAATGCCAATGGCCCGCACATGCCTACACAATGGATGCTGCCAAATAGCCCTATAAAAAAAGCGACCAGATTATTACTCATTTTATATACACTTCCTGTTGGTTGAGATAAGCCTTATGGTTGGCTTCCCAAGCCATTTCTATTTGCCATTGCCCTTTTGGTAATTCTGTTAACGGAAATTCAACTTTATTATCATTGCCTGAGCTTAGGTTAAAATATTTATCCAAACCAGTATCAGAAGGGCGCATAAACTTTATTTTACCCTTTACAGGCGAAGTAAATGTGATGGTGATATTCTTAGCATCGTAGGTAATCACAGGTTTTGCATGGTCTTTGTTTACCTGTAGTTCCCTATCGTAATCATGATTAAAGGTGAGTCCCTTTTCATAATACTCATGGTCGTAATCGTCGGTAGGCGATAAAAAGAACACCAAGCCCATACCACTTATAAACAGTATAAATACTGCCAAAACTATCACAATTGTTTTTCCCCAGTTCATCATTTTAATCGTTTATTGGTCCAACAAAACTTGCCTTTACCGTTTGTATCACTTTATTGTCTGTTATGAGTTGCAGCCGTACCTTCATTTGTCCGGTATGTATTTTATCGGCCGGCACGTTTATGAAAAACACCATTTTCATATCAGCACCGCTAGCCATTTTAGTAGGGGCTTGTATATATTTCAGTTTAATATCAGGGTCTTCAGGCCTAATAATAATTTCCTTATTCTTATTGGTTTTATTAATCACCTCGGCATTATATAAATTACTAATAAATCCTCCCGGCTGCACCTGATACAATAATCCGCCACTACGCATAACCGTTAAATCCATCTCGCTTCTGCTAAATATAAAGAAACATAATACACCAATCAAAATAGAAATTACCGCGGTATAGCCCATCATCCTCGGGGTAAAGCTTGGCTTCTCTTTTTTGTGAATCATATTCTCGGAGAAAAAGCCTATCAGGTTATGTTCCTTATGGATTTTTTCCATCACCTCATTACAAACATCAATGCAGGCTGTGCAGTTGATACATTCCAGCTGCGTTCCTTTTCTGATATCAATACCCGTCGGACAAACATCCACACATAGTCCGCAATCAACACAATCCCCTCTTTCGCCATCATGTTCGTGTTTGCGGTCTAATTTACCACGAGGCTCTCCTCTCACATCATCATAAGCTACTACCAAGGTATGCTTATCAATCATTACCCCTTGTAACCTGCCATAAGGGCAAAACAAGGTACAAACCTGCTCGCGTATGCGGCTATAAACTGTATAAAAAACAACAGTAAATACCCAAATGCTTATAAAACCTACAAAATGGGTTGATACAGGTTCGGTTATTATTTTTATTAAACTATCGCTACCTATAATGTATGATAGAAAGGTATTCGATATTAAAAAGGAGATAAAAAGAAATACGAAGGCCTTCGCGGCTTTTTTCAACACTTTTTCCCTATCCCAAGGTTGGGCATCCAGTTTTTTGCGTTGCTTAACATCGCCTTCAATCCAAATTTCAATTTTCCTGAAAACCATTTCCATAAAAATGGTTTGCGGACAAATCCACCCACAAAAAATACGGCCGAAAGCAATGGTAAATAAAACTACGCATACAATAAAAACAAGAGTAGCCAACACAAACAGAAAAATATCCTGTGGCCAAAAAACCTGCCCCAATAGGATAAACTTCCTGTCAATTACGTTCAGCAACAATAATGGTTGCCCCCCAATCCTGATAAATGGTCCTGAAAAAAAGAAAATCAGGTAAAAATAACTGATAATACTCCGCCATTTGTAGTATGACCCTTTGCGTATTAAGGGGTACATCCATTTGCGCTTTCCTGTTTGCTGTCCCTCTAATAACCCTTCCATCTTTTATTTATTTAGATATTTATTTTTTAACAAAAACCCCTGTTCCTGCAATTTATAAGGAACAGGGGTTCATCATATTCAACACAAATAGGAATAACTACTCTTTCACTCCTTGAGGTGCTTTTGCCCCGGCAGGATTGGTACCATGCAATGATTTAACATAGTTTGCAACATCCGCAATTTGTTTTGGCGATAGTTGTTTTTCCCAAGTTGGCATACCTTTGGCCAATACGCCATATTTAACAGTTTTAAATATTTCGTTTATTTTACTGCCGTGCAACCAATAATCATCTGTTAGGTTTGGTCCAATACCACCTTGGCCGTTAGCCCCATGGCATGGCACGCAAGTTTGGGTAAACACCGCTTTACCACTCGCCAATGCAGTAGGGTCTGTTGTTAACTTCACCGTATTTTCATCTACCCGGTTGGCTGCCTTACTCAAAAATTCCTTTTTGGCAGCATCGGCAATTTTTACCTCACTCCGGTATTCTTCATACTGTAAAGGTGCCAAATTAAATACATGGTAAATTAATAAATAACAAACTGCGAAGGCAATGGTTGAGTAAAACAAATACATGAACCAAGCAGGTGTTGGGTTATTAAGCTCTTGAATACCGTCAAATTCATGCTCCATAATCAAATCTTTTTCTTCTGACAATGGCTTTAATGATAGTAACTTTAACCAAACTTCTTCTTTTGCCTTTTTGTCCTTAACAGGCTTAAGCTCAGCAATAATTTGCTCCTCACTATAGCCTTGAGATTTTAAAACTGCTCTTGATAAAACCTTAACTGCCCTAAGTATAACAAACAAGGCAACAATTAATAATATCAATATGGCAGCTACAAACCCATAACCTACATAATTTTCCAATTCGGTTGATGATAATGGTTGGCTATTATCTTGTGCCAATACGGGTTGTATAATTGAGCATAAACCCAGTAATAATGTCATCCGTAAATATTTCATAGCTTTATTTTTTGAGGTGAATTGATTGTACCATCTTCCAATGGAAGGTCGCTCATATATGCTACATGGTTTTTGCGGAGCATTAATAATACCACCGAAACAACGATAAAAAATACAACAAATATGCCGAGGGATGAAAGCAGATATATCTGCGCCCCTGATATGTTTTCTGTGAATTGTTTAAACATGATGCTAATTATTTTTGTGGTGTTTTATTTGCTTTAATATCTGTACCTAACCTTTGTAAATAAGCTGTTAAAGCGATAATTTCTTTTGAACTTTTTACCTTAATATGTTCAGTAGCTAGGTTATCAGCAATTTCTTGGGCTTGTTTTTCCAAATCTTTGTTGGCAACTTTTTCAAAACCTGGCGCATAAGGTACACCAATTGCTCTCATCGCATTTATTTTAGCCATAGTTGTGCTGGTATCCAAATCTTGGGTTATCAACCAATCGTAAGCTGGCATTATGCTTTGCTCGTTTAGTAACCTTGGGTTTAGGAGGTGGTTATAGTGCCATGAGTTTCCATACTTACCACCTTCTCGTGCTAAATCTGGTCCGGTACGTTTTGAACCCCATAAAAATGGATGGTCGTATACAAACTCACCTGCTTTGCTATATTCCCCATACCGTTCTGTTTCCGATCTGAATGGCCTAATGGTTTGTGAATGGCAGCCTACGCAACCTTCCCTGATATATAAATCACGTCCTTGAAGTTCCAAAGGAGTATATGGTTTTACACTGGCAATTGTAGGGATGTTTGATTTAATGGTTAGTGTTGGCATTAACTCAACAAATGACCCAATAAGAATTACCAGTAAAGCAAGTACCATAAATTGGATTGGTCTGCGCTCCAACCTTCTGTGCCATGATTTTTCTAATACAACAGTATTAGCCGGTGCTAAAGGCATGGCTTGTGCAGCCTCATTAGCTACCAAACTTCCTTGCAACATGGTTCGGGCAAGGTTATAAGCCATTACTATTACACCTATTAAATACATGCCACCACCGATGGAGCGAATAATATACATTGGTATAATGCGTAGGGTTGTTTCCAAAAAGTTAGGATATTTAAGTACACCTTCTGGTGTAAACTCTTTCAACATTAAACCTTGGGTAAAACCTGCCCAATAAACTGGTATTACATAAAATAAAATACCCAAAGTGCCTATCCAAAAGTGGAATGAGGCTAGTTTTTTAGAGAAAAGCTCTGTTTTATATATACGTGGTATTAACCAATATAAAATAGCGAAGGTTAAAAATCCGTTCCATCCAAGGGCGCCAACGTGTACGTGGGCAATAATCCAATCAGTAAAGTGACCAATGGCATTCACTTGTTTTAATGATAGCATTGGGCCTTCAAAAGTGGCCATACCGTAGGCGGTTAAACCTACTACCATAAATTTAAGCGTTACATCGTCGCGAACTTTATCCCAAGCTCCACGCAAGGTTAATAATCCATTTATCATACCGCCCCAACTTGGAGCAATGAGCATCACTGAAAAAGCAACACCCAATGATTGTGCCCAGGCTGGCAACGTAGTATATAATAAATGGTGAGGACCAGCCCAAATGTAAATGAATATCAAGGCCCAAAAATGGAGGATACTTAATTTATAGGAATAAATAGGGCGATTAGCCATTTTAGGTAAAAAATAATACATCATACCTAAATATGGGGTAGTCAAGAAAAATGCTACTGCATTATGGCCATACCACCATTGCACAAGCGCATCTTGAACGCCTGCATACACCATATAGCTTTTCCAGAAAGTTACCGGAATTTCGACTGAGTTTGCAATATGCAATACTGCTATGGTTACAAATGTGGCAATATAAAACCAAATGGCCACATACAAATGGCGCTCGCGCCTTTTAATTATGGTACCAAACATATTGACACCAAACACCACCCAGATAAGGGTAATGGCAATATCAATTGGCCATTCAAGTTCTGCATATTCATGCGAGGTAGTTATGCCTAAAGGTAAGGTAATTGCTGCTGCAACTATTATTAGTTGCCACCCCCAAAAGTGAATGTTGCTAAGCAAATCGCTAAACATACGGGCTTTTAACAATCGCTGCAGCGAATAATAAACTCCCATAAAAATGGCGTTGCCTACAAAAGCAAAGATTACCGCATTGGTGTGTAAAGGGCGGATACGACCATAGGTGGTGTATTGGTTGCCTAGATTCATTGCCGGGCTATACAATTGTGTAGCGATTAGCAAACCTACCAGCATACCAACAATACCCCAAACAACGGTGGCTATACCAAAGTTTCGGACGATCTTATTGTCATAGTAAAAATTTTCTTGTTCCATATTTGTTTATTGTTTTACTGGTGTAAAAATATAGTTGGTTTGTTAGTCATAGAATGATAATGATTGGTGATTTAAAGTGATAAAAGTCACTTTTTA
>CAIYNX010000010.1 GCA_903927645.1 uncultured Mucilaginibacter sp.
AAATGATACCGACTTAAGGTTGATTTTAGGATACCGTGCAACCCCAAAAAAATCATCGCTGCGCAAATGTTCGTCGCGGCTATCGTTGTCTGTATTGATCGTTTTGGTTTCAACCGAGGCTTCTACCGAGCTGGCGGCTAAATCGGCAGGGTTAAATTGTATATTGGCTTGTAAGCCGCCTATTGTACCACCTGTATTAATACCAAGGTTTTTAATTTTGAAGCTTATTTTTGATTTATTGATGGTGCTTTTTGACTGCGAAAAGCCAATATTGGCCGTTAAGATAACAGCCATAAATAGGATAACTTTTTTCATATGTTTTTGATAACGTTTATAAGGGGTTAATTGTTACACCCTAAATCTATTTTTAAAATTCAACATGCGCTCGTATTCCAAAAACATTAACCGGACCACGGTCGGCATTGTAGGCGGGATGAATTATAAATTGATAATCGGGTGAAATATAGAATTTTTTTTGATAGGCATTAAAACGGTAATAAAACTCGGCAATCATCTCGGACGAATAATTCAACTTCCCATCACCAATAATAAAACCATAACCGCCGGCAGCTAAATAGTTTTTATGCGGATCGGATAATCCGTTAGCTACAAAAGCCAACCCCATTTCATCATCGGCTCTATGCCACTTGGTGCCATGCAAGGATGCCCCCAAACTAATGGAACGGTCAATTTCGGTAAAAAACCAGGTTTCGGTATGGCCGTCGTTCCAGCTTGTTCTGGCAAAAACGCCTAGGTCATGGCTAAGATATTGTTCTGCATTGATGCCAAAACCATATTTATGCCTGCCATAATGCTGGGTAGTATCAATAACCGGGCCCTTAGGTTGTTGTGCAATAGCCAGGTTGTAATCACCAAACTTTCCATTATTTAAATAACCCAATATTCTTAAAGTGCCTTTTTGCCCCTCTATTTTGTATCGGCGTTCGTACTCTATCGTTTCAGTATTGGCCTTGGCTATTTGTGCGTCCCAAATGGAAGCATTCTCTTGCGTTACCACCATGGTAAGCGCGAAACGCAGGGTCCAGTTTGGCTGCCCTAATTCGGTGGTAAGTCCCATTGTATAGCCTCGGGTATTGGCGGGGTAATCCCAGGCACCATTGCCCATTAGGGACCAGTTTAAAAACTGCATACGCGGGTCGTGACTGAAAGCATTGGCATCAAAAAAGTCGGCCATGCCAAATTTGCCTACCGTAACTGAGAAATAGCGTTTGCTTTTTATGCCCGCCAATTGGTTGGCATCGTCCTCAAGTGTGTCTTTCTCTTTACCCCATTCAAAATTTTGTTTAAAATAGAGTCGGCCAATATATAGCTTGTTTTGTACACCACCTACCCTAAAGGTTTCGCCATTAGGGAAACCCGCAACCCCTAAAGTAGAGCTAATACCAGCCCCGCCAGATAATTCGGGGTTAACATATACCTGGGCACCTTTCCAAAGCTTGGCACCAAAATAAAAGGTAGTAGTAAGCGAAGTTTCGGTTTGTTGGGTAGGCAACAAGCTGTTTTTGCCCGTATAAGCCGCATCAAAAGGTAAGTTTGTTTGAGTAATAATGGTTTGCTGAAAATGAAAATTATAGGCCTGCCGTTTCACAGTATCTTGACAGAAGCCAGTTTTTGCAATAAAAAGTAAAAATAAACAGCCGCTAAAAAATACCCTCATACCAAAAATAAGGGCAAAGGTACTTTTTTAATTTTAAGAGGATGTTGATTTTAGGTAAATTGTGAAAAGGGGAGAAGTATTAAGATTAGTTGGTATGTTATTTCAACTTTGGTTTGTTGAAAATTTGTATACTTTGATTTTTGGTATAGCATTAACCTACTTAAATTAAGAATTTTATTTAAATTTAATGGATAAGAGAAATTATGGAATGGTACCAATAAAAGCATTGTTTACGCAAAAATATTTTGAAAGTACTGATAAAGTTAAGATGCTTCAATGGAGTGGTAATCATTGGGATGATATACTTTATTTCCCTAAGGATTATCAAGTTGGCTATATCACTTATGGACAAGGAATATTTAAACAAAGCGATGATATTATAGATATCAAAGCTGGGCAATTCTTTTTTATTCATCCGGGTAATTTACACTCTGGTAAACCAAATAGTTATATCGGTTGGTCAGCGGATGTTTTGGTGTTTAAAAGCGAATACGTTTTTGAAATTTACAAAGAACTAAATAACGGAGAATTAAAACTGCCGGTATATGAACCAATTGTTATGGATGTGGAATTGAGTAAAAAAATATTTGAACATTTTAAAAACGTTTTAAATATACTTGAAGACAAGGCCTTAACGCCACTTTCAAATGAAATAAACTTATTTTTTTCTATTTATGAATTGCTCTCTATACCATCCTCAATTAAATTATCACTAAATGATTTAAATTCATACCAAAAGGAAGTCCAAAGAGCTAAGGATTTTATCGAACAAAACTATAAAGACAACTTTTCTTTAGAGGATTTATCAAATTATGCCTATTTAAGCAAATTTCATTTACTCCGAGCTTTTAAAAAACAAGTGGGCATTACTCCGGGAACATACCAAATACAATTGAGATTGAATGAAGCTAGAAAACTTATTTTTAAAACCAAATCATTAACGGAAGTTGCTTTAGAATTAGGCTTTACAGACCAAGCGCATTTTACAAATACTTTTAAAAGATATGCAAATGGGGCAAGTCCAAAAGAACTGAAAAAAACAGCAATATTTTACAATTTTAATGAATAGCAATTAAACATTTTTGTATCGAAAATTAAATTAAAAATCATTAATTTTTAGTCGGAGTGTCATTTCTCAAATCTAATAATTGAAAATTTGACTTCGCTACGTTTGTCTATTATCAAGTAAAAGTGGTTAAGTTTTTAATTAATAAAATTGTAATTTCAAGAAAATGGAAAACAAAATTATTACAAAAAAGGTTATAATTGGGGGTTTTATAACTGGGATGTTATTAAATATTATTGATGCACCCAATAGTGCACTTATTGCCGGACCTAAAATAAATGAATTTTTAATTGCGCATAACATTATTCCCAATCAACTTGTACCAGCTTACTTTTTCCCTTTCCATATTTTATATGGAATGTTTATTGTATGGACTTATTCAGCATTTATTCCAAAGTATGGTCACTCGAGGAAAAACGCCTTATTAGCAACTTTACTTTTGCTTTTAACAACGAGATTTATGGTTTTCGGCTTTGTGGTAATGGGGTTGTTGCCTTTGTCAATTTTTTTAATTCTATCAATAACAATGGTAATTGGTTCAATAGTAGGGGGCCTAATTGGATGTTGGTATTATAGTAAGGGGTTAAAATGATCTAGATTATTATTAATACTAAATTACCATAGACCCTAACACCTATTCAAGTTTCTATACCTAAACTTTAATTCTGTTAGTTTTTTAATCCTTAAAATCAATATTTTACGAAATACTTTTATACCAACTTACTCCCCAATCACCTCCACCTCCGCCACCGGACTAAACAAATAAACCCTTTTTGAGTTTACCTCTATGCATTTATAACGCTTGCGCAGTTTTTCTTCCTTACGGAAAACGCGGCCGTCTTTCAATTTAAACAGGGTTTTTAGGGGCAGTTTTTCAACGGTGGTGATTGCTTCCTTGGGCTGGTCGTACCGGCGGAGGGAGCGGTATAGGGTAAGGTCGGAGCAACTGGAGGCCGCCGGGTTATCGAGGTAACTAATAATGGCATGCTTAACATCGGGTGGGAAAATTTCAATTTCAAAAAATGGTTTCATCATCAATTTAAAATTGTTTTTCCATTCGGTACCATGCGGCTTTGCCTTATGCTTGTGCTGATTCCAGGTATGCAAGTGCGCGAATTCATGTACGGTTGTCACCAAAAAAGCATAAGGGTTCAAATCAAAATTCACCGAAATGCGATGCCCCTTCCCATCATGCGGCGGACGGTAATCGCCAAACTTGCTATTACGGTTGCGTGAAATTTTAAACTCGCACTTAAAATAATCAATCCACCTGCCTATAAGGGGTGCTGCCTCAGGTGGCAAATATTGTGCTAATACTTTTACTTTATCCAATGTAAACCTCTTAACAAATATATACTTTTAGAAGGAGAAAACGGGCGTCTTAATACTTCATTTTAGTAAATGAAATGCAATAAAACTCGCGGCATAGGCCAAAACCGTCATGTAGGCAAATTGTATGGCTGGCCAGCGCCAGCTCTTTGTTTCGCGGTAAACAACTGCTACCGTGCTGGCGCATTGCATGGCAAAGGCATAAAACATCATAAGCGAAAACGCTACAGCTAAGGAGAATTCTGGTTGCCCGGTACTTGGGTCGACTGCGGCCTTCATTTTTTGCTGTACGGGTTCAATACGTTCGGCATCGCCATCCACACTGTAAATGGTGGCCATGGTGCCTACAAATACCTCGCGCGCGGCAAATGAGGTAATGAGGGCTATGCCAATTTTCCAATCAAAGCCGAGGGGTTTTATAACAGGTTCAATTACATGCCCCAGTACTCCGGCATAGGAGTTTTCCAACTTTTCGGAGTTTTTTATTCTTTTTAGCTCATCGGGTTGGTATTGCTGGCTCATTTGGAGCTTGGCATATTTCAAATCAATTTGTTTAAAATGATCGCCCGGTCCATAGCTGGCCAATACCCATAAAATGACCGATACCGATATAATCACCTTTCCTGCCTGTACTACAAAGGTTTTAGATCTTTCGTACATAGAAAAACCTACGTTTTTCCAGCGGGGTAGGCGGTAAATTGGTATTTCCATAATAAAGTATCCGCGCTCGCGTGCCTTTAAAATAAGTTTAAAAACAAAAGCGACTATGATGGCCGATACCAAGCTGAATACATACATCCCCGTAAGTGCCAAACCCTGCAGATTCAATATCCACCACACATTGCGGTTGGGTACCACTAAGGCTATCAGTAAGGTGTAAACTGGCAGCCTAGCCGAGCAGGTTACCAAAGGGGTTACCATAATAGTAATCATGCGGTCTTTCCAGTTTTCAATGGTGCGTGCACCCATAATAGAGGGTACGGCGCAGGCAAAACCACCAATAAGTGGCACAACAGATTTTCCATTCAAACCCACCTTGCGCATTAGCTTATCCATCATAAAAGTAACACGCGACATATATCCGGTATCTTCCAGTACCGATATAAAGGCAAACAAAATGGCTATTTGTGGTATAAATACCATTACGCCGCTTAAACCTCCAAGTACCCCATCAACCAGTAAGCCGGTTAAGGGGCCGGCTGGTAATATTTTATGCAGGTTATTTTGTACCCATACAAATAAATCGGCAATCAGATCGTGCGGGTAAGTTGACCATGAAAAAATAGACTGAAACATAAACAGCAGGATGGCAAAGAAAATAACAAAGCCAAAAACCTTGTGCGTTAATACCTTGTCAATTTTGTTGCTAATGCTTTCACCTTGCGGGATGAGTGGCGTTTTTACCGTATCAAAAAGTAAATCGTTGATGAAGTTATACCTTGCTATGGTCTCGGATGCCTGGGCCTTTTGCGAATGAAATGCATATAGCTGCTCTAATTCCTCTATCCTATTGCTTTCCGTTTCACTAATAAATTTAATATTTTCGTGTTGATGCGCCAGTTGCAAGGCATAGTAAGGATTATCCAGATGCAAATAATCGCTAATAGCGCCTATCAACTCCGGTGCTATGAAATTTACATCAATAGAAGGCTGCTGCAAGGCAACTTTATTGGCGAAGGAGATGGCTTCACGAATTTTATCAATTCCCTCGTTTTTACGTGCAGAAATTGGTATTACAGGTACCCCTAATTTTTTTGAGAATAGGTTGATGTTGATGTCGATGCCCGCCTTTTCGGTTAAATCGGTCATGTTGAGGGCAATCATCACGGGGATTCTTAAATCGGCTACCTGCGTATAGAGCAACATGTTGCGCTTTAAGTTGGTAGCATCAATAATCACGATAACCAAATCGGGGCAGTGGGGGTTGGCTTTATCGGCCAATACAGAAAACACAATCGATTCGTCCTGACTTTTTGGATATAGACTATAAGTACCGGGCAAATCAATAATCTCGGCCGAACGACCATCAGGCAGGGGGCAGTAGCCCACTCTTTTATCAACAGTAACGCCCGGAAAATTACCAATTTTTTGGTTTAGTCCGGTTAAGGCATTAAAAAGGGTTGATTTACCCGTGTTGGGGTTGCCTACAAGTGCTACGCTGATATCGGCCTTCACGCTATTTGGGGCTATTGCAAAATAATGGTTGAAGCTTCTTGCTTGCGCAAACTTAGTTGGTAGCCGGCAACATTAATGGCAATAGGATCACCAAGGGGCGCTATGTTTGATATGGTAACCTCAGCCCCTGGCAAACAGCCCATTTCCATCAATTTTACCGACATTTCTAAATCGGTAAACTCCTTTACTATTCCAATTGCACCCGGTAATAACTCTGATAGCCTCATGGTATGTATTAATCTGTGCCAAATATAGAGCTTATTTATATTTAATCCAAATAAGATTAATTGACATACATCATAATTTAATTTGATTTAAGTCATTTTTTTGCACCTATATAAACTTAATGAAAATTCAAGTTAGGTACTTAAGCCTTAAACATTTGTTTTATTTTTTTGTAAGCCAAATAAGTAAATATGCCCATATTACTAAAAGATTTTATTTGTTGAAACAACTATATGCCATTAATAAAAAGTTAATAGTTTAATTTAAAATTTCAAATTATTTGTATGAAAGGCAGTTATTTATTCTTGACCATCCTGTTATTATCTGCAAATATCCATTGCGCTAAAAAAACCATAATAAGCATACATACGGGCCTAGTTTTAGCGGCAACTTGCGATTGGGGACCGTCAAGTCAAGTTGCAGTACAGCTAGACAATAATGATCCGCTTTCATCTGAATGGACTAATCGAAACAATGATTCAGTTTATAAAAATGTAGTGATTACTTTCGATAAAACACTCAGACGCAACATTAACAAATCATTCAATTATACCATAGTTAGAAAAACTACCAGTGCGGATACTGCGCATGAAGAAATTATTCCATTGGTATGTATAATATATCCAACAGTAGTTTTTGAGAACATAGCCATTAAATAAAGCCTTATTTAAGCCCACAAACAATTATGTACAAAAAATGTTTTTACTATTGGTAAGCGTGATCAGATTGAATAGGTACTGGGAAGTATTACTGTTATCAACACCTTACCTATTTTATAGCAGTTTTATCAATAAGAGAAACTCGAATTTATTTAACTCAGGATATTTTTACCTTTTGAACACTTACAGGTGTTTTAGCCTTACTAATTTTAGGACAATGACAAGGATAAAAAATACTGCATGAAGAAAAACCAACCATTGTTATTAACCCTAAAAGCAGCCATTTATTTTTTAACATAATTTAAAGCTTTAAAAATTATCAATATACTAAAAGAACCCATTAACGCTCCTACTGTATCAGCAAACAGATCATCCCATTCTCCGCTTCTCCAGGGTAAGAAATAATACTGTAATAGTTCAATAATACCTCCAAAAATTATGGCAATTATTGTTACAAGTATCAGCATTCCAAAGATGTTGCCAACCTTGCTATTACTTGTAAAATAACCATAGCCCATTAATACCACCAGCACGAAAAACATTCCGCAGTGCACCAATTTATCAAACCCGGCAAAAAACAAAGGCGATTTAGTGATACTGCCTAAATGAATTGTACATAAAGTCAAGATTATAATGGCCCATAGCATGGCGGCAACATAACCTTTACTTATAAAGTTCATTAGGCCCCAATCAATTCAGTATAACTATCAGCCGATAATAGCGAATTGATATCAGCATCGCCTTTTAGTGTTACCTTTACCATCCAACCCTCACCATATGGGTCTGAATTAACCAGCTCGGGTTGTTTATCAAGCGCAGGGTTAATTTCAATAACGGTGCCGCTAACAGGCATAAATAAATCAGATACAGTTTTAACAGCCTCAACGGTACCAAAAACCTCATCTTTTTCAACTTCTTTACCTAATGATGGGATATCAATATATACGATATCACCCAATTCGCCTTGTGCAAAATCAGTAATGCCGATGTAGGCAACATCACCATCAACTTTAATCCACTCGTGGTCTTTGGTATATTTTAATTCAGCTGGAAAATTCATTTTTTCTTAATTTTTTCTCAAAAATAATAAAAGTTTTTAAGTGCTGAAGCATTTAAGAAAACAGAATAATTGCAATAGTATATTCATGATAACAGAAAAGAAAAAAGGTTATTTTAATTGTTCAAAATAACCTTTTTATAATATGGTATTAGCAGCTAATTACTCTTCGGCAATTTCGTTGTTTAAGTTTATGGGTTCTTCGGTTTCGTGTTTAAAATATCTTTTCTGGAAAATTAAGATGGTAATTACCCCAATTGATATAGCTGCATCGGCAAAATTAAAGATGGGTTCAAAAAACTCGTAATGCCTATCATGTAAAAACGGAAGCCATGAAGGATAATAGCCTTCAATCAAGGGAAAATAAAACATATCAACCACCCGACCTTCAAATATGCCACCATGTTGGTAGATCAATCCGTAAAAAGTAGAATCAATAATATTACCCAGTGCGCCTGCAAAAATCAAAGCTACACAAACAATAAGGCCTCGATTAAATTTATGGGCAACCAAATAAACTATGCAATAACCTATACTCAAAACGGCCAATAACCTAAAAATAGTTAGCACCAGTTTTCCGGCACGGCCACCAAGTTCCCAGCCAAAGGCCATTCCATTATTTTCGGTATAGCGTAGCATACCATGCCTGCCCAAAAAATGAATTTCTGTTTCAAAATTCATGTGGGTGCGAACCCAAGTTTTTATTATTTGGTCAATGATAACAATAAGGGCAGCAATGGCAAAAGGCTTAATGTATTGAAGCTTCATTTACTGCTTTAATTTGGCTTCCATACTTAAGGTAGTATGCGGTACGGCACGTAAACGTTCTTTTGGTATCAGTTTACCGGTTTCGCGGCAAACGCCATAAGTTTTGTTTTCAATGCGTACCAAAGCGGCTTCTAATTGCTCAATAAACTTTTTCTGCCGGGCCGCCAATTGGTTAATTTGTTCTTTCTCCAAGGTAGCAGAACCATCTTCAAGTGTTTTATAAGTACCGGCAGTATCGTCGGTGCCATTTGCATTAGGCGAACTTAATGAAGTGGCAAGGGAGTTCAATTCTTCGCGGGCACTACGCAATTTATCAAGTATGATACCTTTAAATTCAAGCAAGTCTGCTTCAGAGTACCTGGTTTTTTCTGTCGATTCGTTTTTCATTATACTTTAGTAATAACAATCAAAATTTCTATATCATCAATCAAAATCAATTCACCCTCGGTCAATCCCTTTTCTATTTCTATACCAACCGCCAGAATTTCGGCGCAAATATAGGATAAATTATTGGTCACGGCCTTGCTGGTTAAGGGATTGTCTGTTAGTTTAACGTGAATTTTATGGGTTACCTCAAAGCCTTTTGATTTTCTTAAGGTTTGTATACGATTTATCAGCTCGCGCGATATGCCTTCGTCTTTTAGCTCTTCAGTTATTGTAAGATCGAGCGCTACGGTTAGTTTACCCAAATTGGCAACTTGCCAGCCGGGTACATCCTCTGCTATGATTTCTACGTCGCTTGCTAATAGTGAGTAGTGAGTGGTGAGTGGTAAGTCGTCTCCAACTTCAATTGATAATGACCCTTCTGCTTCTAGTTGAGCAATATCGTTTTGGCTAAAGCTGTTGATGGCTTCGGCTACTGCTTTCATGTCTTTTCCTACTTTTGCACCCAGGGCCTTAAAGTTTGGTTTTATCTTTTTCTTGATAAAGCCATCGGTGCCCGTAATGTACTCGATGGTTTTGATATTAGTTTCTGATAAAATCAAGTCTTTAACCTGCTCAACTTTGTTTTTAAAGTCGATATCTAAAATAGGCAGCAATATTTTACCCAAGGGCTGCCTTACGTTGATGCCAACTTTTTTACGTAATGATAGTACCAAGGAGGATATATCCTGAGCCATTTGCATTCTTTCCTCTAAGCCGGCATTTACCAATTCTGGATGATAGCTTGGATAATAAGCCAAATGCACTGATTCAAAGTCTTCTTTATTGGTAACACTGTTTAAATCGGTAAAGAGTTGGTCGGCAAAAAATGGAGCGATAGGCGAAATCAATTTGGCGATGGTTACCAAACACGTGTATAAGGTTTGGTAAGCTGATAGCTTATCGTCCGAATTATCAGACCTCCAAAAACGGCGGCGACTTAAACGAACATACCAATTGCTTAAATGAGCGTCCACAAAATCTTGTATGGCTCGGGCGGCTTTGGTTGGCTCAAAATCGGCATAAAAAGCATCCACATCCTTACTTAAAGTATTTAATAAGGACAATATCCATTGGTCAATTTCGGGTCTGTTAGC
>CAIYNX010000011.1 GCA_903927645.1 uncultured Mucilaginibacter sp.
CAAAATTATGTAAAAGCATTTAATGAAGGTAATTTGCATTGGTCAAAAATATTCGCCCTGCATCAAATACAAGTTCGTGGCTAAAAACATACGCTTATATTCTTTACAAACTTTTAGTTCAACAGGCGGTATCCAAAAAATGACGCGCACGCTCGCTCATTCTTTGAATAACCTAGCCAAAAAACATAATTGGAGTTTCAAGCTGATATCTGCTTATGATGCTCAAAACGATGTTATTACAGCATACCTTCCGGCATTAAATTTTAAAGGATATAAAAACGCTAAAGTGAAATTTGTATTTCAAAGTGTTTTTAATGCAAGCAAACAAGATATTGTAATTTTAAGCCATATTAACCTCGCACTTATTGGGGTATTAATTAAAATATTAAACCCCAGATGCAAAATCTGGTTAATAGCTCACGGCATTGAAATTTGGGGACCCTTAACATTCATAAAGAAAAAACTTTTAAACATTGCTGATAAAGTATTATGCGTAAGCAATTTCACTATGCAAAAAGTAATAAATGAACACAAAATAAATCCAAATAGCTGTACAGTTTTAAACAATGTTGTTGATTCATTTATTCAAATACCGCAAAAATTCAATAAGCCAAATTATTTATTAGAAAGATATAATATACAAGCTAACCAGCCTATAATATTTACACTGTCAAGGCTATCATCGTTAGAATTGTATAAAGGGCATGACCAGGTAATAAGGGTAATTAAAAAATTAAAAGTCAAATATCCTCAAATAAAATATGTTTTAGCTGGCAAATATGATGAGATTGAAAAATTAAGAATTGATGCATTAATAAAAGAAAATAATGTACAAAATGAAGTAATATTAACTGGATTTATTAACGATAATGAATTAATTGATCATTTTTTAATAGCCGATTTATTTGTTTTACCAAGCAAAGGTGAAGGCTTCGGTATCGTATTTATTGAGGCCATGGCCTGCGGACTACCGGTTATATGTGGTAATGAAGACGGTAGTATTGATGCCATATGCAATGGCGAATTAGGTACAGCTATTAGCCCGGATAATTTACAAGAATTGGAAAACGCGATTACAATAGCCTTGGATACCCAATTAACAGAAATTGACAGGCAAAATATTCAAAATAAATGTTTAGCTAAATTTAATGAAAACAATTACATGTTTGCTTTAGAAGCTGCGATTATTTAGCTGGTTATGGATTTATAATAGAAAGGTGAACTGCAAAGTTAATGGTAAAAATTATACTACAATTTTGGGGAATATTGATAATTTGAGAATATCAGGTTATTTATTTATAAATTTGACATGTTTAAAAACAAAAGATTACCCTAAATTTAAAGTAGTCTTCTAATACGAAAATGAGTAAAGCAATTCAGGTAAAAGATATTTCAAAAGCCTATCAATTAGGTAATTTTAGCACAGGAACCGTTTCAAGAGATATTGAACGTTTTATAGCCAAACTTCGTGGTAAAGAAGATCCCTTTTTGAAAATTGGCGAAACAAATGATCGAACAAAAACTGGTACAAGCGATATTGTATGGAGCTTAAAAGATATAAATTTTGAAATTGAGCAAGGCGATTCCGTAGGTATAATTGGAAAAAATGGAGCAGGTAAAAGTACCTTGTTAAAAATTTTGAGCAGAATTACTTCACCTACCACTGGTAATATTAAAATTAAGGGAAGAATTGCTAGTTTATTGGAAGTTGGTACAGGTTTTCATCCAGAATTAACTGGCAGAGAAAATATTTTTTTGAATGGGGCAATTCTAGGGATGCGTAAATCAGAAATCAAACGGAAGCTTGACGAAATTGTTGATTTTTCAGGAATTGAAAGATATTTGGATACACCTGTAAAAAGGTACTCATCAGGAATGTATGTTCGTTTAGCATTTGCAGTTGCGGCTCATTTAGAATGCGAAATTTTAGTGGTCGATGAAGTATTGGCAGTTGGTGATGCTGAATTCCAGAAAAAATGTCTTGGTAAAATGGGAGAAATTAG
>CAIYNX010000012.1 GCA_903927645.1 uncultured Mucilaginibacter sp.
ATTAACAACGAACCAAGGCTAATGAGCTACGAGTCATTATCTGATGGTGGTTTTGTGAGTGGTACCATGTTGGGCTCCGGTGGTTTTATAGCTTTTGACGAAGACCAATGTATTGTGCGCAATACCTGGAACTTTGCGCGTTTTTATCACCATGAAAGTTGTGGCCAATGCTCACCTTGCCGCGAAGGTACCGGATGGATGGAAAAGGTTTTACACCGTTTAGAGAACGGGCATGGTAAAATGAGCGATATGGATTTATTGGTAGATGTTTCTAAAAAAATAGAAGGAAATACCATTTGTCCGTTGGGCGATGCAGCTGCTTGGCCTGTTGCAAGTGCCATCAGGCATTTTAGAGATGAGTTTGAATGGCATGTAACCAATGCCGCAGCAGCAACAACCCGAAACTATGGTTTGGCGCATTATGCCGACCCATTGCCAAAGTTGGAGACTGCTTAAATTTGTTGAATATTATAAGGAGTGAACAGCTTTAATAATTTAGACCTTTCAAAAACATATACCTATGCAGATTACCTGCTCTGGAAGTTTGAAGAACGGGTTGAATTATTTAAAGGTAAAATAGTAAAAATGAGCCCTGCGCCAGGCAGCGCGCACCAAACAATATCATTCAATATTGCCGGTGAATTATATAGTTTTTTAAAAAATAAATCGTACAGGGCTTTCACCGCTCCTTTTGATGTTAGGTTGATAAAGGATGAAAGCAGTGATCATAAAATAAAAACCGTAGTACAGCCTGATATTTGTGTTGTATGCGATTTAAATAAATTAACCGACCATAAAGGCTGTAAAGGAGCCCCTGATTTGGTTGTTGAAATTTTATCTCCCGGAAATAACCAAAGGGAAGTTAAAATTAAATATGATTTGTACGAGGAGTTTGGCGTAAAGGAATATTGGGTAGTTTATCCAACCGAACAAGTCATTACAATATATAGGTTAAATGCAGAGGGGAAATATATAGCGGTAGGAAGATCGCTCACTATTGGCGATATTTTAACTACTAACATTTTACCGGGCTTTGAATTGAAAATGGATGATGTTTTTAGAGGGCTTTAATGTTGTTATAACAAAAAAAAAGGACTCGAAAGAATAAAAAATTAGGTTTATTGTTTAAACAGCAATCAACGTATATTAAATTAAAAAAGTATTCACATTAAAGTTTTAACATTATTACCGTTTTAACTTTTGAATTTTTAATTTTGACCAAATGAAAGTAACCATTGACGGTATTCCCGTTGAAGTTGAACCAGGAACTACCATCCTTAATGCCGCAAGGCAAATAGGTGGCGATATTGTGCCACCTGCCATGTGTTATTACTCAAAGCTAAAGGATAGTGGTGGTAAATGTCGTACCTGTTTGGTTAAGGTAAGCAAGGGCTCTGAAAAAGACCCTCGCCCAATGCCCAAATTGGTAGCCTCCTGCCGTACCACCGTAATGGATGGAATGGAAGTTCAAAATATTACTTCGCCTGAAGTGATTGAAGCCCGTAAAGGCATTGTTGAGATACTATTATTGAACCACCCGCTTGATTGCCCTGTTTGCGATCAGGCAGGCGAATGCCACTTGCAAGATTTAGCCTTTGAACATGGTTCGGCCAAAACACGTTATGAGTTTGACCGCCGTACTTTTGAAAGGATTGACATTGGCGATAAAATTCAATTGCACATGACGCGTTGTATTTTATGCTACCGTTGTGTATTTGTTGCCGATCAAATTACCGAAAACCGTGTACACGGGATATTAAACCGTGGCGATCATTCAGAAATTTCAACCTATATACAAAAAGCGGTTGATAATGATTTTTCGGGCAATGTGATTGATGTTTGTCCGGTAGGGGCTTTAACCGATAAAACTTTCAGGTTTAAAAATAGGGTATGGTTTACCAAACCAGTACAAGCACATTGCGCTTGCGATAAATGCAGTGGAAAAGTGACCCTATGGTACAAAGGCGAAGAAGTAATTAGAGTAACCGCCCGTAAAGATAAGAACGGAGAAGTAGAAGAATTTATTTGCAATACCTGCCGTTTTGATAGAAAGAGGACATCGGATTGGGTAATTGAAGGACCGGCAAAAATTGCCAATACGTCGGTAATTAGTGCCAACCATTACGAATTTACACCACTACCGGTTATAAAAACAAACTTGCAACTGCAACAGGCTAACGAAAATCAATTTGAACGCGATACACGCTTATAATGGATACAGCACAATTAATATTTAAACTTATTTTGGTGGTGGCAATTTTTGCCATCAGCTTATTAATAGCCCTATACTCAACCTATGCGGAGCGTAAAGTTGCCGCCTTTTTTCAGGATAGGTTGGGCCCAAACAGAGCAGGTCCTTATGGCTTGCTACAACCATTTGCCGATGGTATTAAAATGTTTTTGAAAGAAGAAATTATACCAACTAATGCAAGTGCATTCTTATTTATTGCCGGTCCATCATTGGCCATATTAACTGCCTGTATTGGCTCTGCCGTTATACCATGGGGACAAAAATTAACCTTTGGCAACACCGTTATTGATTTGCAAGTAGCCGATATTAATGTAGGCATATTGTACATTTTCGGTGTGGTATCATTAGGTGTTTATGGCATCATGATAGGTGGTTGGGCATCAAACAACAAATATTCGCTCTTAGGCGCTATCAGGGCAGCTTCTCAAAATATCAGTTACGAAATTTCAATGGGTTTGGCCATCATCGCCCTGTTATTGGTTACGGGTACCTTAAGCTTAAGAGGCATAGCCGAGCAGCAGCATGGTTTTTGGGCAAACGGTTATTTTACCTGGAATGTATTTAAACAACCCTTAGGCTTTTTATTATTTATAATTTGTGCCTTTGCCGAAACAAACCGTACCCCATTCGATTTACCTGAGTGCGAAACAGAATTAGTAGGTGGTTATCATACCGAATATTCATCCATGAAACTGGGTTTTTACCTTTTTTCTGAATATATCAACATGTTTGTATCATCGGCAGTAATGGCTACCTTATATTTTGGTGGTTATAACTTCCCTTTTATGGATATGTTAAGTAAGATTATTGACCCAAATTGGGTAACCATTATCGGTGTATTTCTTTTCTTTATTAAAATAGCCTGCTTCATTTTCTTTTTTATGTGGGTAAGGTGGACCATCCCCCGTTTCCGTTACGACCAATTGATGGATTTGGGTTGGAAAACATTGATACCTTTGGCTATTGCCAATATTGTAATTACCGGAATTGTTATTACTTTTTTAAATAGATAGTATTTTTATTATAATGGAATCATTAAGTAATAAACGAAAAGTATTGATCCAAAAGCCACTAAACTTTTGGGAACGCATATATTTACCCGCCATAGTAAAAGGGCTCTCCATTACCATGAGTCACTTTTTCCGTAAGCCGGTAACCATTCAATATCCTGAGCAAAAACGTGAATTTTCTGAAAACTTTCGCGGCATGCATTCGCTAAAGCGCGATGAAGAAGGCCGTGAGCGTTGTACCGCTTGTGGTTTGTGTGCCTTATCATGCCCAGCAGAAGCAATTAGCATGATTGCCGCCGAACGTAAAAAAGGAGAAGAGAATTTATATCGCGAAGAAAAATACGCCGCCGTGTACGAAATAAACATGTTGCGTTGTATTTTTTGCGGCCTTTGTGAAGAGGCTTGCCCTAAAGAAGCCATTTATTTGGATGGAGACATTGTTCCGTCTGAATATTTAAGAAAAGATTTTATATACGGCAAAGACAAATTAGTTGAAGCACCGTTAAATCAATAAATAAGTTTTATACATTTGCCCAAATTTAAAACAGGCAAAGGTATTTTGTAATTTTAAACCATGAGTACATTTTACTTCATCGCTTTTTTGTCGGTATTTTTTTCAATACTGGTTATTACAGCAAAAAATCCTGTACATAGCATATTATACCTTATACTCACATTTTTTACATTTACTATTCATTATATTTTAATGAACGCTCAATTTTTAGCAATAGTAAATTTCATTGTATATATGGGAGCAATTTTGGTGTTATTTTTATATACACTGATGCTCATCAACCTCAATAAAGATTCAGAGCCTTTAAAATCAAACCTGGTTAAAGTTGCTGCCTACATAGGTGGGGCATGCTTTTTTATAACCATTGTTTCGGCCCTGAAGGCTTTCAACACCTCGCAATTGGTTATTTTAACAAACCCTAATTTAGGATTGGTAAAAAATTTAGGTAAAATATTATTTAATGAGTATCTGCTACCGTTTGAAGTATCCTCAATTTTATTATTATCGGCAATGGTAGGAGCTGTTTTATTAGCAACAAAAGAAACAAAAACTGCATAATGGAATCAATACCTCAATACATACAGGCTATCCCTCTTAATCATTACATTTTACTTTGCGCCCTTATTTTTTCAATAGGTGTAACCGGTGTACTATTAAGAAGGAATGCCATCGTAATATTTATGTCGGTGGAGCTTATGCTAAATTCGGTAAACCTATTATTAACAGCCTTTTCTGTTTATAGAGGTGATGCCACCGGGCAGGTATTTGTGTTTTTTATTATGGCGCTTGCCGCTGCCGAAGTAGCAATAGGTTTGGCAATAATTGTAATGATTTATAGAAACACCAATTCAATTGATATAAATGTGCTAAACAGATTGAAGTGGTAACATTGATACTTTAAGTTAACAGATTAAGGAGTTTTTTAAATTAAATAATAAAAATAAATAGCCAATATCAATAAAAA
Organism: uncultured Mucilaginibacter sp.; assembly: GCA_903927645.1. Classification (GTDB taxonomy): domain Bacteria; phylum Bacteroidota; class Bacteroidia; order Sphingobacteriales; family Sphingobacteriaceae; genus Mucilaginibacter. Next base: position 4,740 of record CAIYNX010000012.1, read on the forward strand.
AGATAAAGGCTTTTTGAAGCATATAAAATATGGATAAATATATCTGGCTTATTCCTTTTTTACCATTAGCCGGTTTTATTATTAACGGTATTGGTCGTAATACATTATCGAAAAATGTAATTGGGCTAATAGCGAGTTTATTGGTCTTGGTATCATTTGGCTTAAGCATAGCTGTTTTTTTACAGGTAAATTCATCAGGAAAAATCAATGTTGATATATATGATTGGTTTTCGGTAAGTGAAACTTCTACGAAGGTATCATTCTCATTTTTAATTGATCAGCTAAGTGCTCTTATGCTGTTAATTATCACCGGGGTTGGTTTTTTAATCCACGTATATTCAATAGGGTATATGAAACATGATGAAGGATACGGTAAGTTCTTTGCTTATTTAAACTTGTTTGTGTTTTTCATGCTGTTATTGGTGTTAGGCAATAACTACATAGTTATGTTTATTGGCTGGGAAGGTGTGGGTTTATGCTCCTACCTGTTAATTGGTTTTTGGTATACCAATCCTGCCTATGCAGACGCAGCTAAGAAGGCCTTTATCATGAATCGTATTGGCGACTTAGGTTTTTTGATTGGCATATTTTTATTATTCAATTACTTTAACAGCACAGCATTCGTTGATATATTCCCGAATGCCGGCAAAGGTCAATATGCAAACCTGCCTTATGTATTTATAACCTTAATGTTATTTATTGGAGCTGTAGGTAAATCTGCTCAAATCCCCTTGTTTACTTGGTTGCCCGATGCAATGGCTGGTCCTACACCTGTTTCGGCCTTGATACATGCTGCAACCATGGTAACTGCCGGTGTGTACATGATAGTTCGTTCAAACGTTTTGTTTACACTTGCACCATTAACATTAAATATTGTAGCCATTGTAGGTTTATCAACTGCTGTTTTAGGAGCGCTCATCGCGTTAACGCAAACAGATATTAAAAAGGTATTGGCTTATTCAACTGTTTCGCAGTTGGGGTATATGTTTTTAGGATTAGGTGTAGGGGCCTTCACTGGCTCTTTTTTCCATGTGTTAACACACGCTTTCTTTAAGGCTTTATTGTTTTTGGGTGCTGGTTCAGTAATCCACGCGGTAAGCGGCGAGCAAGATATGCGCAAAATGGGCGGCTTAAAAGGTAAATTGCCTATCACTTTTTTAACCATGCTTATTGGCACTATAGCCATATCAGGCATACCTCCTTTTGCTGGTTTTTTCTCAAAAGATGAAATACTGGCGCATGTATTTACCTACAGCAAACCAATGTATGTAATTGGTGTATTTACCGCTATGCTAACGTCGTTCTATATGTTCAGAATGATTTACCTAACTTTTTATGGTAAATTCCGCGGTACACATGATCAAGAACACCATTTACATGAATCGCCCCCATCAATGACAGTTCCGCTAATCATACTTGCTGTATTATCTATTTTTGGTGGATTGTTAAACGTTCCGGCTGCATTACATGGTAACCAATGGTTGCAACAATTTTTGGCTCCGGTGTTAGAAAGATCAACAGCCTTGGTAGCCAAAGAAACATTGTCCGAATCAATGGAAATGATTCTTATGGGAGTTTCGGTGGCTGCGGCTCTTTTGGCTTTGTTGTTTGCCTACTATAAATACAATAAAAACAATTCGGTACCTATGGCTGACCAAGAAGAGCGACCATTTTTGGTAGAAATATCATACCATAAGTTTTATATTGACGAATTTTACGATTTAATTATCCGCCGTCCGCTTGATGCTATTTCATCCTTCTTTTATAAAGTGGTTGATTTGTTAGGGATTGACGGTTTAGTGAATGGTTTAGGGAAAGGTGCGGTTGATGCAAGCAACGGTTTTCGGTTACTACAAACAGGAAATGTAGGATTCTATATATTTATGATGGTGGTGGGCATAGTATCGATTTTAATTTACTTAGTATTTAAATTTTAATAAACGATTAGCGTTTAAAACATAAAATGACGGTTAGTATTTTAATTTTTTTACCGGTAATAGCAGCAATTGCGGTTTTGTTTTTTAAAAACAATTTGGTGAAGCATGCTGCCTTGGCATTTTCAATTGTTGAGCTGGCTTTAACAGCTTACTTTTTATATAAGTTTAGGGCTGATACCACTACCCAGTTTGTGGTTGATATTCCGTGGATACCAAAATTTGGTATATTTTTTAACGCGGGTATTGATGGAATAAGCATGATCATGGTTTTGCTTACCACCCTACTTGTTCCCTTAATCATATTAACAACCTACCAACATGATTACAAAAAAGCAGCTCCATTTTATGCCTTGATTTTATTTATGCAAGCTGCATTATTGGTTGTTTTTACCGCCTTGGACGGATTTTTGTTTTACGTAGGATGGGAAGCTGCCCTTATCCCAATATATTTTATTTGTGCATTATGGGGTGGCGAAAACAGGGTAAAAATTACTATAAAGTTTTTTATATATACCTTCTCGGGCTCATTACTCATGTTGCTGGCCTTAATTTATTTATATTTTATTACGCCATCAGCAACTTTTGATATACATCAATTTTATAACCTTACGTTGGTAAACCATAACCAATCATGGGTATTTTGGGCTTTCTTCCTTGCTTTTGCTATTAAGATGCCAATATTTCCTTTCCACACCTGGCAACCGGATACTTATACCACAGCGCCCTCTGCAGGCACCATGATGCTGGGAGGTATTATGCTAAAAATGGGTATTTATGGAGTTATAAGGTGGATGATTCCAGTTGTTCCCGGTGGATTTATTGAATGGAAAGGTCTTGCGGTGATACTTTCTGTTTTTGGTATAATTTATGCCTCCATCATTGCCTTTACCCAAAAGGATGGAAAACGATTGGTTGCTTATTCATCAATTGCTCACGTAGGTTTAATTGCGGCAGGTATTTTTGTTTGGAGTAGCGTTGGTCTTCAAGGAGCCATGATACAAATGCTTAGCCATGGCATAAACGTTGTTGGCTTATTCTTTATTTGGGATATAATTAGTAGAAGGTTACACACGCGCGATTTAAGCCAACTTGGTGGCATAGCAAAAGTGGCACCTAAATTCTCAATAGCCTTTTTGATAATTGTTTTAGGTACGGTAGCCTTACCATTAACAAATGGTTTTATTGGTGAATTTTTATTACTCCAAAGTATATTTAATGCCAATATATTATTTATGGCCATTGCAGGTTTAACATTAATATTTGGTGCAGTATATATGCTAAGGATGTTTAAAAAAGTAATGTATGGAGAGCCAAACGAGTTAACCCTTACCTTTACGGATATAGCAGGCTCTGAGGTAGTAGTATTAGCTATTATTTGTGGTTTAATTATAATAACAGGGATATTCCCGCAACCTATCCTTCATATTTCTGAGGCAGCCGTAAATAATCTGGTCGATTCGGTAAATTTAAAATTCGTACAAGTAAAATAATGGAAACCCTAATTGTAATATCTGTATTACCAATATTTCTTTTGTATTTTGGGTTATTTAAAGCCACAAAGTATTTATTACCTGTTACCATCATTGGTCTGTTGCTTGCTTTAGGCTTAGCTATATTTCATTGGAATGGCAATGCCCAACCTATTTACAGCGGCATGATGTTGTTTGATAATTATGCAATCGCATTTTCTGCAATTACCATTGTTTCAACAATTTTAATTATACTACTTTCAAAAGGATATTTCGAAAAAATCAGCAGCCACATTGCCGAATATTATTCAATCATATTATTTGCTTTAGCGGGTATTATCGTGATGGTTTCATTCCATAACCTTACCATGTTGTTCATAGGTATCGAGATAATGTCTGTAAGCTTGTATATTTTGGCTGGTATAAAAAAGAACGACTTTGCATCAAACGAAGCTTCTTTGAAATATTTTTTAATGGGTGCCTTTTCAACCGGATTTTTATTGTTTGGTATTGCCCTCATCTATGGTGCAACGGGATCTTTTAATTTAGATATCATACATGATTGGGTACTAAGTCATCAAGGTAAACAAATTGATCCACTGCTTTATACCGGTTTGTTGCTCATCATAGTAGGCTTATCATTTAAAGTTGGCGCAGCTCCTTTCCATTTCTGGACACCCGATGTTTATGAAGGTTCTCCCACGCTTATCACCGCATTCATGTCTACCGTTGTTAAAACAGCTGGTTTTGCGGCATTTTTAAGGTTGTTTTCTGCTTGTTTTATTCCATTAGTTAATCTATGGGTACCGGTATTACTAATAATTACCATATTAACCTTGTTTATTGGAAATATTACAGCATTATACCAACAAAGCTTCAAGCGGATGCTTGCCTTTTCGAGCATTTCACATGCAGGTTATTTATTATTTGCCATTATAGCTATTGGTTCAAGCTCAGCAAGCGCTGTGTTTACCTATGCTACCTCTTATTCCATAGCTTCTATAATTGCGTTTGGAGGTTTAATTTTAGTTAGCGCACAATCAGGCAATGATAATTTTGAAAGCTTTAATGGCTTATCAAAAAGAAATCCTTTATTAGCTTTTGTAATTACAGTTGCCATGCTATCTTTAGCAGGTATACCATTAACTGCCGGCTTTATTGGTAAGTTTTATATGTTTGCAGGGGCTATTAAACAATTCCAATTTATATTGGTATTATTGGCAGTTTTAAATGCCATCATTAGTATTTTTTATTATTTTAAGGTAATAATAGCCATGTATTTCAAAGAGGCAGACAGATCTGAAATAATTGTACCTCTGTTTTATAAAATTGTACTTTATTTATCAGTTGCTATAACCATCATTATTGGGATCTATCCAAGCCTGATTTTAAACCTATTGTAAATTCTGTAACAAAAGCATTACAAATTGATATTTAATTTTGTAGCTTTACAGAAAGTGAATGCATAATTTTTGGGAATATATACAATATTTAATTAATGCCCAATCAATTATAGGTTTGGGGTTTTACGCCCTACTTATTGTTGTTTTTGCCGAAACAGGTCTTTTTTTTGGTTTCTTTCTTCCCGGCGATTATCTCCTGTTTATGTCTGGTTTATTTTGTTCAACCGGCACTATTCAACAATCAATCTATTTATTAATCGGTTCACTAATCATTGCCGGAGTGCTTGGTAATTATGTTGGATATTGGTTTGGTTACAGAACAGGTAATAAATTATTCAATAAGCCCAATTCCTTTTTTTTTAAAAAGCAATATGTTGAACTCGCTAAAGAGTTTTACGCCAAACATGGGGCATCGGCATTAGTTTTAGGAAGATTTTTCCCAATAATTAGAACTTTTGCACCTATCTTTGCAGGTATTGTAAAAGTTGATATTAAAAAATTTAGCTTGTACAATTTTATCGGTAGCATAGCATGGGTATGTACATTTACATTATCGGGCTATTTTTTAGGGCAAAGATTTCCTGAATTGAAAAACTACTTGGAATATATTATTTTAGGGCTGATTGTTATTACTTCTGTCCCCTTAGTAATTACTTTTTTTAGAGTAAAATTGCACACTACTGAAAATATTGAATAATTAATTTATTTTTTAAATGAGTACACAACATCCATGGCACCAAGTTTCAATGGGCGACAATGTTCCTGAAATTGTTAATGCTATCATTGAAATTCCTAAAGGTTCAAAAGCTAAATATGAAATTGATAAAGAATCAGGCTTGTTGAAGTTAGATCGTGTTCTTTTCTCATCAGTTATGTATCCGGCAAATTATGGTTTTATTCCTCAAACATACTGCGACGATAACGACCCTTTAGATATACTGGTACTATGCTCAATTGATGTTTTCCCAATGTCGATCATTGAGGCAAAAGTAATTGGTGTAATGCACATGGTTGATAATGGCGAACAAGATGACAAGATCATAGCGGTTGCTAAAAATGATATGTCGGTAAATTATATCAATGATTTGGCCGAATTGCCACCACATGCCATGACCGAAATTGTAAGATTTTTTAAAGATTATAAAAAACTAGAAGATAAAAATGTTACCATTGAACACCTTCTGGGTAAACGCTATGCGTACAAAGTTATATTGGAAAGTATAGAGCTTTATAAGTCAACCTTTCCTTTGCACCAATAATTAATACATGGGCCCTCATACGGATACAGACATAAACGGTTTATATTTATTTCTTACCTTCTTTTTGGTATTGCTTAATGGTTTCTTTGTAGCTGCCGAATTTGCAATGGTAAGGGTACGGGGTTCTCAAATAGAGCTTCAAGCTAAGGCTGGCAGTGGTGTTGCTAAGATTGCCAGAGCCATAATGCAAAATCTCGATGGCTATTTAGCCGCAACCCAGTTAGGAATTACCATAGCATCATTAGGTTTGGGTTGGGTAGGCCAAGAAGTGGTTACAAAGATTATGCTCAATTTATTTGAATTACTTGGGCTTACTATAACATCCGGTTTTATTATAAACGTAAGTCATGTAGTTGCATTTGCATTTATCACAATTCTGCATATTGTTTTTGGTGAACTTGCTCCTAAATCAATTGCTATACAAAGGTCTGTTACAACCATCATGACCATTTCTGTTCCGCTTCGTTTTTTCTTTATTGTTTTCAAACCAATTATTTGGCTTTTAAATGGGTTTGCTAATTTTATTTTAAAACTTTTAGGTATTAACCCTAAAGAGGTTGAACCACACCATAGTTCGGAAGAATTACAATATTTGCTTGAACAAGGAAAAGAAACTGGCGCAATTGATTCAAACGAACATGAACTTATTCAAAATGTTTTTGATTTTAATGAGCGTGTAGTAAAAAATATTATGGTACCTCGTACTAAAATATCAGGACTTGATGTTAATACTACCCAACATGAACTCATTGAAATTTTGGTATCTGAAGGTTACTCGCGCATGCCGGTATATGACGATGTAATTGATAAAATAATTGGTATTGTACATGCTAAAGATATTTTGCCACTTTTAGCACGTAATACCCCTATTGTACTAAAAGACATTATCAGGAAGCCTTATTTTGTGCCGGAAACAAAAAAGATAAATGATTTAATGGCAGAATTACAACAAAAAAGAATTCAAATTGCCATTGTGTTGGATGAGTTTGGTGGAACAGCCGGAATGGTTACCCTGGAAGATATTGTTGAAGAATTAGTAGGCGAAATACAAGATGAGTTTGACGAGGAGAAACCAATTGTAGAAAAGGTAAATGATTCTGAATTTATTGTAAACGCACTGGCCCCAATATACGACGTTAACGAACATTTGCCCCATGATTTACCGGAAGATGGCGACTATGATACAGTTTCTGGTTGGTTGGGCGATATATTTGGTAAAATTCCGGAAGTAGGAGAACAAAAGGAAGCCAATGGTTATAATATCACGGTATTAAAAAAATCCGACCAAAACATCGAATCGGTTAAACTTGAACTGCTTTTAAGTGCTGAGGATGTAGTAGATTTACATTAATCTTCCATAAAATGCACCTCTTTTATACACCCGATATCAATGAGCTAAATACCGAATACCATTTAAGTGAAGAGGAAAGCAGGCATTGCACCAGTGTGCTAAGGTTAAATGTAGGAAGCTTAATTTATTTGATTGATGGTAAGGGTGGGTTTTATAATGCCAAAATCATATCCGCATCACCCAAAAAAACCATTCTACAAATAGTATCAATTACAAATAATTTTAATAAAAGAAATCATTATTTGCACATGGTTGTTGCGCCAACCAAAAATATTGAGAGATTTGAATGGTTTTTAGAAAAAGCTACCGAAATTGGTATAGATGAAGTTACGCCTATTATATGCGAAAGATCTGAGCGCAAAGAATTAAAAGTTGAAAGGCTAAATAAAATCATCATTTCGGCTATAAAGCAATCTGGAAACGCGTATTTGCCCAAATTAAACGCTTCTGTTAGCTTTAAAAACTTTTTGCAGCAACAAAACAATGGTAGCCAAAAATTTATTGCTCATTGCGAGGATATTGAAAAGGTAAGTATAAATTCATCGTTCATTAAACATAGTAAGTATACCATATTAATTGGTCCGGAAGGTGATTTTACCTTGAATGAGATTATGCTTGCACAAAGTAATGATTATTTGGGCATTACCTTGGGCCAAAACCGACTACGTACAGAAACTGCGGCTTTAGAAGCATGTTTTGAAATCAATTTTTTAAATAGATAGCATGAAACATTTTTGGCTTATAATGTTGATTTTTTTAACTGGGCTGTTTGTATGTAGTTTTAATGTACCTACTTATAAAATGGCTAAGCTTAAATATAGCGGTGGTGGAGATTGGTATGCCGACCGTACAGCTTTGCCCAATTTGATAAATTTTTGTAACGAAAATTTAAAAACCAATTTTCAAACTAATGATGATGTTGTTGAGGTTGGTAGTGCTGAAATTTTCAATTACCCCTTTATTTTTATGACCGGCCACGGTAATGTTATTTTTTCTGATCAAGAGGCCAAAAACCTTCGTAAATATCTTATTGCTGGTGGCTTTCTTCATATAGATGATAATTATGGATTGGATCAATTTATCCGACCGCAAATGAAAAAGGTTTTCCCTGAGCTTGATTTTGTTGAATTACCTTTAAATCATCCGGTTTATCATCAAAAATTTGATTTTCCGGTTGGTTTGCCGAAAATACACGAGCATGATGGCAAAAGACCGCAAGGTTTTGGATTAATATATAAAGGTAAGCTGGTTTGTTTTTATACCTATGAGTGCGATTTAGGTAATGGTTGGGAAGATTATGGCACCTATGCTGGTGATACCCAAGAAAATAGGATAAAAGCACTTAAAATGGGTTCAAATCTTATTCAATATGTTTTAACCCAACAATAAAAGGTGTTTTGGCTAGTTAAAAATTTCATAATTGTTTGAGGGTTATTAAAATTCAATCTATATGCTATACATCAATGTAAATAATAAATACAACTTTGAGTTAAACAGAACTCAAGGCACTTTATTAGTAAATAACAAACCGGTAAATATTGATATTTCAAGTATAAATGATACCAAATGGCATGTTATAAATAATTTTAAATCGTATAATGTCGAATTAATTAGCTTTAGTAAGGAGGAAAAAATTGGCTGTTTTAAAATAAATGGAAATTTATACCATATAAACGCTAAAGATGGATTTGACATATTGCTTGATAAATTAGGTATAAATTATGCCAACACAACAAGGCTTACCGAAGTGAAGGCTCCTATGCCAGGAATGGTATTAAATGTTTTTGTTACCAATGGTATGGAAGTTAAAAAGGGAGATAACTTATTTACCCTTGAAGCTATGAAAATGGAAAATATTATTAAATCAACAAATGATTTGGTTGTTAAATCAGTTAAAATAAAACCTGGTGATAAAGTTGAGAAAAATCAGGTATTGATTTTGATTTAATAAAAACTAAAGGCAAAAAAAAAGCGGTTAATTAACCGCTTTTTTTTATGCCTTTAGTTATAAAAACTAATTAATTATTTTTTATAATTAACAACTTTTGCTTTTTTAACTAAGAAGTGAGGTTTGTTATTGATTACAACTTCAGGGCCACCCACTAAAGTCATAGCGCAACGGAAACCAATTTCTGCACTTGAATCATCTTCATCCAAGAACCTTCTTGCTGCCGGGTTTAACCAGAATGCTAAATCATTCCATGAACCACCTTTGTAAACTTTTGATTTATCATGTACCAAAGTTGTTGTACCATACAAGGCAGGATTTACCGGATCTCCAACACTTCTCTTATCAGGATTAAACGCACCACCATCAAGTGATTGGTTTCCGCTTGAACCGTTGATGTTAAGCGATAAAATATCTTGAGTGGGTGCGGTAGTAGCTGGTGCAGCTGTTCCTGTTGCCGGTGCAGCTGCTCCTGTTGCACTTGCATCAGTAGCAGGTGGATTAGCAGCAGCGGCAGCATCGGCCTGAGCTTTTTGTGCAGCTAATAATTCGCTGTATTTCAATTTTTTAGCAGAAGGAGCTGGTTCCAAAATTGGACGACCATATTTATCCTTTGCATAGGTACCTTTAGTAGCATCAGAAAATCTTTTGCTTGTGTACTGGCTTCCTCTATATGGGTTAAAGTCTTCAAATTCTTCAAAAGAGGTTTGACGGTAGGTATCTTCTACCCACTCATTTACGTTACCGGCCATGTTATATAAGCCAAAATCATTTGGTTGGAAAGATCTAACAGGCGCAGTAATATCAGCTTTATCATTTAAGTAACCTGCAACACCTGCATTATCACCATTACCACGTTTAAAGTTGGCAAGTAATAAACCTTGAGTTGATCTTTGAGCCGAACGTAAACTTAAACCATTCCATGGATAAATTCTTCCCTCATTGATATTTTCTAAATTAGTGTTTCCTATCAAAGCTAAAGCTGCATATTCCCATTCAGCTTCAGACGGTAAACGATAAGCTTGTTTCAAAATACCATCCTCTAAACGTACAGGCCTTACTGGTGATGAAGTTGCTTTTTTATCTGTACCTGTTGCTTTTGCATTTGGGTTTAAATCTGCAATCATGTTTTTACCATCATAACCAGCTCCGGTTAATTGTCCATTTAAATAAATGTCTGTATTAAATGGTTGTGCTTTAGCTGTATTAGTAGAAGGAGCTGCAGTTTTTGAACCTTTCCTGGCTACAGGGGTAGCACCGCCACCGTTCAATTCTTTCCATGAAGTTAGCCTGCCGGTGCTACGTAAAATATTTTCGTTAACACGGTCAGTTCTCCATTTACAATATTCTTGTGCCTGATCCCATGAAACACCAACTACAGGATAATCCTGAAATGCAGGATGCCTTAGATAATTGTCAACATAAGGCTCATTGTATGACAATGGTCTGCGCCATACCAATGTATCAGGAAGGGCATTATAATAAATTTCACGATCGCCTGGATATGAAACGCTTATCCAGTGTAAATAATCAAGCCAATCTTGGTTTGATACTTCAGTTTCATCCATATAAAATGAAGGAACTGTTACCCTACGACGAGAATTATTAAAGTCATATGAAACATCTTGATTGGCACTTCCACCCAATACGAAAGTTCCACCCTCTATAGGAACCAATCCCGGACCGGGAGTTGGATGTGTTTTTTTAAACCGTATAAATCCGCCTGTATTTTTATCGTTGTACGAAATACCGGTTTTTTCAGATACCTGATGTTTACTGCAGCTACTCATAAATGTACCTATAGCAGATAGCACAATAGCAGTTTTAGTAAATAGTCCTTTCATATATTCAATTTTTTTATGGGGTAAATGTAAATAAATAATTTTAAAAACTATAATAATGTATAATATTATCAATTTCGAATTTTTAAAGGTACAAATAATACGGATAAAAATAAAAAATGTTGCTCATTAATTTTGATATACTGAATAATTCGTTTTCACGTTTGTGTATTTGACTTAATTCTATATTTTATTTAATTTGCGCCATGAAGTTATTTTCAAAAAATGCTGTATTTTATTTAATACTGGCTATATTACCTACCTTATCATTAGCTCAAACTGGCTTAAATACCAATGGTTCTAATTTAAATGCCCCACGTACCGCTGTTCCTTTTTTGAATATTACTCCCGATTCTCGTTCTGGTGCTTTAGGCGATGCAGGTGTAGCACTAAGTTCTGATTTGAATGATACCTATTGGAATCCTGCTAAATTGGCCTTTCTTGAAAATACTGATGGTGTTTCTGTTTCTTATAGCCCTTGGTTAAGGCAACTAATTCCTGATTTGAGCCTTTCTTATTTAACCTATGCCCATGTTGTTGATAACCGTAACGCCATTGGTGTATCACTTAGATATTTTAACGACGGTACTATTCAATTATATGATCCTAATCAAAATTCACAAGGTACTTATTACCCTAATGAATATTCAATAAACGTTGCTTGGGGCCGTAAATTTGGTGATGGATTTTCATTGGGTTTATCTGGTGGATATGTGCATTCTAACCTTTCCGATAGTAGATTTTCATCTGCAACCGGTGATGCTTCTCAGGCCGGAAATGCTCTTTTTGTAGGATTTTCTTTATTTTATAAAACTAAAATTAGCGAATTTGGGAAAGAAGGTGGTTTTTCTTTTGGTACAAATGTTTCAAATATTGGTACTAAGGTAAGCTATAGCGATAATGGCGTTAAAGATTTTTTACCATCAAACTTAAAAGTGGGAATTGCAAACACGCTTAATCTTGATCAATATAACCAGCTCACTTTTACGGTTGACCTAAATAAGTTAATGGTACCATTTACCAGAAGAGATGCTAAAGGTAACCCGATTAGTAACGATAATATTTCAGTAGTTGAGGGTATATTTCAATCATTCTCTGATGCGCCTCAAGGCATTAGTCAGCAGTTGGAGCAAATTACCTATTCGCCGGGCGTGGAGTATTTGTACAATCATATTTTTGCAATTCGCGCAGGTTATTTTTATCAAAATCCTAATTCTGGGGGTGCCAATTACTTTACCATGGGCTTAGGTTTTAGGTATCAATTACTAAACCTTGATTTTTCATATATTTCTGCACCACAACAAAATAGCCCTTTTGCCAACACCATCAGGTTTACATTATCAGCCAATTTAGGATCGGCAGTAAAAAAATAATATGGCAAAAATTAAAGTGGGTTTTGGCTTTGATGTACACCAGCTTAGAGAAAATCATCCTTTTATACTAGGTGGAATAAACCTAGAGCATCATGCAGGTGCTTTTGGACATTCGGATGCGGATGTTTTACTGCATGCCATTTGTGATGCCTTGTTGGGAGCCGCTAATTTACGTGATATTGGTTTTCATTTTTCAAACAAAGATGAAAGATGGCGCGGTATTAGTAGCCTTATTTTACTTGAACATGTAGTTGACTTATTAAATCAACATCATTGGCAAATAAGTAATATCGATGCCATGGTTTGTTTAGAGGCTCCAAAAATAAACCCGCACATACCACAAATGCAAAAAAATATAGCCGCATCGGCAAAAATCGATATTGAAGATATTTCTATAAAAGCAACCACCAATGAGCAATTGGGTTTTATTGGAAGAGAAGAAGGAGTGGTTGCATATGCTGTTTGTTTAATAGAAAAGAGGTAAAGAACACGCGTACTTTACCTCCAAACATTATACAAGCTTTGCATTGAATTTTAAGTTGATAATGGTAATGGCTCTTTCTTTAAAGTAACGTTACCTGTACGTTTCAAAGCACCCCAACCGCTTAACTCTCCTTTTAACGCTTTGCGTACTGATTTAAACAATACATAATACATCAATTGTCGCCATATAAAGCGTTGAGGGATTATATAAATAAGCTTCCTAAAGTCTTCTTTCTGCATCCAGAAAGCTATGATGGCAACAACAAAATCAATCAACACAAAGGCTACATAATAGCCCAAAATTCTGCCCGGTTTTTCGCCAAATAAACCAACAATCATCATTAAATCGGCTAGCGGAGAGAAAAGTGGCAATACAATTTGGAAAACAAGTATATTAGGCATACCCACCATTCCAAAAAACTTATACTTTTTATTGAACAGGGCGTCCTTATTTTTCCAAAAACTTTGCATCACCCCAAAACTCCATCTAAAACGTTGTTTTAATAAGCCCGACAAAGTTTCAGGAGCCTCAGTAAAGGCAATGGCATTATCACAATTTTTAACAATATAACCTTGCTTTAAAATGCGCATGGTTAGGTCGCAGTCTTCGGCCAAAGTATCGTAGGTAAATCCCCCGGCTTTTTCAATAGCCGATTTTCTGAAGGCACCAATAGCTCCGGGTACCACTGTAATGCTATTTATTAAATCAAAAGCGCGCCTATCCATATTTTGGGCGGTAATGTATTCAATTGATTGCCATCTGGTTATTAAATTTATTTCATTCCCAACCTTTACCGTACCTGCTACTGCCCCAATTTCATCATCAGTAAAGTAAGTCATCATTTGGTAAATGGCATCCTCTTTTAACTGCGTGTCTGCATCTATACAAACTACAAAATCATTTTCAGCCCTGCTTATACCATAGTTAAGTGCCGAGGCTTTGCCTCCATTTGGTTTGGTTAACACCTTTACTTTGGGATGATTACCATAGGTGCCACTCACTATGCTGAATGTTTTATCCTTTGATCCGTCATCAATAAAAATGATCTCAAAGTTAGGATATTGCGTTTTTAATAAACTTTCAATGGTTTTATTTGCAGTAACTTCTTCATTATAAGCCGGCACAATAATACTAACGGCAGGAAGTAATGTTGGCGTAATTAAATCTTTATTCAGGTCCTTATCTTCCTTGTATTGCCTAATCGCTAATATGGCTATTAAAATTACCCTTCCAACAGCCAGAAATATGGCCGAAAGGAAAAGGTATAGTAAAAACCAATTACTATAATAAATACCTTGTAAAAAAATATTATAAAAGGTTCCTAAAACGCCCGAATTGGCATCATCTTTAATTTCGGGCATCAAGTCGTTTTTGCTTTGATTTAAAACGGCGGCAATGGTTGTGAATTGGTAACCATGACTCTTGAAAAAATGAATAATTCCGGGCAATGCCTTTACCGTTTCTTCACGTGTTTCGCCCCCGGCATCGTGTAGCAAAAGCATTGATCCGGCATCTTTTTGCCTAATGGTACGTGCTAAAATACTATCGGCAGTAACACCGGGTTGCCAATCCCATGGGTCTATTGATTCGCCAATATTTATATAACTCTGTTTTCTACTTTCGGCTACCGGAATTACCTCCGCCAGTGTTCTTGGCTCGGCGTCGGCATTAAATGGTGGTCTGAATAATATGGTACTTCGGCCTGTTACAGATTCTATTAATTTGCGTGTGGCGTTTAATTCTAATTTTACTCTATCAACACTTACTGTCGAGATATCCGGATGCAAATAAGTATGGTTACCTATCTCATACCCTTCATCAAACTCTCTGCGTAAAATTTGTATATTTTTTTCGGCCATTGAACCAACAATAAAAAAGGCCGCTGGTACATGTTCGCGTTTTAATATATCTAAAATCCGAGGGGTAAACTCCGGATCGGGACCGTCATCAAAAGTTAACACTATTTTACCTGGTGCATAGCCATATTTTCTGATAACATATTTGGTTGGTAGCTTGATATAATGCTGGTTGGTAAAAAAGAAACTCGAAGTATCTAAATCTACACTAATTTTACCAACGGTAGGTGTGGTTATCAGATCGAGTACTTCGCCATTGCCGTCATAATCAACGCTATTGCTAAGTCCAACATTGGTTAATCTTTTTACGTCTACACCGGTTTTTCTTAATGAATCTATCGATAGGTTTTTTTGAAAAAATGTCCAAAGCCGAGGATCTTCTGAACCTAAACGCCATAATGCTACCCCACCGGTATCCCAATCATCAGCCATTCTGATAATATTGAAATTGGTAATAGCATCAGTAAAGTAAACGGTATGCTCCAAACTATCAGCATCATAATAGGAATAATGCAAGTTTGATGAGTTTGGATCATAAATTATTTTACTCTTGTTTTCCTGAGCGGTACTTATTGCCTGCTGGTAACCTATTGATTTACCCAAACTACTTTCGGGCCAATCATAGGCACCACCTGCAATGGTTAAAATCACTTTTTCGCTTGGTATACGCCTACAAACTACATCCAATATTTTTTCAACCCAAAACCTGTTTGATAAATCGCCTGCATTGCTTTGATCGTTATGTTGATCAATAGCCATCACAAACAAATAATCATTAACATGCTGAAGCCTTTCCAATTGGTATTTGTCATCATCAGGGATAACGTTTTGAGTTACTAAATAACCAAGCGGATGTAGTATTTTATAAAGATCATTTTCAAAAGCGATGTAATTTTTGCTGTTAATATCCTTAATATCGTCCAAATCAAGGTTTACCCCCTGAAATTTATATCGCGCCAAATTTCGGGCTATACTGTAAATAAATTGGGTGCGTAATTTTTTACTTTTTATAATTCGCTCAACATCTTTACTATCATAGCCCCCAGAAACATTGTTTATGTTAACATAGTTTGATAATGAAATGATAACAGGCTTTTTATATTTTTTATTAATATGCAGCAATCCTGTATCAACATTTGCTACCATGGTATCACGTTTCGGAAAAACGTAAAAACCTTCGCTCACTACCATGTCGAGCCTGCTAATATATTTTTCGAGCGAATTATAGGCTTGGGGCTCCCATGCTCGGTAAAAGCCGGCATTGATACGATCTTTATTGTTTGGGTGTTTTATTTGATGCAAATGTCTGGCCTTAGCCATTTTTTGGATCTCACTTTTATCAATCTTAAAGTCTTTGTACTTTTTTGATTTTTTTAGCGTTTCCAGTTCCTCTTTTGAAAGCTTTTTTGGTGCTGGATTTAAATTAGGAAGTGAAGGGTATTGTTTGGAAGTAACGGTAACAATTGCAGCAATAACACTACAAATCAATACTATTACCAATGCGCGACTAATCCATTTAAAGCGGATCCACCTGCTTGGGGTGTCAGTTTGAAAAACTTGTTTATCAGCCATTTATATTACCAAAAATAAAATTATAAATAGGATAGGTTTGTTGGCCTACAAATGTTTTTGTGTTTTGCCGGTTTCAATGGTTGAAAAATCAACGCTGCATTTACAATTACTACCGCATTCTTTCTTCGAAAATAAATTCTTGTAAATGAGCCTTCCCATATAGCCTAGGGCTAACACAAATAAAGCAACGGTTATAATTGTTTGAAAATCCACTATGCAAATTTAATACATTTTGTTATATACGCTTAAATAAACTAAATAGTATTTAGGTCATTTTAATGATACGGGAATATATATAGGAGATCGCTATAAAATTAATAGTTATGCAAAGTAAAAAGGGTACTACTTAACCTGCTTTTTATTTTTATTAAAGGAATTTAAGATTCATGTAAGCTTGCTACTGCCTGATCCAAAAAATTTGGAATAATGGTTTGTTTGGTAAGCGTTATTTTATCAACATCGTCAATATTAGCAAGCATTTCATTGTATTTTTCAATACCATGCTCAAAAACTACTTCTTTTTTCTTCTCATCTTCCAGCAAAAGGTTTTTTATTCCGGTGGGGTCTGCTTCCGGGTGAAACTGGGTAGTGAAAAAATAATCACTCAGCCTTATAGCCATCAATGCCCTTGGCAAATCAACATGCGGGCGCTCTTTTTCGATGGCAACCAATTGCATACCAAGCTCGGTAAATTTATTCATATTGGGGTTTACTACCTGCCATAGTCGCGAATCGAGCGCAAAAAAAGGATTGGCTAAACCTTCAAAAACGGGCTCATTTAATCCAATCTGAGTTTTATGTACCGGCAATACCCCAAATGAGGCCGACCGCCGCATATTTATTTCGCCCAGTTTATATTTACGGCACAATAACTGAAACGAGTGGCAAACAAAAAAACCATATTTTTTATGCGAATGATTACCCAGATTATGGTCTTCTAATTTATCAACTAAGCTGAAATATTTTTTCTCCCATTCGGTACCTTCACTATCCAGCGGACTACCCGGCCCGCCGCTCGAAATATATATATCATAATCAAGCCCGGGTATTTCTGTTTTTCGACGTACATCAAAAACGTCAAAACTTAATTCAATGTTGTTTTTGGTTTTATATTGGGTCAATATTTCATTAAACCCGCGCATGCCTTCGTTTTTAATACCATCATAAAGGTCAAGTACAGCTACTCGTAATGCTTGTTTTTCTTTTTTAACCATTTTTGCTACAATCCAGGTATAGTTTGCATGGGTTGAAAATTAACAACCTCCGTTTAAATTACTAGCTTATTAAGGCCTGTTAAATTTTATTCTTTATTTATGACGGTAAGTTAAGCGGTTTGATTGAAAAAGCCAACAATATGTTAATTAATTTATAAATGTTTATTAAATGCATATTAAATCAGGTTTAAAAACCATCATTAAGCGTAGTTTTGTTAGTTATTTTTATGAGCAGCTCAATAATTTAAAATTGTAAAGCACAATTACATGCATAACATGGAAGAAACCAATCCTTGGAAAATTAATTCGGAACAGGAGATATATGATAACCCCTGGATTAGTCTTACCGAATATCAGGTACTAAACCCTGCGGGCAATCCGGGTATTTATGGAAAGGTGCATTTTAAAAACTATGCTATTGGTATTTTACCTTTGGATGCCGAATTTAATACTTATTTGGTTGGTCAGTATCGTTTTCCATTAGGGCAATATAGTTGGGAAATGCCCGAAGGTGGTGGCCCTTTAGGCACAAATCCTCTTGATTCTGCTAAACGAGAGTTGTTGGAAGAAACTGGTTTAAAGGCAAATAATTGGACCGAACTGGTACGCATGCACCTCTCAAACTCGGTAAGCGATGAGCTGAGCATTGTATATTTGGCCCGCAACCTGGAGCAATTTGAAGCCGAACCGGAAGAAACGGAACAACTGGTTATAAGGAAATTGCCATTTGCTGAAGTGTACCGCATGGTTTTTGATGGCATGATTACCGACTCGATGACAGTTGCGGCAGTTTTGAAACTGCAATTGTTAATTATTGAAAATAAGGTATAAACCACAAAAAATATCCATAAATAATATACATTTGTTTTGTTTATGAGAAAATTCTTAGGGTATATATTAACCCCATTCGCGCTTGTTGCTTTTTTCTTGTTCTTGCTTATTTTTCAGCCAATACAATGGCTGGCCTATAAATTATTTGGATACCGGGCACATAAGTGGACGGTTGATACCTTAAACATGTTTCTTTCAAGTACTTTTTATTTGGTAGGAAATCCTGTTATTTTTATAAATAAGCAAAACTTACCTCTAAACAGACCAAAAATATTTATTTCCAACCACCAAAGCCTGTGCGATATACCGCCTTTAATTTACCATTTGCGTAAATACCATGCCAAGTTTATTTCAAAAATTGAGCTTACCAAGGGGATCCCTTCCATCTCCTATAACCTAAAATATGGAGGTGGGGCAAATATTGATCGAAATGATGCCCGCCAATCCATCACCGAGATTGTAAAGTTTGCGGGTAGGATGAAAGACAATAACTGGTCGGCGGTAATTTTTCCGGAAGGAACACGATCAAAGGATGGTAAAATTAAACCGTTTCAATCGGCTGGGATAGCAACCCTATTAAAAAAATGCCCCGATGCCTTATTGGTACCCATTGCCATAAACAATTCATGGAAAATGATACGGTATGGTTTATATCCGCTCAATACCTTTATCAGGATGACCTGGGAAGTGTTAGAGCCTATTGAACCTAACGGACACCCGATAGAAGAATTGGTAAAAGAAGTGGAAAATAGGATTAAACTAAAACTGGTTAATTAGTAACTAGTATTTAGTATCAAGTAGCTAGTAAAAAGTAGCCAGTATTGAGCATCAAGTTGCAAGTACCCCCCGTGGCTGTGTCCTCACAGCCACTAGCCCAAATTCTTGCCTTTTGTTGGTGTAGATGTGACGGAAAATCACCCATTCTTAAGAAATTTCCACCCCTTGTGGCTGTGTCCTCACAGCCACAAGCTCATAATGCAGAGTTTTAAAAATCGTACCCGCGCAGCCACTCGCCATATTCCCCAAAAACCGTGGCTTCACAGCCATAATTCAGGCGCTAAATATTCTTTCCGTCAATAATTTTAAAAAAGTCTTCGCGGTAGGTATCGCCTACAGGGATAATTTTTTCGCCAATAAATATGCGGCTTCGTTCAATACTATCTATTTTATTGATAGATACGATGTACGATTTATGCACTCTAGTAAAATATTGGGGAGGGAGGGCATCCTCCATTTTTTTCATGTTTTGCAAGGTGATAATGCGCTCGGCTTGGGTAAATATGGATATATAATCTTTCAAACCCTCTATAAACAAAATATCGTTTAAATACACCTTTTGTATTTTATGCTCGGTTTTTACAAAAATAAAATCGCTCAAAAAATCTTGCCGATTGGTAACTGGTTCGCTTGGGGCGACAATAGGCGTATTGGTACTGGCAGACTGCAAGGCCGCTTGTACTTTTTGCACCGATTTATAAAAACGATCAAAAGCGATAGGCTTCAACAGGTAATCAATTACATCAAGCTCATAGCCTTCCAACGCGTATTGCGGATAAGCGGTGGTTAAAATAACTTTGGCTTTGCCATTGGCAATTTTTAAGAATTGTATGCCCGTAAGCTCCGGCATTTGCACATCCAGAAAAACAAGGTCTATTTGTCTGTCCTGTACCAGGGTTAATGCTTCAATGGGGTTGGTGGTTGATTTTACCAACTGCAAAAACGGAACCTTGGATAGGTAGTCTTCCAATATATGCAGCGCCAAAGGCTCGTCATCAACTATCAGGCATCGGATCATGCTATAAAACTAATGATAATCTTACACTATAAGTATCGGTTTCATCAATTATATCCAAATTAAATTTATTGGGATATAGTAGTTTTAACCGCCGTTTTACGTTGTTTAAGCCAATTCCACCTTCTGGGTCGCGGTTATGGCTGTGTTTTACATTTTTTATAAAAAACTGCAGTTGAGCCCCTTCTACCTTAATTTGCAGCAAAATAGGTGTTTCTGGATTATTTGCCACCCCATGTTTAAAGGCGTTTTCAATAAAGGCTATGAGCAGTAAGGGTACTATTTGTTGCCCCTCTACCTTACCTTCAATGGTAAAATCAATAAAGGCCTTGTTGGCAAAGCGTATTTTTTGCAGGTCGATAAAGTTATGAAGGTATTGAAATTCTTTTTCCAAATCAACCTTGTTATCATTGCATTCATACAGCATATACCGCATAATTTCTGATAGCTTTAAAATAGCCTCCGGCGTATCATCCGAACCTTGGTAGGCCAGAGAATATATACTATTAAGTGAATTGAACAAAAAATGGGGGTTGATCTGCGATTTTAAAAAGGCCAGCTCGGCGGTTAACCGTTGGTTTTCAAGTTCGCGCTGAATACGCTCGTTCGAGAACCAATCAATGGTAAATTTTAAAACCGTACTTAAAAAAAGGAAAATAAAGCTGGTGAAAATGGTACCCCAAAAAAATGTTCCAAAGCCAATTTGAATCCCTTTATCTCTCACCAAAACCACTTCTTTAAATATTAGGGCTACACCATATTTACCAAAACCATAAAGAAGCACCAATACCAAAATGGATAAAATAAAAAGCCCGTATTTTTTTTTATCTAAAAAGTTCGGAACCAATACCAGGAAATTGATATAAAACAAAGAGATATTGATGGAGGGGTAAACAACAAAATATACCCACATTTCGAGGTGAGTTATTTTGGTATTGTTAACCGTAATGGTAACAAAAAAAGTAAGCAAGGCAAGCCAGGTAAACAGATGGATAAGAATTTGCCAGATGGGTTTCATTTACCTTTTGCTATTTTTATGCTAAATAATGCCGAAATATAATGCAATGTTTTGTTTTTTAGATAAACGCCCTAAAAAATCCGACAAACAGGTAAAATATAGGCTTGTTAATATTCATCTATAATAAAAGCCAGTTGGTCTAAATTATTTTACAGGTTTAAACCTTTAATGTTTATTTGTGTCATCAAAAAATTTCGAAAATGAAAAAGCTGATTACAAACTCAAACCCATTTATCTTATTATTAGTTCCGGTAATGTTTGCCCTTATGTTGGGTGTAGGTTACCAGTTTCAACAAAGCAATAATAATAACGAGCAGGCTCAGCGTTCAACAACACATGCAACCTCTTTGTTTTTTAAAAGCGTATCGTTGGTGAAAACAGTTTGCGCTATTGCCAAAGAAAAAGTTTGGTAATTACCAAAAGTTAAAAAATACATTAAAACCCGGCCGCAAAGGCTCAGGGTTTTAATTTGTCGGTATCATAAACCTCGTTAAACCTATTCTTGCCCCTTCACCGCTTTTACCACAATATAGGGCGATAATGCCTTACTCTCGAACGGTACAACTTTCGTTATAACTTTACCAGCCAGCCAAATAAGCTTCACTATTAGCTTTGTAAAGGCATTTTGATGCCCTTTGTTCTCCAGCCATACAGTAAATTTGCCATGGTAATAGGTCTCTACTTCGGTAAGTCCTAAATCGGTACAGCATTTTTTTAATAACAGTAGGTCCATGCTACTGATGTTATGCTTATGGTAATTTTCTTTGTCGAAGTTTTTTTGTACCCAGCCGTTAACGCTTTTAAAATTTGGTAGCGTAATAAATAGCACCCCGCCCGGCTTTAAAAACTGTAGGTGGCTGGCAATAATAGCCTTTGTATCAACAAAATGCTCTATCAAACCAAAGGATAATACCAAATCGTACACCTTTGGGGTTTGGTATTCAAATAGGTCGGCTTCAATAATGTCAATATCGCCCGACTGTAGACCATTTACCGCAAGCAGCTGGTTGATCAATTCGGGGTGAATGAAATAATCAAAAAGGGTAGTCTCCAGTTCTTGGTATTTTTTTAGGTAGATGGCATAATAGCCCGGAAAGCCACCCAGCTCAATAGCGGTTTTTATATTTTTAGATTTGATGAACTCCGCTAAAATATCCCCAAAAACATAGGTTGGGGGAATCTTAAAAATAAGCCCCAAT
>CAIYNX010000013.1 GCA_903927645.1 uncultured Mucilaginibacter sp.
GGCAACCAGACCACAATTACCCGCAGGAAGTTGGGGAGCTTAAACAAATTGCGCTAGCTATTGTTACTTAGATTGAGTTTTTTAATTATTACAAACATTATCTATTGCCATGGATACCAGAAATATAATAGGTTACCAATACGCGGAAGGCGACAATTTCACATTTAGGGCAGTCGACCCCTCATCGGGAACCTCTTTACCGGGTGATTTTTACATAGCTACTTTAACGGAGGTTGAAGAAGCCATGAATTTGGCCTGGAAGGCTTTTAGCGAGTATCAGCATATAGGTAAAGATAAAAAAGCAGCTTTTTTGCGTGCCATTGCCGAGGAACTTAAAGCGATTGGTCCGGAGCTAATTGAACGCGCCATGAGCGAAAGCGGACTAGCCGCTCCCAGATTACAAGGCGAACTAGGACGAACTACCAACCAGCTCAATATGTTTGCTGCCTTATTGGAAGAAGGATCTTGGGTTGAAGCTATTATTGATATCGCTATTCCCGACAGGCAACCTATTCCAAGAGTGGATATCCGTAAAATGATGGTACCACTAGGTCCGGCCGTTGTGTTTGGTGCTAGTAATTTCCCCATGGCATTTTCGGTGGCCGGGGGAGATACCGCAGCGGCATTGGCAGCTGGCTGTGCGGTTGTAGTCAAAGCGCATCCTGCACATCCCGGAACAAGTGCCTTGGTAGCCGGAGTTATTAAAAAAGTAGCCGAAGCGCATGGATTACCCGAAGGTGTATTTTCAATATTGTATGATGATGGCTACGTAATTGGAGAAGCATTGGTAAAACACCCAAACACTAAAATTGTAACTTTTACAGGCTCTTTAAAAGGTGGTACAGCATTGATGAAAATGGCTCGAGAACGGGATGAACCGATCCCCGTTTTTGCCGAAATGGGTAGCATCAACCCGATTGTGTTATTGCCTTTGGCTCTTGAAAAACGGGCTGAAGAATTAGCAAAAACCTTTACCGATTCAATTACTATGAGTGTTGGTCAATTTTGCACCAACCCCGGCTTGCTTTTGGGAATCAAATCAACAGGTTTAAACAGGTTTAAAACTGCACTTGCAGAAGGAATTGCCAATGTAAATTCTGCAACCATGTTAACCCAAGGAATCTGCTTAAATTACAATAAATTAGTAAGTGAAAGGTTAACATCACCCGAAATTTCAGTAATTGCTCAATCAGATAAATTAAATTCAGAAAAGGTAAATCAAGGCTTGGCAACTGTTACCGAAATTTCTGCAGTTGATTTTTTAGCTAATGAAAAATATAAAGAGGAAGTTTTTGGCCCCTATTCGCTATTAGTAGTTGCCGATGATGCACATCAACTTGAACAGGTGTTAAACTCTTTGCAAGGCCAACTTACGGCCGCTATTATGGCTGATGCTGAAGAACTTCCTAATTATAAACAAATAACCAAGCAATTAGCCATTCTTGCCGGAAGGGTAATTTTAAACAATCCACCTACAGGGGTTGAGGTTGGTAATGCCATGATGCATGGGGGTCCGTTTCCGGCTACTTCCGATAGTAGGTTTACTTCAGTTGGAACTTCCTCCATCAAACGCTTTGTCCGTCCCGTTTGCTGGCAAAATTGGCAGGAAGATTTGTTGCCCGATGAATTAAAAACAGATAACCCATTGAAAATTTGGCGACTGTTTAATAACGAGTATAAAAAATGACCAAGACTTTTTTTTGTATAGATGCGCATACTTGTGGTAACCCGGTAAGGTTGGTGGCTGGTGGAGGCCCTAATCTGCAGGGGCATAACATGAGCGAAAAACGTCAACATTTTTTAAAGGAGTTTGATTGGATACGAAAAGGACTAATGTTTGAGCCTCGCGGGCACGATATGATGTCGGGAAGTATTTTATATCCACCCCATAATCCGGAAAACGACGTAGCAGTACTCTTTATTGAAACCAGCGGTTGTTTACCCATGTGCGGGCACGGTACCATTGGCACCATCACCATTGCAATTGAGGAAGGTTTAATCAGTCCAAAAACTCCGGGAATTGTACGCATGGAGGCTCCTGCCGGCTTGGTATTAATTAGCTATAATCAGTCAGGCAATAAGGTAAAATCAGTAAAATTGGTAAATGTACCTGCTTACCTTGCAGCCGAGAATTTGGAAGTAGAATGCCCCGATTTAGGTTCGATAAAAGTAGATGTAAGTTACGGAGGTAATTTTTATGCCATTGTTGATCCACAGGCAAACTTTACAGGGTTAGAAAATTATACCGCTGATCAACTCATTTCATGGAGCAGGGTTTTGAGGCAAAAAATAAACGACAAATACACTTTCATTCATCCCGAAAACCCAACCATTAACGGCTGTTCGCATATACTTTGGGCGGGCAAAACCATCTCGCCGGAAGCAACTGCACGCAATGCTGTTTTTTATGGAGATAAGGCAATTGATCGTTCCCCATGCGGAACGGGAACTTCGGCACGTATGGCCCAATGGCATGCAAAAGGGAAGCTAAAAAAAGGCGACAAATTTATCCACGAGAGTATTATTGGCAGTCAGTTTATAGGTACAGTTGAGGATGAAGTGATGATTGGAAATATTCCTGCCATTGTACCGGGTATTGAAGGTTGGGCAAAAGTGTATGGCTACAATACCATTAAAATTGACGATGACGACCCATATGCCTTTGGTTTTCAGGTGTTATAAGGTATGGGTATTTTTAAAAATTGATTTAATTTAAAATCTCACCCTTAAGAAGAGATTTATAAGTGTTTGATAATTATGAGCAAAGCAATAATAATAGGTGGTGGGGTTATAGGTTTATTTTCGGCTTATTACCTTCATAAATCCGGTTGGGAGGTGGAGGTGTTAGAACAAGGCAGCTTGGCCGATAATTGTTCCTTCGGCAATGCAGGGATGATTACGCCAAGCCATTTCGTTCCCCTTGCTTCGCCAGGTATTGTTGAACAGGGTATCAGGTGGATGTTTAATAGCAAGAGTCCTTTTTATGTAAAGCCTTCGCTTAATCCCGAATTAATTGGCTGGGGATTAAAGTTTTTAAAAAGCGCTAACAAAAAACATGCTGAAAATTCGGCAGTGGGGCTAAAAGACATTAATCTGTTAAGCAAGTCATTATACCATCAATTCGAAAAAGATGCGGCTATTGATTTTGGCTTAGCTGATAAGGGTATATTGATGCTATTCAAATCGCCCAAGGTGGAAGAAGAAGAAATTCACATGGTTGAAAAAGCGCATGCACTTGGCTTGGATGCTCAATACCTTAACCCTACCGAATGCCGCAATTTACAACCGGATATTGAATTGGATGTATTAGGCGGTGTACATTACCGTTGCGATGCCCATATGTATCCCAACAAACTAATGGCTGGCTTAATCAATCAGCTTGAAAAATCGGGTGTAAAAATCCATAGAAATACCCAGGTGGTAAAAATTAACGAAAATGCCGGAAAAATAACTTCGGTAACTACTAAAAATGGCGATTATAAAGGCGATGCCTACCTTATCGCTACAGGCTCGTGGTCGCCGGCAA
>CAIYNX010000014.1 GCA_903927645.1 uncultured Mucilaginibacter sp.
ACATACGGCATTGTTGGGCCCGACCAAACCATTTACCGCAACGAATGTGGCGAACAAACTTTTTATAAGTCGCCTGTTTACCCGGTAACCAAAGGAGCCGTAGTAAACTTTACCAGGTTTTTAGCAGCTTATTGGGGTAATAAAGGAGTAAGAGTTAATACATTATCTCCGGGTGGCGTTGAAAATGGTCAGAATGAGTTTTTCATTCAAAACTACTCACAAAAAACATTGCTTGGTAGGATGGCACAACCCGACGATTATCAAGGAGCTTTAGTATTTTTGGCGAGTGATGCCTCGGCTTATATGACCGGAGCTAACCTGATTGTTGACGGCGGCTGGACAGCCATATAAACCAATTATAAATTTTATAAATACCATGTCATCTCATAAACTTCAACATATAAAATTCCTATTTACCGATTGCGATGGTGTATTGACGGATGGTGGTGTTTATTATGGTGAGAATGGGGAGGTTTTAAAGAAGTTTAATATCAAAGATGGCATGGGGGTTGAGCGTTTGCGCAACCTGGCCGGAATTGATACCGGAATTATTACCGGTGAATTTTCGCCATCTGTTAAAAAAAGAGCCGAAAAATTAAAAATAACTGAGCTACATTTGGGCGCCAAAGATAAACCAATTGTACTAAAGGAAATTTTGAGCCGGCTTAACTTGAAAGGTGAAGAAATTGCCTATATAGGCGATGATTGTAACGATTTGGAAATTATGAAATTATGCGGTTTTACAGCCTGCCCGGCCGATGCCATAGGGTTTGTAAAAGAAACCGTTGACTTTATTTGCACAGCCAAGGGCGGTGAGGGCTGTTTTAGAGAACTTGCAGAATTGATTATCTCAACACATATAGAAACAAAAAAAGGGTATTATGTTTAATGAAACCATTACTTTAAATACAGGGAAAAAAATAGGCCCTGCCGAACCTTGTTACATTATTGCCGAAATTGGTATTAATCACAATGGTTCTTTAGATATTGCTAAAAAATTAATTGATGAAGCTGTAACCGCTAAAGCTTCGGCAGTAAAATTTCAAAAAAGAACGCCTGAAATTTGCGTTCCTAAAGATCAATGGGAAATTATGAGAGATACCCCCTGGGGTAGAATTTCTTATATCGACTACAAACGCAAAACAGAATTTGGGGTTGAAGAATATTCTGAAATCGATAATTATTGCAAAAATTTAGGCATCGATTGGTTTGTATCTGTTTGGGACGTAGAAGCGGTTGATTTTATGGAGCAATTTGATACCCCAATTTATAAATTGGCCTCGGCTTCGCTAACAGATTTCGATTTGATTAAAAAAATATTGGCAACTGGCCGTCCTCTGATGTTATCTACAGGCATGTCGACTAGCAAAGAAATTGAGGATGCTGTAAATTTGGTAAAGGATTTTGATGAGAACTACCCATTAAGCATCGCACATTCTACTTCAGCTTATCCATGCAAACCTGAAGAACTGAACCTAAGAATGATACAGACATTGGCAAAACAATATCCTGGTGCTCCAATTGGTTACTCGGGTCATGAAACCGGATTATCAACCACTGTTGCAGCAGTAACTTTAGGAGCAACTTTTGTTGAGCGTCACTTTACCTTGGATAGAGCCATGTGGGGATCAGATCATGCTGCCTCTGTTGAGCCTCAAGGTTTCCAGCGTTTGGTACGTGATATCCGTGATGTTGAAATAGCTTGCGGCGATGGTATTAAAAGGGTTTACGAATCAGAACTTGGTCCGATGAAACGCTTAAGGGTAAACATAAGCCCCGAATATAAATAAGAAAAACTTCATCAAGATAAGTCGCCAACCACAAATTGGCGACTTATTTTAATACATTCCTCCATCTAGTCGTTTAGGCTATCTTTCGAATTGTTAATTAAACGTCAGGGTTTTAAAAATTTATCCTAATTAAGATTTTAAAAGCCATTTTTGCGGTTAATAGGTAAAAGAATAATAAAAATGACATCCATCGAAAAAACTACTATCATTACCACCATTATTTTATTCGCGTGGATTGGTTTTATAATTGCTTGGGAACGTATTGCTCCTTATAGAAAAGGTATTCCATTTTTTAGGGAAGGTTTTTGGGTTGATTTGGTTTGGTATACCTTAATACAAAGTTATTTTTTAAAGATTTTTATTTTTGATTACATCATTGCTCCAGTACAGTACCATTATGGTTGGAATGGTATTAAATTCTTCCAAAGTTGGACAATAACCGAGCAAGTACTTTTCTTTGTATTTACGCACGATTTATATATTTACCTATTCCACAGATTTCAACATGCCAATAAGTTTTTTTGGCGCACGCATGAAGCACACCATTCAGGCAAATATGTCGATTTTTTAGCCGGCTCTCGCTCTCATGCTGTAGAAATCATTATAAATCAAACCATTGAGTTTGCTCCTATTATTATATTGCTTGGCCCAACTAGTCCTGTTGTGCCTATAAAAGCAATGCTCGATGCAGTTTTCGGTATTTTTATACATGCTAACATAAATGTTAAATTGGGTAAGTTTAAATACTTTTTTAATACCCCCGAATTGCATTTATGGCACCATGCCAATTACAAAGAAGTTTTTCATGCTAACTTTTCAACCAAATTTTCATTTTGGGATTATATGTTTGGCACTATTTACGACCCAGGCCATAAACCTGGCGACAGGCGTGAAGATTGGGGACTATACTACGATTTCCCGAAAGATTATTTTCTGCAACATGCCTTTTCTATAAAGCGGTTCGACGAGCAAAAACTGTTAAAATATAAATGGTTTAGTTTTTATTACAACTTGCGGCCTAATATTATTAAACTCTTTTTAAAACCTTTTAAAAAGCCAATTAAAAAACAAGAACCTGAGCCCGAAAGAATAATTGAGGAAGTTGCCTAAATTTGATAAATTGCACCTTTTAATTTAATTCTGTTACTTTGGCTTGGTTATACCTCATTTGTGCTGCACTTTGCGAAACTGCTTGGACGTTTTGCCTAAAGTTTATGAAATTCAGTGATCTTAAAACACTAAAATTTATCAACTTTTACCGTTGGGATGGCGGCTTACCTATCTTGCTACCTTTTGTACTTTATATAGTTTTTGGTATTTCTAATATTGCTTTCATGTCCTTATCAATGAAGCAACTATCGGTGGCTACCTTTTTTGCGGTTTGGACAGCTGCTACTTTAATATTTATAAAAATTGCCGAATTATTGTTTTTTAAGCAACACCTCTCCTTGATAGAAGTGTTTTTCATGATGCTCATAATGGTTGGCATCCTAGGCTTAAAAATTTACGCTGTTGATCCTAAATATTAATCAACATCTTTTCCGCTATATTTTGCAGGATATTTTTTATCGCCTTTAGCGGCAAACCAAAGTATCCTATTCATTAAATCGTCACTACCTCCATCAATATGGTCAAATTCCGGTCGTAGGGAGAGCTTTGCATAATGTAGTTTACTTCCTTTTAAGGCACTTAATTTGGGCGTCACATTATCCAAGGGAGTTTTATTATTTAAGTATTGATAAGGCTTATTATCTGGTATTTTATCAAAACAATTAAACATTGGCAATGCGGTTGCATCCATAATATTCATGGGTGGTATTCCCAAAATTTGTTCAATAGTTCTTAATAAACTGGTTTGGTTGTAATTGGTAGAGACAGTTTTTTTCAACCTGCTGTACGGACTAATCACAAAACCAGTAGTTCTGTAGGCCGAAACATGGTCCCAACCACCTTGCGAATCATCCTCTGTTACAAAAATAACAGTGTTTTTCCAAAAACGGCTTTTTGACATCGCATCTATCATTCTGCCTAAAGCCAAATCATTATCAGCAACCATCGATTCGGGCACCGGCATTCCAGGTCTAATTCCTTCGGTATGATCAGTTGATAGTGCCATCACCATTAAATTTGGCAATTGATCGCCAGGCAACCGTTCAAAATCTTTTAATTCACTTATAAAGGCATTGGCTCTTAACTGGTCGGTTATCTTTAACTCGTCAGAACCCGGATAACTTTGCGATAAGATTGGCCTCACCCTTGATATGGTACTGGTATTGGTAAAATTTAATTTTTTACCTGTTTTGTGCAAGTTATACAAATCATTCCAGGTTAAGCTTTCGTCATAATGAGGCTGAGATGCTTCGCCATAAATCCTCACTTTTTTACCATGGTCCAAAGCATTGTTCCAAATAAATCCTTTTTGATCATATACCAAAGCATCTTCTTGCACATGGGGGTAACTGCGAAACCAAGCCCTTACACTTTTCTCTACATAATCTGTCACCATGCCTGCATCCGTCCATTGATGGCCCTCTGCCGAACATTTACCCGAAGCATAATAATTATCAAGCAATAAAAAATTACGGGCTATATTATGCTGGTTAGGTGTTATACTATCACCATAAATACAAAGTTGTTTTCGTCCGTTACCTTCGGGCATATCACCTAAAACCTGGTCGTAAGTACGATTTTCCTTTATAATATACAATACATGGTTAAATACAGAAGGCTCTCCAATACGCTCGGGCACCGGCTTGGGGGCTACCTCTTTTCGAGGTAATAATTGCGCTATGTTTTCTCTGAAAACATAGTTTAATTTTTTTACTTTTTCTGTATACTTGTCAAGCAGGGTTTTATTAGGTATTGGTATAATGGATACAGTAGCCAATTGGTGGTGCGAATTGTAGGCGGGTGTAACCGGTATTCCATCCGCTTTTGCACTTTTTTTGGTTGTTTGTACGCTGCTTACCCTTGCTCCTTCTCCTTCTAAATTGGTAACAAACAAATTATTTCCATCAAGAGCCAAACCACCCGGATAAGCCTCGGTAGGTATAAAACCTACAACTTCGGAGTTGCCGGTACCTTTTTGAGCTACCTTATTGCCCAATTTTACTACCGCAACCGCATTGTCTAAGCCGTTGGCAACATATAAGGTAGTACCATCATTGCTAATGGTTAAGGCGTTTGGTGTATCCCCAATAAAACTATTATTGCCCGGCATTAATTTAACTGGGATGTTTCCAATTTTTTGTAATGCCTCTACAGAAATTACGCTTACATTGTCGCTATTGCCATTAGCAACATAAATAAATTTATTATCCGGACTGGTTATTACTGCGTTAGGATGCAGATCAACTTGAATTTCTTTTAAAACAGCACCAGTTTCAGGGCTCAAAACAGATACTGTACCGTTACTGGTTGCACCTGTTTTAGGGTCGATATAGGTTTTACCATATGGAATACCTGCAGTTTCTTTGTTAACAGTATCAATAGGTTGCGTGCCGGCCCAATTGCTTACAAAAATTTTATTTTGAGCAATTGTAATTCCATACGGGGCTACGCCTGTAGGTTTGGTCCAAATAGTTTCACCGTTATCCAGATTTATTTTTACCAGCTCATCATTCCCATTTAACACCACATATAAAAAATTGGTGCCATTTTCTTGATTTATGGCCAAATCATTGGGCAAAGCCAACGGCGATGGGCTCTTAGGCTCAAAGCTAAAGGTATTTTTTATACTCAAATTCGCTCCATCCCATTCGGCTTGAAAAACCAATGAGGTAGCAATTTTTCCTTTACTACCAGCAGCACTCCATAAAAATTGGGTTTTATTACCCTGCTTAAATACCTTAATGCCCGAATAGGTACTCATCAGCCCCTTATAGCTTTTATCATCCCGGTAGGCCCATCTAGTGATAAGGCTTTTTTGTACAGTATCAATCAAGGCTATTCCGTAGCGGTCTTCCACCACCAATAAGGTACTATTAGGCACCAATTTAACATCCATGCTATGGTTTTCTTCATCCGGGTTACCAAAGGTAATTACCTTACCTACAGGGTCAATTACCCTGTTGTAGGGCATTAATACAGGTAAAATGCTGTTAGTAAGCGTACTATCATCATAACTGGTGTGCATATCAACTTGTTCGTTGCCTTCGGCATTATTAGGCCGGTTAGAAAGCTTGCAACCAAGCATAAAAACCAATAAAGCAATTAAACCACTTAATTTTGAAAAGTTGAATTTGAGATACATAGCAAGAATTATAATATGCTAAGATAAGATAGTAATGTAAATTTAAAATTATTGAAGGTTAAATTTTAAACCAAAAAAGCCGGGATGATAGTCCCGGCCTTTTATTATTAATTATTATTAATTATTAGTGTTTGTTACCATTACCATCCGTTGGGTATGCACCCATGTCAGTGTCTGGGGTTACACCACCAAGCAAGGATGGGTTTCTAATAGTAAATGAAGTACTTCCTTTACCAATTGCAGCCGAACCAGATTGTAAGTGAAAATCATTATTGTTCGCAGCGCCATTGGGGTTTAAAAATGAGTTATCAAAAGTTTTAAACAATGGGTTACCAGTAGCAGTGCTAGTAGAAATAACATCACTTGCTTGGGCAACACCTGCAGCACCTGCTGGATAAAAACCAGCTCTGATATCAACAGTAACTGCTGGAGTTGGCGGAGTAGCGGCTAATGGTGTATTATCAACAAATGTATTGGCAGTTGCATAGAATAAGTTATTACCATATTTTACATTGGCAACATCAGCATCCAAAAATATTTCAATACCATGATAGCAATTTACAATAATATTATTGTAAATGTTACCCTTAGCACTAACACCGGCAGAAACACCACGGCCTGGTTCCGCTGCGCCTCTTCTCCAACCATTTGAAACTAAAGTATTGTTAAAAACATCCACATTTGTTTCAGCAGTAGTAATCACTTTAGCAGTTTCTAATTTAATCCCAGTGCCAGCTTGACTAAACACAACATTATAAGCTACAACACCAGTAGCTCCGCTTTTAATATTTATTCCTTCGCCATCAGTACTTCCGTTTGATTGTAATGTGTTTCTTAAAATTGTAATTTGGGCACCTTTAAATAAGCCTAAACAATCGTCCTGACCGTTTAAAAACCAGCTATCTTCTATATCCACTTTAACTGGAGCAGCAACAACTAAGGTTCTGCGAGTACCGCCTGTATTATCTGGGCCTCCAGTATTCAATACTTTAGTCCATTTCATAGTTACCGCCTGTGAACTGTCGCATGCAAATCCTCCCCATGTACCTGGCTGATGGGTGTCAGAATCAAAAGTTACAGGGCTTGCTTGAGTACCTAATGATTGAAATACACCTTCAATTAAAAATTGAGAATTGTTTTTTACAACAATAATAGCACCTGGCTGTACTAATAACGTATCTCCCTTTTTAACATGCACATCAGCAGTTACTGTGTAAGTTGAACCTGTTAGCATCGTGCCTTTAATAAAACCACTGATATTACCTGCAGTAATTGGGTTTGAAGGAGGAAGTACCGGAATAATTACTTTTGGTTTTTCCTTCTGACAGCTTGTAATTGTTGCTAATAAAGCTATTGCAACAATGAATAAATTAATTTTTAGCGTTTTCATTTTGTGAATTTTAATATTCGTTTTTTAGTAATTATAGCGCATCCCGACCAAATAAGTAGCTTTTGTAACTTCGTTCCCGTTTTCGAAGTTATATAGTACTACCTTAGTGTGCGTATTCAAAAGATTATTGAGTTTAGTAAATATAGTTAGGTGTTTTCCAATTGACTTATCCGCAGAAAAAGCTAGGTTGGTTAAGGGTTGCTGAATATAATTATCACCACTGTATGCGTAAGTCCCAATTAAAGTTTTACCCAGAAATTGAAAGGCTAACTGCGCATTGAATTTCCTTTTTATGTTACGGTATAGTAATGAAGTATTTAAATCATGAACTGATGCACCCAAAAGCATACGATGTTCAGTAACAAAATTTGGTTGGTTATTAGAACTAAAAGGATTAAGCCGATCTATCTTGTGCGCATCATTAACATCAGAGTAATTATAAGCATAATTGCCACTTAGGCCAAAATTTCCCATGAATTTCGTGAATGCCAATTCAAAACCAGCAACTGTGGCATGTGGTGCATTTTGCGGTTGTGTTAATGTGGTAGTACCACTTGAAACATAAGTTAATTCTATTGGATTAATTAAGTCTTTATAATACGCCCCGATAAAAAACTGTTCATCACCTTTTGGAAAAAGTTCGTACCTAATATCAAAATTATTTGCTGTAGAGTGCTTCAAATTTGGATTACCTTTCTCTGCGGATCCACCAGAACTTTGTGGAGTTGTTGGCACAAGTTCAAAAAAAGCTGGCCTTGACAAAGACGAAAAATAAACAAGACGTAAGTTAGCTTTTTCTGTTAATTTGTATTTGAAATTAAGGCTTGGTAAAATATCTGTATAATTATCAGTTACGCCTTGAGCATTCGTTATATCTTGCCTGATATTAAATCCCTCAGAAGTTATTTCGGCTCTGACTCCCCCAAAAATTTCTAGTCTAGGAAGGTTAAATTTAAATTGACCGTAGAAAGAGGTAATATACTCAAATCCATCATAATTATTTACGTTATAAGCGTTTGCTCCCAGCGGGTTGTAAACAGTCCATTGTGACGTGTAAATATTGCTAAATACCGGTTTAGAACCATCAGAATTTGCAAGGGGACGCAAAACGTACTCGTCTTCATAATTATATCTACTTTTATTTCGGTAAAGCCCCCCAATTTTAATTTCTAAAGGTGAATTTTTAATGGATGTTTTGTATGCGAGATTTCCTGATATGTCATAATCCTTGTCTTCATTATGTCCCCAATTACGTGTTATATTATTGAAATATTCAGGAGTTTTGGTGAAAACTTGTGTTGACGGATTATAACTGATTGCAATGTTTGAACTGATATTTGCTTGATCTGGTACTCTGCGAAAAGCATTAGAGAATGCACCAAACCAATCAAAAACAAAAGAATTATTTAAAACATGTTTACCAGCCAATTTTAGATTTTCTACGTATTGATTATCTGTAGTAGATTGTCTGTTGAAGCTAACTGGACCTGTACCTGGCACTGTTCTTCCACCATTACCTCCTGTTATTGAAGTGTCGCCAGCAAAGTTTGCTTCCTCCAATCTGGAGTATAAAAACACATTATCTAATGATATTTTATTCTTATCGTTAAATTTGTAATCTAAATGAAGGATAAAATTATTTAATATTTGCCTGCTAGATATGTTACGTGTAATAATATCATCAATTTTTGGACGATGGTCTGGAGAATTTGGATTCCAACTTCCAGAATTTCCTTCTGTGTTAGATCCGAAATATAAATTATTGTAAACGTTACCTATTTCTAATCCCAATTTTTTCTCAAAAAAACGTTCTCCATAATTAAAACTGAAAGTTTCTGTCGGCGGGGGATTAATTTTACTAAAATCAAGATTTGAACGAGTAAAATCATTAGGTAGCGCTAAATAACCTTGTCCGTTAATTTCAAATGGACTATAAGTACTAATATTAGCTTTGGAAAAATCAATAAATTTCCTGTCGAGGAATAATTGTTCATATCCTATAGTTCCTGAAACATTGATTTCTCTTTTTTCAGGAGCATCCTTAAAAACAAGATTTACAGTACCACCAATCGCATCCGCATCCATTTCGGGAGTTAATGTTTTATCAACTTCTACCCTCGACAATAATTCAGATGGTACAATACTTAAGGAAACTAACCTTGTCTTACTATCCGGGCTTGCAATTTGTACGCCATTAATTAGGGTATTATTATACCTTGGCTCTAGTCCTCTAATAATCGCGTAAGCATCATCGCCGCCTGCATTCCTCTGAATGGTAATACCAGAAACTCTTGAGAGAACATTTGCAGCGTTAATATCGGGTGATTTAGCAATAGCTTGCGCACTAACAACATTTTTCAAATTATCCGAGTATCGCTCATTGGCCATAGCTGCAGCTTCTGTTTCATTTGGCAATCGTCCAACAATGTTAACTTGCTGTAGCGCGTCTGAATTTATAACCAGTTTAAAGTTTACGGTGGTAACTTGGGCAGCCTTAATGGTTATTTCTTTTGAAATTACATTGTAACCGATATAATTTGCCTTAATAATATAATTACCCGGCTTTATGTTGTTAATGGTAAAGTTTCCTGATACATCTGTTGATGCACCAATTGTTGTACCCCCTAAACTTACACTTGCACCTACAAGTTTTTCACCGGTTCTTTCATCGGTAATGGTACCTTTTAAAGTTCCGGTTTGTGCAAAACAATAAATATTGAAGGATAAAAAAAGGATTACGAGTAAATTTTTGAGCAGCATAAAACAAATTCTGTATCAAAAAACTTACTCAATATTGGAGGAATTCTGGATTTAATAGGCTTGGTTTTATAATTAATAGAATGATAATCTGCACTTCATTTTATCCAACCTATTTGGTTTTTTATGTCAGAAAAAACAACAAGAATTTAACAAAATTTTAATCCCATGATGAGAAGGATTTTTTTATACTTTTTAAGAATATTAAGTTTTAAAAAATATGATTTATTGTTTTTATCAATCTTTAATCTCAGTAATCAACAAAATTTTTTAGCTTTAACTTTATTGATAAAATTTTAGCCATGATAAATTATTGCAAGCATCTATCTTATATTCTGATTTCTCTTTCTATTTTTATTACCCAAATAAACGCTTACGGTCAACAAGCTTCAAACTCTATAAAAAATAATCAACCAATAACCAAGAGCAGGGTTCTTTCGGTCGATTCGGCAGTGGTTACCAAACATCAGGTTACTATTAAGGGGAAATTAATACCTTATACCGCTACAGCCGGAACCATGCCAATATGGGATGAGGAAGGCAAACCTATTGCCGGAGTTTTTTATACTTTTTATGAACGTGATGATATTATTGATAAATCTTCACGCCCACTTGTAATTTCATTTAATGGTGGCCCCGGTACTCCATCAGTTTGGATGGAATTGGGCTATACTGGTCCACGACTATTAAATATTGATAATGAAGGCTACCCGGTACAACCATATGGTATTACCGAAAATAAAAACTCAATATTGGACGTTGCCGACATCGTATATATTGATCCGGTAAATACTGGTTATTCGCGCATTGTAAATAAGGAAACACCAGGCTCCACCTTTTTTGGGGTAAATGAAGATATAAAATATTTGGCCGAGTGGATCAATACTTTTGTAACCCGTAAAAACCGTTGGGCATCGCCAAAATTTTTAATTGGCGAAAGTTATGGTACAACAAGAGCATCAGGTTTAGCACTTGAGCTGCAAAACAGGCAATGGATGTACTTGAATGGCGTAATTTTGGTGTCGCCAACAGATTTGGGTATTGAACGAAGCGGACCAGTGCAGGCTGCCTTGAAATTACCCTATTTTGCAGCTACAGCATGGTATCATGGCATGCTGGAGCCAGATTATCAGCAGAAAGATTTGGTTGATTTTTTGCCCGAAGTGGAAGAATTTACCATTAATCAACTTATTCCCGCTTTTTCAAAAGGTGGTTTTATTAGTGATGAATTAAAACACCAAATAGCCAATAAAATGGCAAAATACTGTGGTCTTTCAGAGAAAGTAATTTTACAAAACAACTTGGATGTTTCGTATGATTTGTTTTGGAAAGAATTGCTTCGCGATAAAGGTTTTACCATTGGCCGACTGGATTCGAGGTACAAAGGGATTGACCGCCAAGCCGGTGGCGAGAGCCCGGATTATAATGCTGAACTTACTTCATGGCTGCATGCATTTACTCCTGCAATTAATATTTACTTACGAAACGACCTCAATTATAAAACCGACCTAAAGTATAATATGTTTGGTAACGTATGGCCATGGGACGATAAAAACAACCATACCGGCGAAAATTTAAGGCAAGCCATTGCGCAAAACCCTTATTTACATTTGTTAATACAATCGGGTTATTATGATGGTGCTTGCGATTATTTTAACGCTAAATATAGTTTATGGCAACTAGACCCTAGCGGCAGATTGAAAGACAGGTTAAATTGGGAAGGCTATAAAAGTGGCCACATGATGTACTTACGTAAAGATGACCTTGCATTGGCTACCGAAAACCTTCGCAAATTTATAGCAGCATCCATACCAAAGCCAGGTAGCCCGGCAAAGTATTAATTAAAATGCTAAATAACCAATAGTTTTTCAATAGGATATGGAAATACCAATAAAGGCACATCAGTTATGTTAGCCATATTTTTTGTAACGCTTGCCTTTAAGAAGTAATCATATTGATTGCTTTTACGGTGTATCATGGCCATGATATCAAAATTTACATTATTCATTAACCAATCAAATCCCTGTTTAATGTTAAAGCCAGTAATAACTTTATAATCAATATTTAAATTTGCAACATCTTCGTTAATGGTCTTTTTAAATATGTCTTCTTCGGCATTGTTGTTTACCATTGGTGCAGTGGCATCTAAAATATTTATTACAGATACCTCTGCAAAAAATGGTTTAGCTAAGTTGGAGGTCCATTTAATATAATCAATATCGGCCATAGGGGTATCAGTTGCCAAAACAATCTTTTCAATGTTTTTTAACTGTGTATTTTCAGGTACAATGAGCAATGGTGTATTGGCAGCATCAATTATTTGGAGGCAATTATTACCCATTAAAAAGGCTTGCTCATTGTTTGTGCCGTGGGTTCCAATAACCATTAAAATGATATCTTTGTTCTCTTCTAGTTCTGCAACGGCATTGGCTACAACTCCTTCCTCACACTGAAAATCAATTATTGGAAGAAAACTTTGAGATCCCTGGCTTTCTTTAATATACATTCTAAGTTCATGGCATAAATCTCTCAATTTAGTTTTGCTATGATTCTTTATTTTACCATAATCTGAGTTAATAGAATGGTGTCCTGCCATGGCAAAATCAGGCACTTCAAATGAATTGTATAATAAAACATTTGCCCTTATTTTTTGGGCAATTAGCAGCGCATAATGGGCAGCATGTAATGATCTTTCAGAAAAATCAGTAAGTACAGCAATTGTTTTCATGGCTTTAAAAATAAAATTGGTTCAGTATAAAAATGCAACAAAACCAATTACCTAAAAATGAGCTAAGTCACTATAAATGATGAGATAGGCGAAATTAAAAATAAAAATAAGCCATAATAAGCCTTATAAAAAAACACCCGCCTATTTACTAAGCAGGTGTTTGTATGAAGCTATATTTGAAATTGTTATATTCCTTTCCCGAAAAAGCAGCATTGTTTTTTCAATAAACAGGTGCCCAATAACAGAATTAATTGGTGTACTAAAAACTAATTACTAAGTTATGATCTGATTCGCCCTTTTTATATTGTACACTAAAATTATCATTGTTAAAGTTGGCCAACTGAAATTTGGTTATTCGTTTTTCTCCGGCCAAATTTCCATCAATAAAAATAATTCCATTTTCGTTAATGATGTTGTTTATTTTAAAAGCCCTTGGTTCGTCATTTTGTGAAACATCACCGTCACTCGCCCACAATTTGAATTCATTTACCACCAAAAAATCTGTTCTATTTGCCAATAACTTTTTAAATTTTTCAAGATCAGGTAAATTGTTTGAATAAGCTATACCGGTTAAATTTGTCTCTGCAGTTTGGCTATTATCCTCATTATATTTATTCCCTTCGGTTCGTTGAAATGTAATTAATACTGTATTGGCACCTAACATAGCCGCCTGAATTTTAAGTTTTCGGTACGCTCGCTCCTTTACATTTTCCTGGCTCGAAAAAACGGTAGTTCCTATCGCCTTTGAACTTACCTCGCCCAACTTATAAAGCCCTTTAAGCTCATCAGCTATTGATGTTATGGTTACTTTATTGTAATCCATTACATTATTAATTGTTTTAAAGGAGGTTGCTTCGGCAAATGTTTGTATCCTACCATTTTTAAATAGAACTTTTTGAACCATATTCTTATAAATGCTGTTTAAAACGTCCTCACCCGGATAAATAAATCTGATAGCATCAGGAGTTATTTCTTTAACATTGCAGGCTATCTTTTCAGTATTGGTGTATACCGTATCTATTTGCGCCAATGCGGTAAAGGCATTTATTGAAATTATTATTAAAGTTAAAGCAGTTAATTTCATAGTTCTTTGATTTGGTTTTTCGGTTTTTATTATAGGGTATTTATTAATACCATAAAATTAAAAGTAAACTATGAAATAAAAATGAAAATAATAATATCTGCAAAAAACTAATAAAAATTTTACTAGAATTTAACACCTAGCCCAAATTGCCAAACCTGAGTCCTATAATCGCCATATAAATCATTGTTCAGGTTGTTCGGTTCTAAATCAAGTGTGTAGCGTGCTCGTAGTTCAAAGTTTCTACCCAAATCAAATGTTACACCTACTACTCCGTCTAAAATGTTTTTTTGATCAAATTGGTTGTAATTACTTTGACTTATCGGGTCAAATCCGTTATCATAGGTATTAGTTGCTGAAAGCGGGAAACTTATTTGTGGACCTATCAAAAAACTAAAACTTGGCGACATCCTAATTTTCGCCAATAAGGGTACATCAATATAATTACTTCGTTGCGTAAAATCACCACCATCGTTTGTTTTTGCCAAATATCCTTTTTGTGAGTATAATACTTCGGGAGCAAAAGAAAGGGGATAAATTATCGGCAAATCAAGCGTTAATCCTACATGATACCCTCCAATTGCCTCCGTAGTAAAACTAGTATTGTAGGCATCCACTGTATTCGAAATATTAAACCCTGCTGTGATACCTAATTTGGCTCTATAAAAGTCATTATTTTGAGGCCGAGTAACCACATTACGCCTAACTACCCTACGAGGTATTATGATAATATCTTGTGCATTAAGGGTTGTTACCAAAAAGGTTATTATCCCCAAAAAAATGATTCTTTTCATACAATTTTTTATTTTTAATGTATTTGTTAGATAGCTAGAATTAAAAAAGGTTTATTTTAGTTTGTTAAATATTTTAAACTTGTTAATTAAAAATTGTAACTTAACTAGGTAATATTTTAAACCAAGACATGCCGGTATACAAAAAACTATTTTTATTTCTCTTATTCATTTTTTTGAATCTATATACCTTTAAAGCTAAATCACAAAAAGAAGACTTTATAAATTCCTTAAGTCATAAAAACCATTGGGTTGATTCTGTTTATAAAAAATTGAATCGGAAAAATAGAATAGCGCAATTGTTTTTTATAAGAGCCAATACCAATAAAAACGAGTTATTTCAAGATTCAATTGCCATGGTTATCAAGAAAGAACAGGTTGGAGGGGTAGTGTTTTTTCAAGGGGGACCAACAAGGCAGGCCAGACTGATAAATAGGTACCAAAAACTAGTAAAAGTACCTCTTGTAATTGCTATGGATGGTGAATGGGGATTAGGTATGCGGTTAGATTCAACGATATCATACCCTTTTCAAATGACTCTTGGAGCAATTCAGGATAATACACTCATTTATAAAATGGGACAAAAAATTGCTTGGGATTTTAAACGATTGGGTATGCAAATGAATTTTGCACCCGATATGGATGTAAATAACAACCCTAATAATCCGGTAATTAATTACCGTTCATTTGGCGATAATAAATACAATGTAGCCCAAAAAGGCATCGCCTATTTAAAAGGTATGCAAGACGAGGGTTTACTTACTACAGCCAAACATTTTCCGGGGCATGGCGATACCAATGTCGACTCGCACTTAGACTTACCACTACTACCCTTTTCATTGCGCAGGCTTGATACATTGGAAGAATACCCATTTAAAGAAGCCATAAAAGCAGGTATTAGTGGCGTTATGATTGCACACATGGATATCCCGGTATTGGATAGCACTAAAAACCAACCTTCAACCCTATCAAGACCCATAGTTACGGGTGTTTTACGAGATTCATTGCAATTTAAAGGCTTAATTGTTTCTGATGCCATGGAAATGAAGGCTGTTCAAAAATATTTCCCTGATGGCGAGGCTGACGTGAGAGCTTTTTTGGCAGGAAATAACATTATTGAATTGTCGGAAAACTCTAAAAGAGCAGTAAAATTGATCCGAAAAGTGATCAGGAAAGATGAAATTTCAAAAGCTGAATTTGAATCAAGGGTAAAATCCGTTTTAGCTGCAAAATATTGGGCAGGTTTAAGCAAACGCTATGAAGTAGAAAATGCAGATTTAATAGCAGATCTAAACAAGAAAGAGTCTAGAGCGCTGGTTCAGGAATTAAGTGATGCCGCCATAACCTTATTAAAAGGTGATGAAACTTCTATAAAATTAAACCCTCAACTAAAAACAGCTTTGGTTAGCATCGGTGTTTCAAATAACACTGTATTTCAACAAAAACTTGCAAGTTTTTATACCAATAGCAGTATGTTTAATGTACCTAAAAACACATCAAGCAGCCAACTTGATAGTTTAATTGAGGCAATAAAGTCATATGATCAGGTATTTGTTAGCATTAATGACACAAGGGCAAGGCCTGCTAGTAAATTAGATTATACAGATGAAGTAAAATCTTTTATAACCAAAATTGCCGACCATAAAAATACCGTTATAAGTGTTTTTGCCAATGCCTATACAATAGCTAATTTACCCGGAATAGAGAAATGTGGGGCCTTATTACTAGGATATCAATTATCAGATGAATTACAACAATCTGCTTTTAAGGTTATTACCGGTAAATTAAAACCACAGGGCAGATTACCAGTAACAATAAATAAAGAATTTGTAACCGGGCTTGGATTAACTTTTTAAAGGTTTTAACTTTTCCATTTTAAAATAATACCTATTAAAATACCTTGTTACTCTTTTTAACATAAAATCTTTTATGCCCTAGGCCATAACTTATCGTTAATTCCTGCGTAGCATTGGTAGGGCCTCCGATATTATTTTCGGCATTTAATCCAAATTGATAACTATATCCAAAACTAAATGATTTGAATTTTGTGGAAACTATGAATGCCGCTTCATTGTTTGAAGCGTAGTTTGCCCCAAACCCAAATAATTCCCTATAATAAAACATTGAGGAAACATCAATAGTTGAGCCAACGCCACTGGTATAGGTTACCAAGGTTGCAAATTTCAATTTTAATCCGTTTAATAAATTGTCAGTAATACCAGCACTTAAAAAATAGTCATTCCTAAAGTTATTATTCGGTAAAGAGGAATTGCCTGAAAACTTTAGGGTAAATTGAGGTGCCGAAACACCAATATAAAAATCTTCCGAAAAGTATAACAAACCAAAACCTATATTTGGTTTTGTTTGTTTAAGGTCCTGCGTTAATAAAGGGTCGGCGGTTGAATATAATGACGAATAATTAGCAGCATAATTTCTAAGTCCAAGATTTAAAGACATCGCTAAAAAATGCTGTTTGCCAAGTTGCACCGTTTGGCCATAAAATCCGTTTAATTGTGTTAAGCTTTCTACACCAATTTGGTCATTTTCAAAAATGAGGCCGGCAGCACCATTTGATTTTTCAATGGGTAAATAGCCATCAACAAATTGGGTAGTAGGTGCACCGCTAACACCCGCCCATTGCTTCCTGACCATTAAATCGGCTCGTGAATCATTATCAATTAATGAAAACGCAGAATTAAATGGTA
Source organism: uncultured Mucilaginibacter sp. (assembly GCA_903927645.1). GTDB lineage: Bacteria > Bacteroidota > Bacteroidia > Sphingobacteriales > Sphingobacteriaceae > Mucilaginibacter. The sequence continues at coordinate 17,495 of CAIYNX010000014.1, forward strand.
AAGGGTTTATCATGTATTGGGTATATGAAAATGATTGCTGTGCAAAAAGTTTATTTGGCAACAAGAAAAAACAGAAAAATATAGCAAAAAGTGCGATTGCTTGCTTTTTGAATAATGAAAAAAAATTAGTCTTCTTGCCTATTTTAAACATAATCACGTTGTTGATTTTTTAATGATGAAATTTAATCAACCTTAATATTTTAGTAAAAAGAAACCTGTTTTTTGCCTATGCAATCCGGCATTATTTGTATAATCAATAACATAAAAATAGGTTCCTGCAGGTAAATATTCTGATCCGTTGCTATTGCTATGTCCATCAAACTTTACCTTTTCATTATCATATCCAATTACACTATATACAGGTATTCCATTTCTGTTAATTATTTTTACCGAATTATTGGTAAATTCTTGTATTCCTTCAATCAATAAATAATCATTTATATTATCACCGTTAGGTGAAACAAATTGATGGACTATTATTTCATTATTAGCTCCATCCTGAACTGTAATATCAACCGAAAAAGAATATGAGTTGTAACTTTCATTTCCCTCTTGCGTAATAACAAGGGTGGTTTTACCTATTTCTTTTGGAATAAGTTTACCCGATATTACTTGGGCTATTGAAGAGTCTAAAGTAGTAAACTTAAGAGGCAAATTTGAGTTCGAACTTATTGTACTAAGATCAAATGCTTGCCCTCTAACAAAAACTGGCGGAGCAAATGTTACTGTTTGTGATCCTTTTTGCCTGTTTACAAGCAAGGTATATGTTTTCACTGTTTTACCATCCTCGGCAGTTACAATTGTTGTAATGGCATTGGCTCCAACGTTTAATAATATACTATTTGTAGCACTGCCTGATTGTATAGTTGTATTGTTGATAGTGATCGTAGCGTTTGGTCCGGTTTGGGTTGGGGTTATGGTTAAATTATTTACACTATAACCAACTTCAACAGTATAATTGGAAGTGCTTGGGTTAAAAGCTGGTGATAAAGTTCCATTACTAACTACAAGATTATTTAAGGTAGCTACATTTGAAGCTGATCTTGAAATTGTTAATTTATAGGTATTAGTTTGCTTACCATCAACCGTGGTTAATTGTATAGGTATCAGGTTAGTTCCCGGATTTATTGTAATTGGATCAGATTGCTCACCCGAGCTTAAACTTTTATTATTTACCAATGCCTGATTAACTGTACCAATAAAGGATGGTGTTATGGTAATAGCTGTAGCTAAACTACTCACTGTTGCTGTGTAGCTGGTTGCATTGGCCACAAAATTTGGATTCAAAAACACATTATTATTACCATTTACCAAATTATTTAATACCGTTAAACCCACCAAAGTAGGCAACTTATTTATTAAAATATTGTAGGTATTGGTATGAAGTCCATCGGCAGCAGTTACCACAATCGGGATTATATTTTGACCAGCATTTATAACAACTGTACTCTGTGTACTTGTTGATATTTGACCATTTACTGTAACCGTTGCATTGTTATCTGTTGCTGTTGGAGTAACTTCAATACTTGGAATTGTGTTATCATTATTTAACAAAATAGCGGTATAGTTATTGTTTCCTGTATTAAATGGGGTAGTTAAAGTTGCACCATTAATAATTAAATCTTTCATTAAGGCTTCTGTAGATGGTACGTTTCTATTAACTGTTACGGTGTATATTTGTTTTGTGTTCCCATCGCCAGAGGTTACTACCACATTAATTATATTTACCCCAATTGAAAGTGGTATGGCTGTACTTGTTTTACCCGAGGCTACCACATTGCCATTTACAGTTATAATGGCGTTTGCCACGGTAGTGGTTGGGGTTAAAGTAATGCTGGTTGAGTTATTGGGTACAAAATTAGTATAGGCTAAGATACCGGGTGCAAAAACTGGTGTTAAACTGCCAACACTAACTGTAAGATTATTTAGTGATGCTACGGATGATGACGAAGCTCGATATACTGTTAAGGTATATGTTTGACTTGTAATTCCATTTTGTGCTGTTACAACAATTTTTATGGTATTACTACCTTCATTAAGTGGTATAGGATCTGTAGAAGTACCAGAGGTAACTTTAATGCCATTTACTGTAATTGATGAATTCGGATCATCAACTGACGGTGTTAAAGTAATATTTCCTATTGCAAACGCAACATTGACCGTATAGGTGGTATTCTTTCCACTATTATCAAAAAACGGACTGAGTGTTCCATCACTTACCATAAGATCACTCAAATTTGCAGCACCCGATGGCGCCCTATAAACCATAACCGTATAGGTTTGTTTGGTAGTTCCATCTTGTGCAGTTACAACTATGGTAAATACGTTTTTTCCGGTTACCAATGGTGTAGCTACACTTGCAGTACCCGAAGTTACGAGCATACCGTTAACGGTTACAGTAGAATTTTCATCGTTTACCGTTGGAGTTACGGAAATATTGCTTGTCAAACTGGGAACATTTATATTGTAGGTGAGTGTACCACTATCAAATATTGGGTTTAATGCACCACTGCTAATTGACAGATTACTAAGTATTGCCGCTCCAGAAGGCGACCTATTTACTGTTAAAGAATATTTCTTGGTACTATTGTCTTGGGCAGTCACAACCATTGATATGGCATTATTACCTACCAACAATGGTATTGGTGTACTGGCAGTTCCGGATGGTACAACGGTACCGTTTACGCTAACGCTCGCTGTGGCGTCCGTTGCAGTAGGAGTTACAGAAATTACACTAATTGAATTTGGTATATTATCCTGATATGCAAGGGTGGCACTATTAAATACAGGAGCAAGACTACCACTGCTTACTGTTAGGTTGCTCAATGTAGATACGGCCGATTGCAATCGATTTACAGTTAAATTATACGTTTGTTTGGTTATTCCGTCTTGAGCTGTTACTACTAATGTGATCGTATTATTACCAGCCAACAGTGTGATAGGCGAACAAGAGGTACCTGAGTTTACCAAAACCCCATTTACTTTAACTGTGGAGGTAGCTTCATTGGTAGTGGGCGTAATTGTAATACTATTGGTTTGATTTGTTACTGTATCTGTATAGGATAAATTACCATAATCAAAACCCGGGCTAAGGGTACCATTACTTACTAGAAGGTTACTCAAAATAGCAGCTCCAGATGGTGATCTATTTACAGTTACAGTGTATTGTTGAGTAGTACCATCTTGTGCGGTTATTACAATAGCAATTGGGTTGTCACCTATATTACCAAGTGCTATAGGTGAACTTGTAGAACCTGAAGTTACCGTGATCCCGTTTACGGTTACCGTTGCATTAGGTTCTGTAACCGTTGGAGTTATTGTGATGCTATTTGTAGAATTTCGTACATTCACTCTATAAGTGAAAATGGAATTATCAAATCCGGGTGTGAGGCTATTATTGCTTACTACTAAATTGCTTAGCGTAGCTACAGATGATTGTAATCGGGTTACCTTTAAATAATAAGTTTTGGTACCTCCATCCTGGGCGGTTACCAAAATGCTTATATTATTTTGCCCAACAACCAAAGGTATTGGTGAGCTCGTTGTTCCTGATTGAGCCGTATTATTATTAATAGAGATAGTTGCTGATGGATCACTAGTTGTTGGGAGTAATACAATTTCGCTGGTCAAATTTGGTACATTATCTATATAATAGGTATTCCCACTATCAAATGCAGGTGAAAGTGTTCCACTATTAACCTGTAAATTAAGCAAGGTATTATCAGTTGATGGTGACCGATTTACAACCAAATTGTAGGTTTGTGAAGCTATACCATTCTGTGCTGTAACTATTATTGGAATAGTATTTGCTCCAACCACCAGCAAAATTGATGGGCTTGATGAACCATTGTTTACTGCAACTCCATTTACTGTTATAGTAGCATTGGGGTCAATTACTGTTGGTGTAATTGAAATGCTAACTGCTGCATTTGGTACATTGTCTATATAGGAATATACATTACTATTAAACACTGGTGATAAAATTCCACTTGATACTGCCAAACTAAAAAGGTTAGCTTGCGAAGATTTTGCACGTGTAACTGTTAAAGTATAGGTTTGTTTTGTAACACCATCTTGTGCTGTTACCTCAATTAAAACGGTATTATCGCCTATTACCAATGGTATAGGGGCACTGGTTGAGCCCGAAGTAACCAAAATATTATTTACCTTGATAGTGGCATATGAATCTGTTACTATTGGCGTTACTGCAATAATGCTGGTTTGGTTAGTAACACTGGCGGTATAATATACAGTTGTGCTATTAAACGTAGGTGATAAATTACCGCTACTTAATGACAATCCGCTCAGGGTAGTTATTGTTGATAATGCACGGTTTACTGTTAGCGTGTATGTTTGTTGATTTGTTCCATCTTGGGCAGTTACTATTATTGTAATAATATTACTTCCAATAATCAATGGAATTTGGTCGCTAGCTACACCAGAAATAGCTGCCTTTCCATTTACTGTTAAAGTAGCGGTAGGGTCACTTAAGGTGGGTATTACATTTATGCTCCCTGTAGTGTTTGGCACATTAACACTATAGCCAGTGGTAATTCCGCTGTTAAATACAGGTGTTACAATACCAATACTAGAACTTAGGTTGCTCAAGGTAGCTATATTTGATGAAGCTCGGTTTACAGTAAGGCTATAGGTTTGTTTCGTTACACCGTCCTGCGCGGTTACTACTGTTGTAATGCTGTTGTTTCCAACTTGTAGAGGTATTCCACTACTTGGAGTTCCAGAATTTACAAGCATTCCATTTACAGTTACTGTAGCATATTGGTCGGTCAAAGTTGGGCTTAAAGTTATATTCGTTAAGCTATTAGGCACATTAACAGTATAAATATAGGTTGAACTATTAAAGTCAGAAGGTAAACTTATTGTACCATTATTTAACGTCAAATTGCTTAGGGTTGCTACAGAAAGCGGGGCTCGGAATACTGTAAGAGAATAAGTTTTGGTAGATCCATCCTGGGCTGTCACAACTGTATTTATGATATTATTACCTACAGTAAGTATAACAGCAGAGCTTGGAGAGCCGGAGGCAACTGTTATACCATTAACTGTTACTGAAGCCGATGGATCAGTTAATGTAGGGATGAGAACAATAAAACCAGGAGCATTAGCCACATTGTCTGTATATGATGTTGTTCCGCCGGCAAATACAGGCGATAATGTTCCACTACTTACCACCAAAGAGCTGAGTGTTGAAACTGTTGAGGCAGCTCGGTTTATGGTTAAAGTATATGTTTTGGTAGAACCATCCTGAGCGGTTACAATTGCAATTACCGTATTACTGCCAATCCCTAATGAAATTGGTGAACTTGCAGTTCCAGAGTTTACCATTACACCATTTACAGTAACCTTCGCATTGGCGTCTGTTACTGTTGGAGTAACTGTTATGGAAGAGATTGCATTTGTTACGCTGGCTGTGTAAGAAATTGTTCCACTATTAAAGGTAGGACTTAGGCTACCACTACTTAACGAAATACTATTAAGTGTATTTATTGAGGATGCCGCTCTGGTAACTGTAACAGTATATGTTTTTGTATTAAGACTTTGATCTGTAACCACAATTGATACTGGGTTAGCGCCGGCTGTAAGGGCAATAGCCTGGCTTGTTGCCCCCGATACTACAGTACTACCGTTTACAGTTACGGTAGAATTTGGGTCATTTAGTGTTGGAATAAATGTAATTGAGCTAGTTGAATTTGGAACAGTTTCATTATAATTAGTTGTTCCGGCAGCAAAAGCTGGGCTAAGTGTTCCGGTACTAACAACCAAATCGCTTAAATAGGTAGAGCCAGAAGGGGCAACATTTACATTTAAATTATAGGTTTGTTTAGTAATTCCATCTTGCGCGGTTACAACCATCGTTATCGGATTACTACCTATTGATAAGGTAATTGGATTACTTGCTGTACCAGATGTACCCGGAATTCCATTTATTGTAAAAGTAGCCAGGGGGTCTGTTAATGTTGGTGTTACCGTGATACTACTAATTGAATTTGTTATATAGTCAATATAATTTGATGTTCCACTGGCAAACGAAGGAGAAATATTCCCGTTGCTTACAGATAAACTACTTAAGGTTGTAACTGATGGTAATGAAGGATGATTCACATTCACGTAATACGTTTGCGATGTTATTCCATCTTGGGCAGTTACAACTATTGTAAAAGTATTAAGCCCGTTCACCAAACCAAAAGGACTACTTGCTGTTCCGGAGGTAACAGGGTTACCATTAACAGTAACAGATGCAGTGGCATCACTCAAGGTTGGTGTTAATTTGATAGTGTTCGTAGTATACGTTACAAAGTCGTTATAGGAAGTAATGGCGCTACTAAAGGAGGGACTCAATGTTCCGCTGCTAACACCTAGTCCGCTTAAGGTAGCTGTGGTTGATTGGGCACGATTTACCGTTACAGTATAGGCGTTTTGAGTAATTCCATCTACGGCAGTTACTAAAATGGTGATGATATTGTTCCCAACCACTAATGGCAAAGGAGTACTTGCTGTGCCTGAATTTACAATTGTACCATTTACGGTAACAGTTGCCGTATTATCAGTTAATGTAGGGGTTACAGTTATACTGCTAGTATTATTTGTTACATTATTATTGTAGAAAAAAGTATTGATTGCAAATACAGGGCTTAATGTACCGCTACTAACCGTTAAATTGTTTAAGGTGGCAATTGATGATGTTATCGATTTGATTTTTAATGGATAACTTTTAGTAATTCGAGTATTTTTAAGAGGATATAACCCAAGATTTGGATTTAGAGTGAATAAAGGAGGTAAATCATTCTTTATAATTCCTTCCTTGGCATAAGGTGAATTGCTTAAATATTCCGGTAAATTTTCGTCTTTAATTAAATCTCCAATATAATAATTTGCACCTGTGGCTATAAGATTAGAGGAAAAAAATGCATTCTTTATATTAGGTGCTATATTGCCGGAAGCATAATTTGAAGAGAATAAAATAAAAATTAATGGAACTAAAATAGCCCTGGAAAATAATTTCTTTGCAGATAAAAATGCCCCCATGTACAAAATTGGTTCTATTTAGATTAAACACTATGGTTTGTATTCAAAGCTAAAAATTTTATACGTTAAAGAACAATGATTGAAGTAACTTTATAGTTACGAAGATAATGACGCTCGACACATTGGCTTAAAATACTCTTTTAACCCTGTCAATATTAAACCGTTTATGGCTCAGCCTGTAACCTATTGTTATTTCTTGGGTAGTGTTTGTAAACCCTCCTATGGTAGTTCCTGATACACCAAATTGATAGCTATATCCTACGTGGAACAATAAAAAATCTGTCGATACGATCAGAGCTGCTTCATTGTTTGTTCTATAATTCAAGCCAACTCCAAATACATCATTAAAGCTAGCCATTGCCGATATATCTGTTATCAACGGCAATCCCCTTGTATATGATACCAATAAAGCAGGTTTTATCTTTATGCCTTCGCTTAGTTCCTGCGTTATTCCGGCTGTTAAAAAATAATTATTCCTGAAATAGTTATTATTTGTAACTGATGCCTTACCCAAATTCCTGATTGTTAATTCTGGTACTGATAATCCTACATAGGCTGTTTTTGAATAATACAATACGCTAAACCCTAAATTAGGCTTTGATTGGTTGATGTCTGGTCCTAAAGCTTTATCCGTAGGATCAAGCTGCGTATTATTTGCTGTATAACTCCTTAAGCCTACATTTAATGATAATGCCAAATACTGCTCCCATCCCAATCTAACTGATTGTGCATAAAAACCATTCAATTCGGTCAAATTCTCTGGCCCAAACTTATTGTTCTCAAACACAAAGCCGGCTGTTCCGTTGGTGGCTTTTATTGGTAAGTTACCGTCAAAAAATAAGGTGGTTGGTGCACCTACTATACCTGCCCATTGTTTACGCGCCAATAAGTTAAAACCTCCATCTCCATCAAACAAGGTACTTGCAGGATTAATAGGCGTTAAATCATTCATATACTGCGTATAGCTAAAAGCTTGCTGTCCGTGTACACTTGTTAAGCCTAAAAACATAAAACATAACATGCCTATGAAACCTATCACTTTAGTGCTTCCGGTATGCTTATATGTTCTAATTGCAAATATCATCCTTTTATTTTGCTAATATTTTATTACTAAATAGCCGCTTTTATGACGTTTATCGCTTGTACTTGAAACATACTCAATATAATAGAAATACGTACCTTTAGGTAAATATTGTCCATTAAGTCGCCCGTCGAATCTTATTGTACTATTATTGTAATTGGTAGTTGTATAAACTATATTTCCATACGTATTTGCTATTACTACAGAATTACTTTTATAGTTTGATAAGCCTTCAATCAAGAAAAAATCATTTATACCATCACCGTTTGGAGTAAGGGCCGGATGTACAATCAAATTATCCCCTTTCAAATCTTCAACTGTAACATCAATTAATACTGGCGATGCAGAGTTAATGTTTTCATTTCCGGATTGACTTATGGTTAAAGTTGTAGTACCTAATTGAACCGCATATAAAATATTATTTACAATTGGGGTTATAGTCGTGTCGGAGATTTTAAAAGTAAGAGGCAAACCTGATGATGAACTAAAACCACTTAAACTAAAATTATCTCCCTTTAGTAAGGTTGGTATAGTGGGGCTAATTATATGCTGGTTTGCTTTATTTACTTTTATAGAGTCAATTATTTTATTTGATAAATTGAAAAAACTATTTGAATCGGCATAAGCAGTTATTACTGAAAACCCTTTTTTACCTACCCCAACAATATGAATTTTATTATTTATTATTTGAGCAACTGTATTATCACTACTTGTAACAATTAGAGGTAAACCCGATGAAGAAGAAGCAAATGTTGCTATATCAATATCCGGATAGCCATAAGTAACAGTTGGCAATTTACTTAATTGAGTAACTGTTTGGTCTGATTTAAATACCCTAGTAATAATTAAAACATAGGTACTTGTTGAAATACCATCTTCTGCTATTACCTTTATAGTAACAATATTATTTGAACCATAATTTAAATTTATTAAAACTGGTGTATTATTGCTACTAATACTTCCATTCACAGTTAAACTACTAATTGCAGAAGCAGCAACTACCGGCTGAACATTAATCTGACTTACCGTATTAACCACTTTAAGTGTATAGGTGCCTAAAGTAGGATCAAATTTAGGCGCTAAAGAATAAGGATTAGCAGGGTTGTCGGTATATACAATTAGTTTTGATAACTGTGAATTACTTGAGGGAGTAATTTTTAAGTCATTAGGATGATTTACAAAATTATTTGATATATGGTCTGAATTTTTTAATAAATTATGAAAGGCACTTTTAGGACCCCCAACTAAAATAACCGGACATATAAAAAGAACTATAAAAAGGCATTTTAAAACACCTCCGTATTGTTTAATTCTTTTAATTTGATAAGATTTTACATCCATGTATAAAATAGTTATAAATAATATAAAGTAGATTTATCAAAAAATTCTATTATAACTTATTAAAATCAACCAACATACAAAAATAATATATAAAAAGTTTTTAGCAAAC
>CAIYNX010000015.1 GCA_903927645.1 uncultured Mucilaginibacter sp.
TATCTTAGCCGGAATATATAAATCGGCTTCCTTCCCTTTTGTAAGCAGGTATTCATATCCCCTAATGGCAGCATCATAGGCCTCATTGGCATTCAGCGTTCTGCATAATTCAAAAACCGAGTTGCCATCATCATTTTGTCGTCGGTTCAAGGCTATTGCCTGATTTAGGGCTTGGTCAAACTGTTTTTGTTGTAAAAATTGCCAAATTAAAAGCTCAGTGTAAATAGTTTGCTGCGGGTCTTTCTGAATTTTTCTTAGCAGGGCAGCCCTTAAAGTATCATATCCGGAATTGTCTTCAAATAAAGCCGACATATTATTTTCGGCCTGACTAATAAAGGTAGGGTTTGATGGTAAAAAGGTAAGGTATTCATTAATAAGCCCTGTTCTGTCTCGTTTGTACCTGTACAAATTAATAAGTTCGTAGGTAAAAATACCTTCATTGTTTAATAGCTTTCGGCCTGCTAAAAATACTTTTATTGCATAATCAATATTCGTATTCCTATAAAATTGTGTTGCCAATAATGAAATATCATTTTGGTTTGGCTGAAGGTTTTTAATAAGCTCATCATAAAGTAAATTGGCTTTATCAATAGTACCTTGTTGGGTATAGGCAATACCAAGTTGAATTACATATTGTGGGTCGGTTGGGTGCTTGCGAATCATTTTTTTGGTAATGCTTACCGCATCGTCAATTTTTTTAAAGGCAAGTAGCGTACTCACGTAATCGGTATAATAAGAATCATTATCCTCCTTATATAATTTTTGTAATATATCTAAAGCCTTTTGTTGTTCACCATTTTTGGCATATTGCCGGGCTAGTTGTAGCTCAGTGTTTTGTGCTAAAAGCGTTACACTAAAACAGGATAAAACAATCAAACAAACAAAATACCGCATCATTTATCAAATTTAATTTTTATTTCAATCACCTGTAATTTATTAAATAACTATTTTGTTATTATTATTAAGTAATATTATTGTGACGATGGCGTATTATTAATACTAAGTAATATTATTGTGACAATTATAAATCATAACGATTATTGCCTAATTTGAATGGTTTATTATACCAATTAATACAAATGAACAAGCATTTTAAATTAATATTAATAATTCATGTATTTTTTGCTCTTTGTGCTTGTAACACTCACAAAACTAATACTATCCCAATAATTGACTTTTTTAAAACACCCGAAAAAAGCAATTTCAAAATATCACCCGACGGGCAATATATAGCTTATTTAAAACCATTTAAAGATAAATTAAATTTATTTATAAAATCGCTCAAGGATGATAAGGAGGTAATGGCTACCTCATTTACAGATTATTCTGTTCGTGGAGATTATTTATGGACTTATAATAACAAAATAGTTTTTTTTCAGGAAATAATAGCCATTGATGCCTATAAAATGTTTGTGCTCAATGTGGCTACACTCAAGTTAAAAAACTTAATATACCAAGAAAATGCAATTATTTATCCAGTTGGCCGAAACAAAAATGAACCCGATGTAATAAACATAAGGATGAACCGGCGTGATTTGTCAAAATTTGATATTTACAGAATCAATATTAGTACCGGAAAACTTAGTCCTTACTTATTAAATCCGGGGGATATCACCCAATGGTTTCCTGATAATGATGGTAAGATACGTTTGATCAAAGAATCAGATGGGGTAAATGAGCGCATTCTTTTCCGGAAAAATGATAAGGTTCCATTTAATCCTATTATTAGTAATAATTTTAAAAACGCGGTTATACCAATTGGTTTTGATGCTACCGGGAAATACTTCTATGCCATGTCAAACCTAAACCGTGATAAGATGGCTTTGGTTGAAATAGATGCCGAAACCGGCTATGAACACAGGATAATTTACTTATGCCCTACAGAGGATATTCAAAACGTTGAATATTCGAAAATTAAACAAAGGTTGGATGTGTTAACCCTACATAATGAAACCATGTCGAAATTCTTTTTAAATGAAAATGCAAAAATTATTTATGGGAATATCATCAATCAATTAAAGGGTTATCAAATAAATATAACAGATCGTGATAGTTTGGAAAATAAATTTATCATTACTTCTTATACGGATCGTGATCCCGGTTCGTATTATTTATATATAAAAGATAGCCAAAAATTAATAAAACTTGGCGATGTAAATGCGAGTATAAAACCTGCACAATTAAGCCCAATGGTTGCAGTTAGTTTTAAAGCGAGCGATGGTTTAAACATTACCGGCTATCTTACTTTACCTATTGGATCGGCAAAAACCAACTTGCCAATGATTATTATGCCACATGATGGCCCTTTCACCGAACGAAATAAATGGGGCTATGACCCCGAAGTTCAATTTTTAGCTAACAGAGGTTTTGGGGTTTTTCAAATTAATTATCGAGGTTCAACGGGTTTTGGCAAAAAATTTCATACAGCCGGTTTTAATGAGGTGGGAGGTAAAATACAGCAAGATATTACCGATGGGGTAAACTGGTTAATTAAAAATAATACGGCTAATCCTAAAAAAATAGCCATTTTTGGTAACGGTTTTGGAGGTTTTTCGGCCTTATATGGGCTTTCGCATCATCCGGATTTGTATAAATGTGCGGTTATTCAACACGGACTTATAAACTTTTTTACTTATTTAAGAAACGCACCACCCTATTTAAAGCCTTATGTAGAAATGATGTACGAAATGGTGGGTAATCCTGAATTTGATGAAGGACATTTAAAGGGAATTTCACCGGTTTTCAATACAGACAAAATACATGCGCCATTGCTTATTTTTCAGGGTGCTAAAGATTTAAGATCAAATATCAGCGAGTTGAACCAATTTGTTCGTGTGCTACAGAAGCAAAATGGGAATGACAACGTGAGGTATTTTTTAAAACGCAACGAACGTACCTCATTTAAAAGCGAAAGCAACCGAATGCAAATGTATACCGAGATTGAAGATTTCCTTAACAAAAACATGTAGGCTAGGTAAATTTAGGAGATATGAAAAAAAAAGTAAAAATTTATAGAAAGAATTTCTCCTTAATAATTGTCTTATTAATTCTTACCACCTGTTTTTTTATAGTTGCACTTGTTGTATCATATAATTTAACAGGCAAATACGTTGAAAGCGAATTTTATTCAAAAAAAATTGACGTCCTCGATCAAACTATTAAATCATACAATGATTTTTTTAAAAACAGGGTTTCTGAAATAACATCCTATCAAGGGTTTATAAGCACAGAATCTGCCGAAAAGTATACCCAAAGCGTTTTTTCCGACTTCCCATTTGTAAACCGGATATTGTTTTATGATTTACGAATTGGAAATACAAAAGGCAGAATAAAGCAAAAAAACCACTTGGGCTTATTGGCCAAAGCAGTTTATCAATATAAACGAGAGGAACAAGATGTTAGCCCTAAAATAGCCATAACTGGATACGACCCTACCGATTTTAACCAGATGGCCGTTAAGTTATTGAAATACATAAATAGGATAGATACCCTTCATACATCATCGTATGGCGAGATTTTTAATACCTTTTATGATGTTAAACCTAATAAAATAAGTTACACCAATGTACTAAGCCGCGAGGATGTAAAGGTGTTTAAAGATATAGGCAAGGACGCCGGCAAAACAGCTTATTCAAAGCAGAGTATGTTTACCTTTTTTTTGGATGCCTATTTGCTTAAGGTTAATAATGTTCATCCGGAATTATATGAAAACATTACGGTACAACCAATGGTTTATGATCAATTGGCCAATAATAGCGACCTTTTGATAACCGAGGTGCCATTGCCTGCAGCATTTTCCGAATTTAAATTATATTTTAAATCGGGAAAAAATTATATGAATGCAGAAGTGAAACGCAGGTACTTTCCTATTTTTATTATACTGGTTGTTTTTTATATTTTTTTATTGATAATAGGATGGCTTATTTACCGCAATTTAAACGTGAATATAAAGCTATTTAAATTGCAGTATGATTTCATAAACAACTTTACCCATGAATTTAAAACGCCGGTAAGTGTTATAAAAATTGCAGGTTCGAACTTAAGCGGTGACAATGAACTAAGCGAAAAACAAAGGAAAAAGTATGGCCGTATTTTGAACGAAGAAGCCGACAAACTCAACGATCTGATGAGTAAGCTTTTATCATTTACCCAACTGGAAAATAAATCAATTAGTATAAAAAATGAAGAAATTAATTTGGAAGACTTTACAAAAAGGTACGTAGAGACTTTTAAATTAAAATACCCCGATTTTGACATTAGTTTAAATATAAATAATGTAAATCCGTTTTTTATTGATCCAATTTTATTAGGAAGCATTTACCAAAATTTGATGGAAAATGCCTATAAATATTCGCATCCTTTTAAAAAAGAATTAAATATTAAAATAGTTGGCGAAAAGAGAAATGTAGTATTCATTTTTACCGATAAAGGCATTGGTATACAAAAAGGTGAATTAGGTAATATATTCAAAAAGTTTTACCGGGTAGAAAATCAATACAATCAAAATGGTAGTGTTGGATTAGGTTTGGCTTTTTGTAAAGAACTTGTTACCTTTATAGGTGGAGAAATAAAAGTAGACAGCAAACCTAATGAAGGTTCTGTTTTTACAGTTATCATCCCTTATTTAACCTAATTATGAACGAAGAAATTAAAATAGCCCTTGTTGAGGACGACGAAAATTTAAGGTTCCTTGTTGCCGAGCGACTAGAATCTGAAGGTTACAAAGTTTTAGAAGCCAAAAATGGCGAAGATGCTGAAAAAATAATCCTAAAAGAAAAACCAAAAATCGTTTTATTGGATTGGATGCTGCCAGGCAAACAAGGCTCGGATGTTTGTGTCAATATCAGAAAAGCAGGCTTTGATAACCAGATTATTATGATGACTGCTAAAGGTCAGGACATTGATAAAATTGAAGCTTATAATTTTGGTGTATCAGATTATATTACAAAACCATTTAATATGGATGTGCTGGTGGCGATGGTTGATAATAAAATTAAATTTTCGCTGAATAGTGAAAAGTCAGAATCGCACCGCTTTGATAATATGGAGCATTTGCCAAATACCCACCTTTTAATAAAAGATGGGCACAAAATTGAACTTACGATTTTGGAAAACAGGATATTATTATATTTCCTGAAAAATAAAAATAAGGTAATTAACCGCGAAGAATTAATGATGGAAGTATGGGGATACAATGCAGATGTAAACACCCGCACTTTAGACATGCATATTGTTCGTTTGCGTAAAAAAATTGAAACCAATGCCGATACACCATTGTATTTGCAAACTGTAAGAGGAATAGGGTACAAATTTGTACACAATTAATAAACCTTAAATGGATTCATTATTGAAGGAGGATATATATGCCTTTGCGGTAATGAATCCTTGAAAAAAATTGCACTGATCTTTCAATGTAAAATTATTCCCCCTAAATAGCTTTTCTGTATCCGGTAATTTATTAGCCTCAACCCTACAAAGTATTTTGAAAAAAAAATGCATTATTTTAAGCAGCCATTTTTGCCATACCTTACCGTTAAGTTCAAAATCGCTATATAACCATAGCGCATTTGATTGAAGGTATTGGTTAATGGCCTTAAAAACTTCTTCGGCCTTTTTATCCAAAAAGTTATCAAATAAAAAAGCAGTAATTACTACATCAAACCGAATATTATCTGAAAACTCTTCCATGAGGCAATTATTAAAATATACCTGGTTTTGAGCAATGGTTCTTTTTTTTGCTCTTTTTATCATTTGTACTGAAGATTCTATATAAGTTATTTTTAAATCCTTTGGATATAATTTTGCAATTGATTCCAGTATCCAACCGGTTCCTCCTCCAACAATCATGATATGATCGCCGGGTTTTATGAATGGCAGGTAAATAGTTTGTGCACGAATAATTGCCTTGCCAAAAATTATTCTCGAAAGCGCATCATAAAACCAAGCAACACGGTTATAATTTAGAGACATATTTAAATTTTTTTGTAATGACTTGATTATTAAGTTTAAAATATTTTTTATATTTACTAATAACACTAATTGCTATTTTATGAAAATTGTTTTACGCACCTGCATATTCAGTATTGCTTTATTTTTTTGTCTGAATTCATTATTTGCACAAACAAATCAGGCAAGTGATAAATATAAAAGAATTGATACTACCATTACCATGCGCGATGGTATAAAACTTTTTACAGTTATCTATATTCCAAAACAAACAACCGAGAAATTACCTTTTTTGATGTTGCGTACTCCATATGGGGTGAAAGGCTATCCTAGTCCGGAGAAGCAGGAATATGTTAAAGACATGGCAGAGGATGGCTATATATTTGTTTTTCAAGATATCAGAGGTCGTTATCTATCGGGAGGAACCTTTGAGATGCAAAGATTTAACAGGGATAAAAGCAAGAAGAACTCAATAGATGAGGCAAGTGATACTTATGACACCATTGATTGGTTGCTTAAGAACATCCCGAATAACAATGGAAACGCAGGTATCTATGGAATATCATACGATGGTTGGACCTCAATTATAGCAGCCACCGATCCGCATCCGGCACTTAAAGCGGTATCAGAGCAAGCTACACCGGCCGATATGTACCTAACGGATGATTTTCACCACAACGGAGCTTTTAGGTTAAGCTACGGTTTTGAATATGCCGTATTAACAGAGGCTTCTAAAACAGATTCACTGTATAATTTTGGTCAGTATGATACGTATGATTGGTATTTGAAACTTGGCGAGCTAGCAAACATTAATAAAAAATACGCGCATGGAACCCTGCCTACCTGGAATAATTATGTAGCCCATCCAAATTATGATGATTTTTGGCAAAAACAGGCACTGGCTTTTAGGCTCGATAAACCCAGAACTGCTATACAACACGTAAGTGGTTGGTGGGATCAGGAGGATATGGTTGGCCCTCAAACTGCTTACCAAGTACTTGAAAAACAAGATAAAAACCACCAAAATTTTATAGTGCTCGGACCATGGAGGCACGGAGGCTGGGCCGGAGGCGAAGGTAACAGCCTAGGTAATATAAAATTCGACGGGCAGGCTACCGGTACTTATTTTAGAAAAGAGATACAAGCTAAATGGTTTGCTTGGTATTTAAAGGGCAAGGGTGATGGTAAGTTTGCGGAAGCCATCTCATTTCAAACAGGTTCAAACAAATGGATGAATTATACTGCCTGGCCTCCAAAAGAAGCACAAGAAAAAAATATTTATTTTCATACAGATGGCAAACTTTCTTTTGAAAAACCTGCTGCTATTGAAATAAATGATTTTGACAGTTATGTTTCTGATCCGGCAAAGCCTGTTCCTTACCGCCAAAGACCAGTTGAAGAAACCTATGGTCCCGGTTCACGTTGGTATACATGGTTAACAGACGACCAACGTTTTGTTGATAATCGCCCGGATGTATTAACCTGGCAAACAGATACCTTGACCAATGATGTGACCATCACCGGAGATGTGATTGCTAAATTGTATGCTGCAACCAGTGGCACAGATGCTGACTGGGTGGTTAAACTCATAGATGTATATCCGCAGGATTATAAAAAAGAACTTAAAATGTCGGGATATGAGTTAATGATTTCCGAGGAGGTATTCCGCGGAAGGTTCAGAAATAGCTTCACCAACCCGGAGCCAATTACCCCAGATAAGGTGGAATTATATACCATAGATTTGCATGCTGCCGACCATGTATTTAAGAAAGGACATAAAATTATGGTTCAAGTACAAAGTACCTGGTTCCCGATCATCGACAGAAACCCGCAGAAGTATGTACCCAATATTTTTGAAGCAAAGGATGCTGATTACCAAAAGGCAATTCAAAAAGTTTACCACTCCATCAATTTTTCAAGCAGTATAGTTTTGCCGGTGGTAGAAAAGTAATTTGGTAATTAATAAAATAACCTGTTTTTAAAAGAATTGTAATTTGTAGATTACAGCTTGCCAAAAACAATTAGCAATAAATATTGCAATATTAAAACACCATCCAACATAAAAAAGTAATAGTATTCACCCTTTGTACGTTTCCAATTGAGAATCAATATTGCTGTTACGGCGAGCGTTAGGGCTAATGCCCAAAAGCTTGGTGTAAAATTGAAACTATCAAGCATTAACAATAATAAAAAGTTGAGAACAATTAGCCCTTTGCAAATGAAGTAAGAGGTTTTTTCACCAAATAAAACTGGAAGCGTTTTTACACCTTTTATAAGATCGACAGATAAATCGCGGATATCAAAGGGGATGGTAATAATGCTGTAAAAAAAAAACTGTTCAATTAGCAGCAAAATAAAAGGCAACTTAGGTTGATACGGTGCCAACATTATGGGTATCAAAACACAGCTCACTGTCCACACCAAAACAATTGAGAATTGCTTTACCAATGGGAAATGACGGATACCTATGGTTTTGCTGCCTTTTAAGCTAGGCAATGGAATATTATAAAATACAGAAATGATACCCGGAATTATAAGTAGCAAACTTATTTTTAATGGCAATAAAAAAAATAAGGTGATTAAGCCTAAAGAGGCAACCATAGTAATGGTAATCATTAGCCTGTTATGTCTAAAAAACCAATTTAAGCGTACATTATTTAATTTTTCCTCTTCAGTATCTTTAGTAACCAGTAAGCTAAAATTGTATACTGCCAGTGTGGCTAAAAACAAAAGGCCTAAAACGGCCTCATTTGGTTTTATCCCCAATAAAATAAAAGAAACAGAGCCTTGCGCAACCGCACACAATGCCATAAAAATGTTGCTATATAAAAGAAAATTAAAAATCGACAGAAGCGCTTTTTTCATTTTATACAATCAATTTTAGGTTTTTCAAGTTAAATTTACCTTAATAGGGCTATTTCCTATTTTTAGTTCAAATATGGTAATTTCTGGCAAAATACCAACTCTTCCTTCAACCGACAAAAAGCCCATGCCAACATTTACATATAATTGTTGTTTGTTCTCTTGGTAATGGCCAGCCCATTCTTTGTACATAAACTCAACTGGACTAAATTGAAAATCGGTTGTGCGTATGCCCAATTGCATACCATGCGTATGGCCGGAAAATGTTACGTCAATAGGTGTTTTGTTTGGTAAAATATGCGGCCGCCAATAAGATGGATCATGTGATAGGAGTAATTTTACAGGTAAATCATCCGTGTTTTTTGAGGCAAGGTCAATTCGTCCGTGTTGAGGTCCTCTGCTTATTTCGCCCCAATTTTCAACACCAAGGATGCCAATTTCTTCCCCATTCACTTTAAGCCTACGGTTATTGTTCCTTATCAAATCCCAACCTAATTGCCGGTGGGCTTGAGTAATTCCATCAAAGTTTTTTCTTTTAGCAGTTTCGTTTGGCCAATCAACATAATCGCCATAGTCGTGATTGCCTAAACAGGAGTATACCCCAAGTGGAGCCTTTACTTTTTTTAGGATATTAAATAAAGGCGATACCTCTTCACAATAAGTATTTACCAAATCGCCGGTAAAAAAAATAACATCGGCTTTTTCATGCATCAATAAGTCAATGCCACCACTCACTGCCAGTTTGTTTTTTAAACTTCCGGTATGTAAATCAGATATTTGCCCTATGCGTAGGCCATCAAAGGCTTTTGGCAGGTTTGGTAGGTAAAGGGTTTGATGGATTACTTTATAATTATACAAACCACTTTTCATGGTTAAACCTATGGCGGCCAGCGGAACACTGCTAGCCAATAATCCGGCTTTCATCAAAAATTCGGAACGGGGTATTGATTGAATTTCATGATTTTGTTGCTTGGATTTTTTGTTTTTGTTGCGGATGATATTCCTGTGTAAATCATCTGCCAAAATAAAAGGTAATGAGCAGATTTTTAAAGTTAGCGATAAAAAAAATGCTGCCAAAAAAGGCATGCGGAAACCAAAAAGTGCCTTTGTATAAATTACAAAAGCCATACCCATTATTACGATAATGGATATGGCCCAATAAGTTTTGTAAAACCACTTTTTATGTACGAATCTCCATTTTTTTGGTAAGCCTTTTATTCCGCTAAAAACATAAACATCCATTAAATACAATAATGGAATAGATAAAAGCCAAAAAAGACTTTGTCCGCTAACTGTTGTGCTAAAGCATAAAGCCTTAGTAACGCTCATCGTCAAGGTCGTCCTCATCGTCGGGCTGCAGGTTAAACAAGCTGCTAAACATATCAGAAAACGCGAAACCATTATCTAAAAATCCTTTGTTTAATTGCGAAAACTCTGATAAGCCATGCAATACAAACTCCATCAATAACAATTCCTGATGCTCGGTTAATTTAGGATGGAATTTTTTTACCAAAGCTTTCAAACCTGTAATAGAGTTCAATACTTTTTTATATTCCTGAGCAGGAAGTTCGTCAATTAATTGCAAGTTATTGCCTTCGCTAAACCAATTGATAATTTCGGCATAAGGGTTAGCACCTTTGGCTTTTTTAGCCTTTTCAGGGTCGGGGAAAAACTGGATAAACATGGTTTTTAAGGCCTTACCAATTAATAAAAAGGCAACCTTGCCCGGGCCTTCCAATTCGCCTTCGTACACTAGCTCAATTTTACCGGTTATGGCAGGAATCACCCCTAAAAAGTCGGATATACGTACAAAGGTTTTGCTTTCTTTATTAATGATCATTCGGCGCTCGGCATTGCTTACCAAGTTTTCATAGGCAGCAATGGTTAATCGTGCAGAAACCCCCGATTTTTTGTCGATATACTCAGATCCGCGTGCTTCAAAAGCAATTTGCTCTATCAAATCTTTTAACAAACCATCAACTTCTATATTGTTTTTCTGGTCCTCGGTTAAGGTAGCCTCTTGTTGGGTTATTTTTCTGGAAATATGTATGGTACGCGGGTAGTGGGTTAAAATCTGACTTTCAATTCGATCCTTCAACGGGGTAACAATCGAACCACGGTTGGTATAATCCTCGGGGTTAGCGGTAAATACAAATTGCAAATCGAGCGGTAAGCGTAATTTAAAGCCACGGATCTGTATATCTTTTTCTTGCAGGATGTTAAATAGCGAAACCTGTATCCTTGCCTGCAAATCTGGCAATTCGTTTATTACAAAAATACCTCTGTGAGCACGTGGAATCAGTCCAAAATGAATCACCCGTTCGTCGTTATAAGTCAGTTTAAGCGTTGCTGCTTTGATAGGGTCAACATCGCCAATCAAATCAGCCACGGTAACATCAGGCGTTGCAAGTTTTTCGGTATAACGTTCGGAGCGGTGCACCCATGCAATTGGAGTATTATCGCCCTTGGTAATAATTTCATTATGCCCATACCAACTGATTGGTGCCAAAGGGTCATCATACAATTCAGAACCTTCAATATAAGGCATGTATTCATCCAGCAAGTTTACCAGCAAGCGTGCAATCCGGGTTTTTGCTTGTCCGCGTAAGCCTAATAGCAATATATTGTGGCGCGATAGGATGGCTGTTTGTAAATCTGGAATAACAGTATCTTCAAAACCTACGATGCCTTCAAAGCCATCATCGCCTTTTTTTAGTTGTGTAATTAAATTTTCGCGCAACTCATCCTTAACCGACCTGCTTTTATAAGTCGTTTTTTTAAGCTGCCCTAATGTCTTTATATTTTGTATATCCAATGTTTGTTTAGTAGCCATATTTGTTTTATCGGGTTGAACTTATTTAAATAATCCTGTCTTCAACCTATTTATTTTATAAATGTTTCTCTTTTATCTAACAGTTTTACGCCTGTTTTTTATATAATCTTCAAAAATATATTCGCCCAAACCATTTAGCGAGCTGTAAAAGGCTTTGCCGCCGTTGGTCTCGGTAAATTTACGCACAAATTGTTGCAGGTAGGGGTCTTTGGCAATCATAAACGTGGTGATGGGTATTTTCAAGCGTTTACATTGTGCTGCCATGTTCAGCGTTTTGTTTACCACCTTACGATCCAGCCCTATGCTGTTTTTGTAATATTTCACGCCTTCTTTCAGGCAAGTAGGTTTGCCATCAGTTATCATGAATATTTGCTTGTTATGGGTTTTTCGGCGGCGCAACAAATCGGCAGCCAGTTCCAAGCCTGCATAGGTATTGGTATGATAGGGGCCAACTTGCAGGTAAGGTAAATCTTGCAAAGTTATAGGCCATGCATCGTTTCCAAAAACCACGATATCCAAAGTGTCTTTAGGGTATTTGGTGCGAATAAGTTCGGCTAGGGCCATGGCTACTTTCTTGGCCGGGGTTATCCTATCCTCGCCATACAGTATCATGGAGTGCGATATATCAATCATGAGCACTGTAGAGGTAAGGGTTTTATAATCCATTTCCTCCACTTCCAAATCGCGCTCGGTCATCATAAAATCACCAATGCCATGGTTTACTTGGGCGTTGTGGATGGATTGGGTCATGTTGATTTGATCCAAACTATCCCCAAACTCAAACTCCCTGCGTTCTGCATTTTTTTCATCCCCTTGACCAGATTGTGGCGACCTATGGTTGCCTTTACCCGATTTTTTGAGTTTGCCAAAAATCTCCTCCAATGCCGATTGCCTGATGCTTTGCTCAGTTTTGGCAGTAATTTTAAACTCGCCTTTAGGGCCATCATCACTTAGGTAGCCCTTGTTTTTTAGGTCGTCGATAAAATTACCCATACCATATTCATCATTGGTAAGGTTGTATTGCTTATCAAGCTCGTTCAACCAAGCCAATGCCTCTCCGGCATCGCCGGCGGTATAGTTTAGTAATTCTAAAAATAATTTTAATAATTCTTCAAAGCCACCCTTAGGTATTTCGTTGGGCCTGAACTTTGAAAACTCGAATCCACGCATAATTTCCCTTTCTGAATATAAAGAAACGGATATTTTTGATTAAAAGTTTGAAAAGAGGATTAATAAATAGAATTGTTAGGTAGTGATGACAAATAGGCTAATCTAAAATCTTTTCAGGTTTTAAATTAGCTAACTTCAATTAGGAAGTAGCCACTCTTGTTTTTTAGTTTTGAGATTATATTTAAAAACCCCTCCGCGCATTCCGGCATAAATGACATTATTATTTAATACTATTGAATTTGGATATAGCCCATTTTGCCAAAAACAATGATTCAAAATTATTTGGATTGTTTTATCCGGTTTTACACTTAATATACTCTGTGAGGTAATAATCCAAAAAGTATTATTAGAATCAAGAATTGCAGCTTCAGGAGCATTTGGCAATTTTAAATATTCTTCCGGGAAGTATTCTTTATTGCTATACCGAACTGTGATGATAGAGCCGTATGAAAGCCCCATGTGATTTAATCCTTGAATTGCATAAATCTCACTATCTCGTTTTATAAATTGACGAATCTTCAAACCTTTTTTGCTTTTTATTATTTTTCCTTCATTGGAATACCACCTAATTTCACCACCAAATTCGCCATGGTTTAAACCAACCAAATAACCATCCTCTCCCTTGATATACGATAAATCTGTTTTGCCGTCTTTATTTATATTGAGAAGAGCTTTTAAAGTGGAATCAGTTGTCTTTGTAGAAAAACGTTTTACCTTCACTACTTTGTTTTCAATAAAAACATTCCAACCATCCAAATCATAATTGTACTTTAAAAATTCTTTTTGGTTTTTAGGAACTTTATGGCTTTTCCAGCTTGTAATTTTAGAAGTATCTTTTTTGAATCGTTGACCAAAGCTGCATGAAGCAAAAAGGAAAACAAAAATTAAAGACACTCTAAATCTCATCAGTATGATTGTTATTCGTTGCTTAAAATACTCTTCACACTCTCGTCATATACCGGATTCGCCCCTCTTTTGCTAGCCACAAAGCCCCCAATTTTACAGGCTTTTTCAATTGTTTTATCCATTGGGGTATCATTCAAAATACCCGAAATAAAGGTAGCCAGGAAGGAGTCGCCGGCACCAACGGTATCAACCACCTGCACCTTAAAGCCCGGATGCTCATAAAATTGGTTGTTACGCCAAACAATGGCACCATGCTCGCCACGGGTAACACAAATTATTTGCGAGCCATATTTTTTCTGAAAATCAAGAATCTTGTTTTCCAAACCTTCAATTCCCGGACTGGCCAATAATTCGGCTTCATCCTCGTTCATTTTTATTACATCAGCCTTTTGGCAAAGCTCCTCAATAGTACTCAAGGTATAATGTGGCGGACGCAGGTTTACATCAAACACCTTCAATGCCTTGGTGCTTGCCAGCAAAGCCAATAAAGTGTTTTTGGTAGCCACGTCCCTGCAAGCCAAGCTACCAAATACAATGGCCGATGCCACCTTGGCAGCCTCGGTTAGGGTAGCGGTTGTTAGTATATTGTCCCAGCTTACCGGCTGAGGTATAATATAGGTAGCATGCCCATGCGCATCCAGTTGTACGGTTACCTCGCAGGTGGGTAGGGCATCCTTTTGTATCAGGTTGCTGTATAAACCGTTTGCTTTCAGAAATTCTACCAGACCCTTGCCCGATTCGTCATCGCCTACACTACTGGCAAAACTTACCTCAGCACCTTGTTGCACCAAATGCCTTGCCACATTCATAGGTGCGCCACCCGCCACTTTAGTATCGCCAAAGGCATCCCATAAAATTTCACCGAAGCATAGTATATTTTTCATTGTTGTTTGTGTTTAATTGGTTTTATAAAAATTAGCAAACCTTTAAGGTATCCCACTTATAGGTTTGGAGCTGTAAATATAATTGCTGCGCTATTTGCTTTTATGTTTTGGCGAA
>CAIYNX010000016.1 GCA_903927645.1 uncultured Mucilaginibacter sp.
ATTTAAGCCTTTAATGTTGAAAAGTAGCAAATAAAACTAACAATAACATTAGGATAATGCTTTTGGAATTAAGGCTAATACTTTGTTTATAAGTTGCTTGCTTAAATAATTTTACTATTGAGATATCCTTAATTTAAGTATATTATTTTCGAATTCACAAATTCCAGCTGTAACTAATATACTTGTAATCACGTGAGACCTTTTAGTAACGCCTTTACCAATTTGTGTATTAAAACTCCGTGATGCTATACCTTCAATAGAATTTAAGGGTAAATTTACATCTCCTAATCGTGCACCTTGTCGTATTGCTGTACCTAATTCTAAGCCGAAGTTATTAGTCAATTCTAGTGCTTTTATAATTTCATAAAAGATTTTAATTGGAAATTTACGATGATAATTCTGCTGCCCCATTACGTTTTCATCTGTAATATTGTGCTAATCTTTTCATTTTCAATTACTAAAGTTATTTCAAATGCAGGCTTATTGGGTCTGGTGATTATTATTGAATTACCATATGTAATTTAAGCCTAAAAAATAAATTCTTCAAAATTCTTATTCATGATCTATTTAGAATGAGGTTTTTAAGTGATAATTTCTTTATAATTTAATAATAGGAATAGACTTATTAAGATTGAAAAATGGCTAATAATAAAATAAAAATTCTAAATGGTAAAGTCAAATTAAAATGTCTTAATAGAATAAATTATTCATATTCATTTAAAAGCTTTCAATAGAATGATCGATCGTTTAGAACAATAACAAATTAAACTTGTATCAGTCATTAATTATTCCCCATCAAAGCCCAATTAAACCCTACAATCATTTTAAACATATTATTGAACACGGTAAGCGGTAAGGTAGCACTAATATCATATACATCATGGTAGGCTTTGATGCCGCCAAGGGTGTACCAATAAATGGCAGGTACCCCTTTTTCGGTAAAAAAGTAATGGTCGCTGTTGGGGGCCTTACCTCGGGAATTTATTTTTACCAAATAATTACCTTGTTGGTTTACTTGCTTCAATAATGCAAATTCTTTAGAACAAACCGTGGCGTTTACAACGGTAATACCATCAACCCCTGTACCTTCCAAATCGAGATTTACCAATAGCTTTATGTTTTTTAATGGTAATAATGGGTGTTCGGTAAAGTATTTAGATCCCAATAAACCTGCTTCCTCACCCGAAAATAAGATAAAGGCCATGGTATATGGGTGCGGATGTTTGGCATAATAATTTGCTAATGCCATCACCATGCTTACTCCGCTGGCATTATCATTAGCACCCGGAAAAAAGTTTTATCGCCCATACCTCCCAAATGGTCATAATGGGCGGTGTATACAATCATGGAGTCGGGTTTGCTGGTACCCTTTACCATACCGCAAACATTTGCGGTATTGAATTTATTTACAAACATTTCATCTATATTGGCTTTAAAGGCCATTGGGGTTTCTTTAAATTTTTTCTTATCAATTTCAATAAGGGTAAAATCTGCTACTCTTTGCTCGGCCGAGAAGGTGAGTTTATCTTGTAGCAAAACAATCACCCTGTTTTTTAAATCTACAAAATGAATGCTATCCCTTTTAACCAATTGCCCTTCTCCGGTAAAACCTTTGCTTTCCGGACTGATAATAAAATCAACACCGGGTGTAAGCTGCTTACCATTAATTGCCAGCTCCATTTTACCCGGAAAAGTATTTACCGGGTAGCTAAATTGCTGTAAAAAGCTTTTCCCCTTCAATGGCTTTATACCATAATCTTTAAACTGTGTACTTAAATAATCGGTAGCCTTTTGTAATCCGTTATTGGTATATCCTCTGCCCCAAAAATTAGCGCTTGTTAGGGTGTCAATTATTCCGCGTGCAAAAATGCTGTCCTGGGCATAGCTATTAATAGAGATTAAAAGCATTAAAATGAGAAAGTTAGGTTTCATATTGGGTTGTGAGTTGTGAGTTATTTCCCCTCCTAAATCCTCCCCGGTAGGGAGGACTTCTTATGATTATTTATGATTATTTATTCCAATTGTTTAATGCACGGCGGATGGCTACAATTTCGCCTAGGTGGTAGGCGTTATGGTCGGCTATTTGTAAGGCTTCGCGCAGTATGGATTGGCCATTGCCATGTGGAAAGATATTGTAAATGTCGCTATGCTCCATCATGGCAATAAATTCGTCCAAATCATTATTAATTTGTTGTATTGCTGCATTCCATGCGCTTTCGTCGTCGGGGGCTGCGGCGGTAGGCCAGTAATCATCGGGCCATTTTGGCGATTTGTATTTGTCGTCTTTGCAAAATTTCATCATATCCCATTGGGCAATGCGCATATGTTCTACCAATTGCCAAATGGAATAGGGCATATTGGGTAACTTTATACCTCTTAAATTTGCAGGTAAATCCTTCAATGCTTCGGATAATGAAATATGGGCGCTGCCACCTAGCAAAACCTTGGTTAGTTCGGCAATCACCATTTTATCTTGATTTTTCATATTGCAACAGTTTATATAAACACAAATATTAATAAAAAAGTTTGTGATCGATATAAAAAAAGGATTTTATGATTAGTAATGGTATATCATTGAATTTTTCTAAGTTTATATCCTGAAGCTAAATTATAAAACAGGTGTACAAAAGATATTTATTTTTTACCATAATTGCCCTGCTGCTTATTGCAGGCTGCAAAAAAGACGGAAACACCGGGCCCCTAGCTGGTAAAGACAACGCGGCATTTACCAGTTATGAAAACTCCTTTTTAGAAGGATATTGGAAACTTAACCCCGATTTGGCCACAGGCGCAGGCTATCATAAATATGATAGTGTGCTGCTAGCGCCTACTGATGATTATAGACAAAAGCTTGTAAACTTTGCCAAACTGCAAATCGATTCGATGGCGAGGTTTGAAGTAAATTCTTTTACGGACGAAAACAGGATGGATTACCGCATTTTGCAAAACCAATTGGAATACATGCAATGGCAAATTACTCAGTTAAAAGCCTACCAATGGAATCCGAATAGTTACAATGTTACCGAAACCTTTGCTACTATTTTGAATGAGCATTACGCACCCCTACCAAAAAGATTGAAAAACTTTTATGAAAAAATGGCTGGCATACCTGCTTTTTACAAAGAAGCCGAACGCCAAATAAAAAACCCGGTATCCGAGTTAGTCAACCTGACTGTTGATGAAATTTCAGGAAGTCTGGATATTTTTGAGAAAGACTTTGCCGATTCATTAAAAAAAACAAGCATTGCCGAAACCGAACGTAAAGCAATGATGGATAGAGCCCATACAACTGCCGAAACGCTCAAACAATTTACTGAATGGTTAAAGGCATTAAAAAGCGACCATCCGCGAAGCTTTAGGTTGGGTAAAGACCTTTATGAAGATAAATTTAAATACGAAATTCAAAGCGACCTACCTGCTCAAAAAATATTCAATGCGGCGGTTGACCGTAAAAGGCAATTGCATAAAAGCATGCTCAAATTAAGCAAGCAGCTTTGGCCCAAATATTTTGGCAAAGCGGCTATGCCTACAGATTCGTTAGAATTAATTGCCAAAGTAATTGATACCCTTTCGGTAAAACATAGCACACCAGGAGAATATCAGCATACCATTGAACAATTGATACCTAAATTGACTGCTTTTGTAAAAACCAAAGATTTAATAAGTCTGGACCCAAGCAAACCATTGGTAATTAGAAAGGAACCAGCCTATATGGCCGGTGTTGCAGATGCATCCATGAGTGCACCCGGACCTTATGATAAGGAGGGTAATTCATATTTTAACGTAGGCAGTTTAAATGGCTGGACGGCCAGTAAAGCCGAAAGCTATTTGCGCGAATATAACCAGTATATTTTACAAATACTGTGCATACACGAGGCCATACCGGGTCATTATGCCCAATTGGTTTATGCAAATAAAGCACCAAGTTTAATAAAATCTATTTTTGGTAATGGCGCTATGGTTGAAGGATGGGCAGTTTATAGCGAGGAAATGATGCTTGATAATGGATATGAAAATGATACTCCAGAGATTAGGTTGATGTGGTACAAATGGCACCTCCGCTCGGTATGCAATACCATATTGGATTATAGCGTACATGTACAAAACATGAGTAAGGAAGATGCTATAAAGTTATTAACCCATGAAGCATTTCAGCAAAAGGCAGAAGCCGAAAGCAAATGGATCAGGGTAACGGTTAGTAGTGTACAGTTGGATAGCTATTATACAGGCTATAAGGAAATTTATGATTTAAGAGAGGCCTACAAACAAAAAATTGGCGAGAAATACACTTTGAAAGGCTTTAATGAAAAGTTTTTAAGCTATGGAAATGCACCGGTTAAGCTGATAAAGGAAGCAATGATTGGTAAGAACTAAAAAAATTATATAAGCCAAACAAAGAGAGCGGAGGTGTATAAGCTCCGCTCTCTTTGTTTCATCTTAATTCCAACGACCGCTGATCCAAACATGACCATAAGGGCGGCTTTCCCAACGACCGGCTACCCAAATAGCCCCGCGGCGAGGAGGAATGGCCCAATATCCGCGACGATAAGCATATCCTCCGCCTTGTACCACATATTCATCAGCTACCCAAACATGCCTGTATGACGGGCAAACCGGTCTGATCATTATGCCTGGAAGAAATGGACGAGTTCTTACAACAATTTCTTGTGCTTTGCTATTTTTTGCAGCCATTACCATAACTAAGGCAAACAGCATCAATGTTTTAACTAAATTTTTCATAATCGTTTTGTTTTTATTTTTTTGACGATTGGCTATGAAAAAAGTTTAAATACCAAGCACTAAATTTTGTATCAATATTGATAGATAGCGGTTTTATCCATTTTATACAGGTAAGTATCGGAGGTTTATAAAGAAGTTATTTTACTGGTTAGGATCATAATCAGTGGGCAATAAGCCCGCAACGCGGTACATACCCCAAGCACCTGTTAAGTATAGGCTGGTTGGGTCGAGTATCCAACCCCTGTTATCAAATAGTGCTAATTTATCACTAAAATTTACAAGCGTTTCCGAATCATTTTTCGGGCTTAGCAATAAGTCTAAATTATAATATTTTTTAAAATGATGGCTTTTATTGTAAACTATAAACAGCCCATCTTTTTCACAATCCAAGGCAAAAACTCCTTTATTGTTGGTAAACTTAATAAACTCATTTTCATTTAATGGGTAATTTAACAGTGTACGCACTATCCTTTGAGAATATGCCATTTCTCTCCAATATTCTAATGAATCAATATATTTATTGATATCAATCTTTGATAATTTTGAAAATTGGGCAATTTTTGCCCTTACAACGCTGTCGGGAGGTCTATTTAAATTATTATAAATTGAAAATTGGAATATTCTGAAACCTGCCTCATCAAGGGTATTTCCAACTGCTGATCGAAAGAAATGCATGCTTGATCCTTCATACACATCTTTTCGCTTTTTTTTCCAACGTTTCTCTTGCGAAGGTGTACCTTGTAGGTTTTCGAATAAAACCGGACCATTATAACTAATATTCCTACCTTCATTAGTCCTTATAAAATTCACCAATAAAAATTTAACATTATATCCTAAAGCATCATTTTCAATTTGTACAAAATCATTAGAGTTTACTAAAAGCGAGTCCGATTTTTTATAATATATCATATCCAAAACTTCGGGATTTAATATTTTACATTTACCAGCTAAATCTGTTTTTCCTAAAAACCCATCCTTAAACCATTGTAAATTTCTTTTATAAACCTCACTATTTGTACTTTGAATTTTCACTTCTTTTAAAACCATCGATTTAACATTAAGTTCAATGTTAATTTGATTTTGAACATCACTACTAAGGGTTATATCCCGATAATATGTTTCAAAACCTACACATGAAACCACCAATCTACAAGCTCCAAAAGCAATATTTTGAAGTTTAAAAACGCCTTCATCATCTGTTTTGGTTGCAATTGTTTGATTGTTTAAAAACACCGTTGCATTTGCAACTGGTTTACCCGAAACTTTTTCAATTACTTTCCCGCTGAGTTTACCCTGAGCCAATGCATAAAAGCTATTAAAAAAAAGAAAAGAAGTGATAGTTGAAAAAATTAAAATGGAAATTACCTTTTTTGTTTTTATTAAATATAGCATTGCGATTGCCTTTTTAACTTAGGTTATTCTCAAAATTAAATTAATTATTTTGATTTTTAACAGGCATTTAAAACAAATAATTCAATAATTGCTCTTCACCCCTATACCTATTCCAGCTCCTTTTTTAAGCCATAGAGCCTGACTGGCAGCCCGATAATAGCTCGACCCAAAAAGTAGGGCTGCTACATCAAATCTGCCAATTGTGGTCGGTTTTGCTTCTATCCATTCTAATGCAAGCAGAGCGTCGGAATTTAGATAGATGTTATATGGCGTTAAATCGAAGGTAATTTTACCACTTTGCTTGTTATCGATATTGAAAAAGATGTTTTGAGTTAATAGATTCTTTCCGGGTTGGCCATTTTGCATTTCGTATATATTCACTCTAAAACCCAGATGATCGAATGAGTTTTGTATCACCATTAAGTTTAGACTTTCAATGTTTGTGTTAGCATGTTTAATTGTTAACTTGATTCCCCCCTCGGCACCATAACCATTGCCACCAAATGCGAGACCAAATAATTTTGAATTGGTAGGATAGCCCAATATTTTCAATTGTGCATGTTTGGCATTTATGGAAACCGTATTTAGTTCGGTCACCAACTTTTTTAGATTAATTTTTAAAGAGCCTGCGTCATTCAATTTTCTTAGGTCGCCCACCAAAAAATCCATACTTAAATAACCAATGCTCGAAAAACGAATGGTATCATGGTCTAGAATATCTAGAGTTAGTTTAAACTCAAAATCCCCATCGGCATTGGCTACCGTTCCAATTGGTTTATTAAGTACACCTATGCTTGCAAACTCAATGGGCTTATTACCCTCTTTATCAATAATGGCACCCTTTAATATTGTTTGAGCGATACTTGAACTAAAACCCAAACATATTAGTATAAATACAATGACATTTCTCATCATTCAATTGGTTTAATTGATAAAAGTAAATATGGATATTTAGACCAACTTGGCTAGTTAATTAGTGTTAATTTTTGTTGAATAGCATATCATTTTATATATTTATGTAAATGAATATTAAAGACATCGC
>CAIYNX010000017.1 GCA_903927645.1 uncultured Mucilaginibacter sp.
ATCCTCATGAAAGGGGTAATCAGGGAAAAGGTCGTTTAAGGCTGTAGGCCCAAATTTTCTCAAATTATTGGTCATGGCAAACTGGTCGGATCCGCTAGCCAAAGTTTCGGACATGAGCTTCAACAGAAAAATACAGTTAATTGGTTTCCATTCTTCGGGTTGGTAGTTTAATATTTTAAACTCAATGGGGTAATCTTTAGGTGAAAGCTGATGGATATAGCTATTTACCCCCTCGGTGTAAGCGGTAACCATTAATTTTGAAAATGGGTCTTTCATAACTCCTTTTAAGCCATTTTCGGCTCCAAATACCATGCCCATACGTCTATGGTAACGGTCAATCTCCAAGGCTGCTGGGCCAGCAATTTCTGATAATCTACCTGAGGCACTGCGGGTTTGAATGTCCAGTTGCCAAAGGCGGTCGCGCGCGGTTAGGTAGCCTTGTGTTAGATACAAGTCGTGGTCGTTTTCGGCAAAAACATGGGGGATGCGATTTTCATCGTATTTTACAGTTACCAGGCCTTGCAAGCCTGTAATGTGCAAGAATTCTTCTGTTGAGCTATTTTTGCTTTCGGCATTTTGCCAAAAACCACTAACTGGATTAAGGAATTCGCCTAATGGAGGAACAGGTCCAAATTTTGAGCGTAAAACCCAAATAAATAGCAAAGTAATGGCTAATAAAATTAAAGCTTTAAAAAACTTCATGGTATTGGTTTATAAAACCAATATTACTGAAACTTATTTAATAAAACACAAAATATTACTAAACAATGTGTTAAAAAAATCAGGCTCCTGTAGCTAAAAACTCGTTGATTGCTTCAATATATTGGCAACCGTATTCGTTTTGTTTGCGCATTTTACCGGCCACATTATTTACCACACGTTGTATTTTATCGGCAGCGTTCATAACAGGGCAAGCACTTTGGCGGGTATGTATTTCGGTCAGTTTTGATTTGATGGCGTTTAAGGTTGGTGCGGTTTTACGCATTTGGTACCATTCGCTAAACAATGCAAGGTGTAATTGTATTATCTCCCTGGCTTTAGGTGCTTCCGATTCACGGTTTTGCAAGGTTTGATCTTTTATAGCGGATAATTGATCCACATTCACCAAGGTAATATTAGCCAAACCAGCAGCTGCCGGCTCTACATTATTAGGTATAGAAAGGTCGATGATTAATTTATTACCCATGTTTTGAAGCATATCGGCCAAAATGAGCGGACTGGCGGCATTTGTAGCTACTAAAATAATGTCGGATAATTGTATGTACTGGTCGAGCTGGGTAATTGGCGCGTATTTTAAATTTAACTCGGCAGCAAGGGCTGCGGCTTTTTCGTCGCTGCGGTTGATGATGGTGAGGTTATTTACCCCTAAATAATCAACCAGGTTTTTGCAGGTATTTCGGCCAATTTTACCAGTACCCAATAGTAAAATCTTTTTACCTTCGGCAGCGGTAACATTTTCCTTAATATATTGAATAGCAGCAAAGGAAACAGAAACAGTACCACCGCTAATGGCGGTTTCATTTTTAATTACTTTGGATGATTGTAACACGTTGTTAAACAAACGCTCCATAAAGCAATTGATATCACCCCTATCCTTAGCGAATTTGAAAGCCTGCTTTAGCTGACCAATTATTTCATAATCGCCCAATATTTGGGAATCTAAACCTGCGCCAACATTGAATAAATGATCAACCGCCACATCGCCATTTTTTACATAGGCCATGGTGCTAAATAATTGACTATCACCTTGTGTTTGGGTGCATAATAAATTTATCAGTTGATCGGCATTCTCAGCAAAACCATAAATTTCGGTACGGTTGCAGGTAGAAAGTATAAACAATGAACTCACTTGAAAAGTAGGTGCCAGTGCCAAAATATTTTCATACTGTTGGCTATTAATGGCAAACTGCCCACGTGTAGCAGCGTCCGATTTTTTGTAATTAATTCCTACTATAAAAAAACTCGATATTTCAATGGGGTATGTAGTAATCATTTAGCTCATTTATAGTTACTTACGAAATTTTTATTTGTAAGGATTTCATTTTTAGGATTATATTTTAATATTTCCTCTTTTTTTATTTATCTGCCTGTTATTAATTCAACAAAGATAAAACCAAAAATCCCTCTTTTATTTATAAGCGAATTTAAGTGCTTAAAGATGACAACATGGTGATGATAAACACCCTGAAATATGATCCAAATCACCTTTTAAATAAAAAAAGGGATGATATTTTAAAAATTCCATCCCTATCCAATTCATTTTAAATGATACCGAAATTAAAATATAGCCTCCGCAATTTTTTTAGTTGGGCCGGGGTTACCCATGGTATAAAAATGCAATACCGGTACGCCAAACTTTACCAACTCTTTGCATTGGTTAATCATCCATTCAATACCGGCTTCTTTTACGTCTTTTTCCGTTTTACAGCTATTTACCAAATCGCATAAATCTTCGGGCATATCAATATGGAAAGTTTTAGATAGTCCAACCAATTGTTTGGTGGTGCTGATAGGTTTTAAACCGGGGATAATTGGTACGTGAATACCATTTTCTCTGCAAGTTTTTACAAATTCAAAATACTTTTGGTTGTCAAAAAACATTTGGGTAACTATAAAATTAGCACCCATATCAACCTTTTGCTTTAAATATTTAAAATCAGTTTTAAGGTTTGGTGCCTCAAAATGTTTTTCGGGATAGCCGGCAACACCTATGCAAAAGTTTGTTTTCAGGTTTTCTTCGCTATTCTCGTGCAGGTAAATGCCATTGTTCATATTTATTACCTGCTGCAATAAGTCGGTAGCATAGGTATGTCCATTGGGTGTAGGCACGAATGAACTATCTCCTTTACGGGCATCACCACGTAAAATCAATATATTTTCAATCCCCAAAAACTGCAAGTCTATTAAACCATTTTCGGTTTCATCCTTGGTAAATCCGCCACACAACAAATGTGGTACGGTATCTACCTTATACTTGTTCATAATAGCCGCGCAAATAGCAATAGTACCCGGACGCTTGCGGTAGCTCAATTTCTCCAACAATCCATTTTCATGCTTTTTATAAATATAATCTTCCCGCAAAGACGTAACATCAATAAAAGGTGGATTAAACTCCATCAAAGGGTCAATGGCATCATAAATACCTTGTATGCTTTGCCCCTTAATAGGCGGTATCAATTCAAAAGAAAACAGGGTTTTTCCTTGAGCGTTGTTTATATGGTCGGTTATTTTCAT
>CAIYNX010000018.1 GCA_903927645.1 uncultured Mucilaginibacter sp.
ATATAGAAGCCCTCATTTTTGTATCAGAACAAGGCATTCGGATAGAGGAAATTATATATTGTTTGCAAGCCACATTTAATATTGATTTCAATCCTGAAGAAATCAATCAGTACATATTAAAAATTACACAAAAATATTCAGACTCTAAATTTGCAATTGAACTGGTAAAAATTGGAAATGGATATCAGTTTTTAACAAAAAAGAAGTACCATCAAGTTGTTAATCTCTTACAAATACAACGTTCAAAAAAGAAATTAAGTCAAGCTGCATTGGAGACACTGGCCATAATAGCATATAAGCAACCAGTAACCAAACAAGAGGTAGAACAAATAAGAGGGGTAAATTGCGATTACTCGGTTCAAAAACTGTTAGAAAAAGAATTAATTGTTATAGTCGGTAAGTCGGAGTCAGTTGGAAAACCAATACTTTATGGAACAAGTACCTTATTTATGGATTATTTTGGAATAAATACCATAAAGGAATTACCTCAAATTAAAGAGTTTTCTGATACTTCAATAACTATAGGTGAGCATGTGGAATAATTTTTAAAAAAAATAATTGAAATTCTTATTATAAATAAAAAGGATTTTGATTATTTTTACCTTAGAAAGAATTAACCAAATTTATAAAGAAAGAAAATTTGCATTTCAATGCATTTAAGTAATTATTAAAAAAATCTTACTATTAAATTCATGGCAATGGGAACTCCAAAAAAACCAATCAGTAAAAAAGTTGATCCAAAAAGTTTGGCTGATGATGAGGATGATAACAGTAATGACCACAAACCAACAAAAAAAATCGAGGACGATGAGGACGATTTTGATGGCCCTTTAGATGATTTAGGCTATGAAAGTTTCAACGACTATGATGACGACGACGACTTTTGATTAAAAACATATCATTAATTTAAAGCATTCAGAATAAAATTCTGAATGCTTTTTTATTTTAAAAGTTTAACAATTATATGACAATAATAGAAGTTAAGGAAAAATCAACAATAAAATCATTTTTAAACGTAGTACATACAATTTATGCCAACGATAAAGTTTGGGTTTGCCCACTTGATAACGATATCGAAGCCGTATTTGATCCTTCTAAAAATAATTTCCATAGTGATGGAAAATGTATTCGATGGATATTAAACAATAAAGATGGAAAAACTATCGGTAGAATTGCCGCTTTTATAAATAATAAAAAAGCATATACATACGAACAACCTACAGGGGGTGTTGGTTTCTTTGAATGTATTAATGATAAGGATGCTGCCTTTGTTTTGTTTAATACAGCCAAAAATTGGCTTTTAGATAATGGAATGAAAGCAATGGATGGACCAATAAATTTTGGTGAAAATGATAATTTTTGGGGATTACTTGTTGAAGGATTTATTCCACCTTCATATGGTATGAATTATAATCCACCATACTATAGAGCATTTTTTGAGGAATATGGTTTTAAAACACTTTATGCCCAAATAACAAATAATTTAAATATTTTGAAACCATTCCCAGAACGATTTTATAAAATAGCTAAATGGGTGTCACAAAAAAAAGGATATCAATTTGTTCATCTTAAAGCAAAAGAAATTGAACGCTTTGGATCAGATTTTATGGAAATTTATAATGATGCTTGGGAGGACTTCGATAATTTTGTTCCTATAAATAGAGATACAATCATTGAAAGCTTCAAAAAGATGAAAACTTTAATGGATGAAAACCTAATTTTATTTGCCTATGTAAACAATGAACCTGCATCATTTCTTATTGTTTTACCTGATGCTAACCCTATGATTAAACCATTAAAAGGGAAGCTAAATTTACTAGGTAAAATAATATTTGTGTACAAACGGTGGGTTGGTGTATCAAAAATGAGAGCGATTGTAATGGGTACGAAGAAAAAATTTCAAAATCATGGAATCGAATCTGCCCTATTTATTACTCTAGGTGAATATGTATTGCCATTAAAACAATATACGGAACTTGAACTTTCATGGGTTGGTGATTTTAATGATAAAATGATTGCAATTCATGAAGCAATGGGGGCAGTTTTCGCAAAAAAACATTTAACAATGAGGTATATTTTTTAGGATAAGCCTTTAAATTTTAAATTTCTTATCAATTTCTGATAACTCATCCAATAATATAATCATCTTACGTTGTAAGGCAATAACTTCTTCATCTAATTTTATTATTTGATTATTTAAATTAATTAAATCTACAATATGTTTTTTAGGCTGTTTTTCCTGACCGTAATCTATCAATTCAATTATTGAAATTTCAAATAAGTCGGCAAATTGTTCAAGTCTGGATAAATTTAGATCTGTAACACCGGTTTCTATTTTAGAAAATGCCGGTGTAGACATATTGACTAATTTTGCCAATTCTTTTTGTCCCCACCCCTTTTTTTTGCGTAAGGTTTTTAAAACTTCACCAATATGCTTCATTTTGTAATAAGTATAATTAAGGCATTTACCAAGAGTTAATAACGCATGCAAAATTATTTAATATTATTTTAATAAG
>CAIYNX010000019.1 GCA_903927645.1 uncultured Mucilaginibacter sp.
AGTCCTGAATTTAAAGGAGGATTAAACAGGTTTTACAACTTTTTGGGAAATAATATTGAATATCCAGATGACGCCAGAAGGGATTACATTCAAGGAACGGTTGTATTGCAGTTTGTTGTTGAAAAGGATGGAACCGTAACTGACGTTGAGCTAAAAAAATCGGTAAGCCCAAGCATAAATGCCGAAGCCTTAAGGGTATTAAGAAAATCAAGAAAGTGGTTGCCTGGAACAGAATTTGGAAGACCAGTTAGATGTTCATACACTGTACCCATAAGTTTCTCACTCAAATAAACACAATCTCTTCCACCATCTCCCATTTTGCCTCTTCATTTATCTTATCAATAATTTGGCTTTTTATCAGCATCAGCTCGTTACGTATTACCGACGATTCAATGTTGAGGTAGAGTTTTTTATTATGCACAAACAATTCCTTGGTGCGGTTTGCAACTGGCTTACCTACCAAATTAGGCCAAGCGGCAATAACTGCGGTTTCGTCAAATCGTTGTTTAATTTTATAAACCTGCAGCATTTGAGCGATGGCTTCTTTTATCGATTTATCGTTGGCTTTACGCATCTATTTCTCCTCCTTTTACCTTAAATAGCTGTATGTCAACGCCCAGATTTTTAAAAACCTCTTTAACACGTTCTTCATGGGTATCGGTAATAAAAACCTGACCGAAATGATTGTCGGATATCATTTCCATTAGTTTAGTTACGCGCTTGTTATCCAACTTGTCGAATATATCATCCAGCAACAAAATAGGTTTAAATCCGTTTTTTTGGTATAAAAAACTGTATTGCGCCAATTTAAGAGCAATTAAAAATGATTTTTGCTGCCCTTGAGAGCCAAACTTCTTCATGGGCATCCCATGTATGGTAAACAATAAATCATCCTTATGTACACCAAAACTGGTACGCTCCAAATAGCGATCCTTTTCCAAATTCTTTTTTAATAAAGCAGCAAAATCTTCTTGTAATAAAGGCGAATCATATTCCAAATTTACCATTTCTGCATTTTCGCTGATAAAGGCATAATGGGTATCAAATATTTCGGTAAAGGCCCTCATAAATGCCTTCCGTTTCTCAAATATATAAACGCCCGACTCAATTAATTGCTCATCCAGCACCTCCATCAATTGAGGGTCGTACCTTCCGGTTTCACCAATCAACTTTAACAAAGCATTTCGGTTGGTCAATACCTTGTTATAATTAATCAGCTTATCCAAATATAAATTATCCGTTTGCGATATTACGTTATCAATAAATTTTCTGCGCTCCTCGCTACCTTCAATAATAATACTGATATCATACGGTGAAACCATTACCAAAGGGAATAAACCAATATGGTCGGCCAGACGGGTATAATCTTTTTTATTGCGTTTAAATTGCTTTTTTTGGTTGCGCTTTACTGAGCAGGCTACTGTTTCTAGTTGATCGTTTTTGTTAAAGCTGCCTGTAATAATAAAAAATTCTGCCCCGGTTTTAATTTGCTGACTATCAATTGGGTTAAAATAACTCTTGCAGAGCGATAAATAATGTACCGCATCCAATAAATTGGTTTTCCCAGCGCCATTATCGCCGGTAAATACGTTAACCCCATCAGCAAGGGTAATTCCCGCCTCGGTGTAGTTTTTAAAATTGATAACAGAAAGCTGATTTAAATACATATTAAGTTTTCAAATTTAGTGATAAGTGTTTGTATTTGTGAGTTTAAACAAATTCAAAACCAATCGTTTTTTTTGTTTTTTTAAGGATGGCTATTTTATCGGAATTGTTTTTTTAGCTGTTAATGTACTTATAATCAATAATTTGATTGGTATTAGCTTGTAGGTATTTTAGGTTTAACGGTTTGATAACGCTAAATCTATTTATCACCCATTTTGATTCGCAAATTTTTCTGTTTATAGGTATTGATAAAAAATTATAAAACAGTACCTTTGCGTTCCTAATTTTTTTAAAAAAATGTCAAAAACCGAGGAGACACCACAGGTTGTTACTGAAAAGAATATAGATTTTGCCAAGGCAAGTAAGTTTGTTAGCGAAAATCAAAAAAGCTTATTATTTATTGGCGGAGCTATTGTTGCCATGATATTTGTTTTTTTTGCCTACCAAAAGTTTTATATTGGACCGCGTGAAGAAACCGCAGCCAATCAAATATATTACGCACAGGATTTATGGGCCAAAAAGGAATGGGACAAAGCTATTAATGGCGATGCCGGTTACCCGGGTTTACAAAAAATTATAAATGATTACAGCAATACAAAGGCTGCAAACCTTGCCTATTTTTATTTAGGTACTGCTTATTTAAATAAAGGCGACTACCGGAAAGCGATAGAAAACTTAACAAATTATAGAGGCGAAGATAATATTGTTGCAGCTGAAGCATTAGGCGGAACAGGCGATGCCTATGTGGAGTTGAAAGATTTTGATGAGGCTCAAAGCTACTATGAAAAGGCTATTGAAAAATCAAACAATAAGTTTATTACCCCAATTTATTTAAAAAAGCTTGGCTTGTTGTTTGAAGCTAAAAATGATTTTAAATCGGCAAGTGAGCAGTATAATAAAATTAAAAAGGATTATCCGGAAGCCCAGCAATCCGAAAATATTGACGAATATATAGCCCGTGCAGAAGCCAAGTTATAATAGGCCCAGTAACAGTTTTTTTAGTCAATCAATGTCCACCATTTTTGGTTTTAATGGCTTAACTATATAGGTTGCATTAAATAATTATTATAATGGCAACGCATTTAAAAAATTTATCTGATTTCTCGAATACCGAAATCCCATTTGCAAAGCCATTCAGCTTTGCTATTATTGTAGCCGAGTGGAATGCCGAAATTACCAACGCCCTATATCA
>CAIYNX010000020.1 GCA_903927645.1 uncultured Mucilaginibacter sp.
AGGGCGGCGGTAGCCGGTGGCATTACCTCATTTATGGAAATGCCTAATACCGTACCCAATACTCTCACCCAAAAACTATTGGCCGATAAATATAAAATAGCTTCTGAAAGTGCCATTGCCAACTACTCATTTTATATGGGTGTTTCGAATGATAATTTGGAGGAGGTTTTGCTTACCGATGTTAATAATGTATGTGGTATAAAGGTATTTATGGGCTCATCGACGGGCAATATGTTGGTTGATAATCCGCGCACATTGGAAAGCCTGTTTGAGCGCTCGCCTATGCTCATCGCTACCCATTGCGAGGACGAAGCAACCATCAAAAAGAACCTTGATTATTATAAATACTTGCTTGGCGAACAGATACCTATTGGATTACACCCTAAAATTCGAAGCGAGGAAGCTTGCTACCTTTCCTCTTCCATGGCCATAAAACTAGCCAGACGGCATGATACCAGGTTGCATATTCTGCATATTTCTACCGAAAAGGAAACCCATCTTTTCAATAATTCATTGCCACTGGATCAAAAGCGCATAACTGCCGAAGCTTGTATCCATCACCTTTGGTTTACCGAAAACGATTATAAAAAATTGGGCAACTTGATAAAATGGAACCCGGCTATTAAAACCGAGCAGGATAGAGATGGCATATTGAAAGCCTTGTTGGATGATAGTATTGATGTAATAGCGACAGACCATGCCCCGCATACTATTGATGAAAAAGCAAAGCCTTACTTGCAAGCACCATCGGGCGGTCCATTGGTTCAACATGCTTTGCCAGCTTTGTTAGCGCTTTACCATCAAGGTAAAATTAGCTTAGAAAAAATTGTGGAGAAAATGGCGCATAATGTGGCTATTTGCTTTCAGATTGAAAAACGTGGCTATATTCGCGAGGGCTATTGGGCCGATTTGGTGTTGGCTGATTTAAACAAGCCTTGGAAAGTCGCGAAAGAAAACCTCCTTTACAAGTGTAATTGGAGTCCGTTTGAGGGGGTAGTATTTCAATCGAGTATTGATAAAACTATAGTTTCGGGTAATTTGGTTTACGACAAGGGAAAAATTATAGAAGGTAAAAACGGACAAAGGTTATCATTTAAACGATAAGCAAAATATCATCATTTTCAGTCACAAATAAGGGAAATTGCATATAAAATATTTCAACCTGATATTATCCAATTAATGGAAATAGGTAATTACCCAATGCTGAGTTATTCTTTTTGCTTGGTTTATTGAAAAAGCAACTTAGTTTCTATTTTTTAGGCTAAATGAAATAGGTACCACATATTGACATCTAACTGCTTTACCATTCTGTATACCTGGATGCCACTTTGGGCAAATTGATAGTACCCTCAAAGCCTCTTCATCAAGTGACGTATATACGCTTCTAATAACTTTTAAATCTTTTACACTACCATCTCTTTCAACAACAAATTGAACGACTACCTTTCCTTCTTTTTTATCTTTTCTGGCATCTGCCGGATATTTTATATTATTTGAAAGGAAATCAGCAAACTTATCCAAACCTCCAGGAAATTCGGGGGGAGTCTCAACAACGCCATAGGTAATATCTTTAACAGGCCCATCAATGACTACTGTTTTAGTATCTTGCGCTCTTAAATTTAATAAAATTGTTAAAAACAAAACTGTAAAGAAACTCTTTTTCATAAAAATTTAGGTTTATTTTAATCTTGTACATTTAAACAAATATACAAGATTAATTGACCGCTACATATATCTCCACTTCCATCTCTTCAAAACTATTGGCTCCCGGTTTGTACAAATCATAATCAACAGTATATAACCTATCGTCACTGTTTTGCCATATTTGTTGCCATGACGCATATACCTTGTCGGGGAATTTGCCGCTTAATTGATGAACTTGATATTTAGATGCAGGAATATGAACAACCTTAAACCCTTCATTAACATCAACATTGCTTACCTCGCAACCAATAATGGCAGAATAAAAACCAGTATGGTCGCTTTCATAATCGGTATATAGGCAATAAATATCATCTGATGTTTTATGCTGAATTTTATCGGCCACTTGCTCCTCCATAAATCGCCCCCATAGCGCGCCAATATCTTGCATGGCTTGTCCGTTAGCATTGATGGTTCGTACCTCAATCCCAACAATTGTTTTAGCTTTTAATGTTAAAGTTTCCGTATTCGCTATCATGGGAACTGGCTTTGGCGAATTAATAGTTTATTACCTGTTCTTCTATTGCTTCAGGTATTTCTCGCCATTCATACTTTTGGTTCCTGAGTTGCGGCTCAAAACCTGCCTCTTTAATTGATTCTTGTATGCCTTTAGCGGTAAAGCGGTGCGGTGCCCCGGCTGCGGAAACCACATTTTCTTCAATCATAATAGAGCCAAAATCATTCGCACCGGCATGCAAACACAATTGTGCTACCTGCTTGCCAACTGTTAACCAAGAGGCTTGTATGTTTTTTATATTTGGCAACATAATTCGGCATAGGGCAATCATTCGGATATATTCATCACCAGTCACATTATTGGTAATGCCTCTTACCTTGCGCAATAAGGTGCCATCATCCTGAAATGGCCAAGGTATGAATGCAGTAAAACCATAGTTGCCTTCGGGTTTTTCGGCTTGCACCTCTCGAATCCAAACCAAATGCTCAAAACGCTCTTCAATGGTTTCAATATGCCCGAACATCATCGTTGCCGATGTTGGCAAATTAAGTTTATGTGCAGCTCGCATTACATCCAACCATTCTTGTCCGCCGCATTTGCCTTTGCTAATTAAGCGACGCACACGGTCGTTCAATATTTCCGCTCCTGCACCAGGTAAGGAATCTAAGCCCGAAGCCTTTAGTTCGGTCAATACATCAATGTGCGACACACCCTCCAGTTTGGCTACGTGGGCAATTTCGGGCGGACCTAAAGCATGTAATTTCAACGTTGGGTATAACTCCTTTAGTTGCTTAAAGGTATCGGCATAAAATTTCAAGCCCAACTCAGGGTGGTGTCCGCCTTGTAATAAA
>CAIYNX010000021.1 GCA_903927645.1 uncultured Mucilaginibacter sp.
CTATGGTATTATTGGGCCATCATCGTTGATATTTTACGGTCTATCATTAATAAGTGCCAGTAATTTTACCTTTACCGATGTAAAGTATTTGGGCCTGTGCGAGATCGTTTTAGGCCTCATTGCCGCTTGTTTCCCCGGTTATGGTTTGCTTTTTTGGGCAATTGGATTTGGTGTGCTGCATATAGTATATGGCAGTTTAATGTACTTTAAATACGACAGGTGAAAGTACCTTTTGAAAAACTGGATAAGGCTTTTGAAAACCGCTTGCGGTTACAAATTATGAGCGTGTTGATGGTGAATGATCGGTATGATTTTAATTCGCTCAAGGAGCTGTTGGATACTACCGACGGTAACTTGGCATCGCACCTGAAAGCGCTCGAAAAGGAGGAATATATTTTGGTGCATAAATCGTTTTTGGGTCGTAAACCCAATACCAATTATGAGGCTACCGAAAACGGTAAAAAAGCGTTTAGGCAACATTTGGAAGCATTGGAAAAACTGATAAAACAACAAAAAACAATTTAATTAAACCATGGATACATACAAATTAAACTCATTATTAAGGTATGCCGCTTTAGCAGGTAATATTCTTTTTAT
The DNA here is from genome assembly GCA_903927645.1 of uncultured Mucilaginibacter sp. Taxonomy (GTDB): domain Bacteria; phylum Bacteroidota; class Bacteroidia; order Sphingobacteriales; family Sphingobacteriaceae; genus Mucilaginibacter. The sequence continues at coordinate 598 of CAIYNX010000021.1, forward strand.
TATATGGATATCGTTCAACGCCATTGACGAAGGCTTTAAAGGAACCTTAATCCAAAAACTATCGGGCATAGGTATGGTTGGCTTATTGATTTTGAATTGTGTTTTTTTAATTAATTCAAATAAAAAGAAGTAGTCTTTTTTTTACCCAATAACTTTGAAATACAAAGTACTTTTATATAAATATTATGATTGAATTACCAGAAAAAGAACACGGATTTATGGATTGGCTCAAGGAGTCGGTTACTGTGAAATTAGTTTTTATTGGCTTGCTTATTTTAGTATTGCTCATCCCATCTTCATTAATAGATGGCATTATTAACGAACGCGCCAACAGGCAGGAAGAAATGATGCGCGATGTATCCGATAAATGGTCGGGCAGTCAGCTCATAGCCGGGCCGGTTTTAATTATTCCCTACCTAAAGCAAGTAAAATATTTGGACGAAAAGCAAACCGAAAAACTCAAAACCGTAGCCGACAATTTATACCTGTTGCCCGATGACTTAAACATGAAGGCCGAGCTAAAAACCGAAGTCATTCATCGTGGGATATATGATTTGGTGGTGTATCATACTGTGGTTAAGGTAAGCGGAAACTTTGGCAAAGTCGATCTGAATGCCTTGAATGTTCCAATAAACCAGCTCAGTCTGAATAAAGCGAAAATAGCTTTCAGTATTTCGGATTTAAAAGGCCTAAAGAGTACCCCGGTGGTAAACGCGGCCGGACAAAGCATTAGCGCGCAGCCAAGTTTTAATAACGATACCTTATTTGCCAGTGGCTTGCAAGCCTCGGTTGATTTATCGGCTTTAAACAATACCACTACTAATTTTGATTATAATTTGGATTTAATAGGCAGCGAGGCATTGAGCTTTTTACACCTAGGTAAAAACACCAAGGTAACCGTAACAGGCAATTGGGGCAGCCCTAGTTTTGATGGCAGATATTTGCCCGAAACCAGAATGGTGGATAAAGAGGGTTTTACCGCCAATTGGCACATGCTGTACTATTACCGACCATTTCCGCAACAGTGGACAGGCGACCAATCCATCCTAAACAACCCTAAAAAGCAAGCAGATGCCACCTTTGGGGTAAAGTTGAGGCTACCGGTTGACCAGTACCAAAAAACCACCCGTACCAGCAAATATGCCATACTAATTATACTGCTTACGTTTATCTCCTTGTTTTTAACGGAGGTAATCCTGAAATATAGGGTGCATGTATTTAACTACATGCTTATTGGCGCGGCCATGATTATCTATTATTCGCTGCTGCTTTCGTTTTCCGAGCGGATTGGTTTCCAGTTAGCCTATTTGGTGGCTTCGGTAGCAACCATAGGCTTAATTACCACATTTATAGGGTCGCTCATAAAAAACAGATTGGCCGTTTTGCTATTTGGCATTACCCTCAGCGTTTTTTACCTATTCATATTCGTGCTCATACAACTAGAAGACCTGGCCTTAATGGTTGGCAGTATAGCACTCTTCCTGATTGTTGCCGCGCTCATGTTTTTTTCGAGAAAAATTAATTGGAGCAAGCAATAATGGTACTTCTACCAAACCTTCATCGCACCCACTGTATTAGCTTTAATACGGGGGGCGCGATTGGGTTAATAAAAAACTATGCCATACAACAAAACATCCCCGAAAGGGAAAAACAGATCACAAATTTTTTTTAACCATCAACTTCGAAATACAATTAAAATAAATTATGAAAACAAGCAAATACTGGCTAGGCCATTTTAAAAACAACGCGCTGCAACAGCGTATTAATTGGGAAATAGCACCAAACATTACCCGCCAGGAGGTTAATGCCATACTATCGTCTTTGCGTGCCTGGCAATTGGGCGAAACATCGGAGGGGAGGAGCCTGATTGCCGCCGCCACCAAATATGCCCATGAAATAAACGACCCCCTATTTTTGGAGGTGATAAAGCTTTTTATAAAGGAGGAGCAAAAGCATGGCAATAATTTGGGGAGGTATTTGGATAGCATTGGCAAACCTCGCAAAACAAAAGATTGGGGCGATAGTCTGTTTAGGTGGACGAGGCATTTAAACACCAATATGGAATCGTGGACGCTGGCGGTGATTGTAGTGGAAAGCACGGCGCAAATTTTTTATCAGGCCCTAAAGGATGCTACCAATTGTACTTTGTTAAAAAGCATTTGTACCGATATTTTGATTGATGAGGCCTACCATATCCAGTTTCAGAACGAACGCCTGGCCGAAATTTTTGAGCGGAAATCTGTTTGGTCGCAAAAATGGAGGAAACCCGTTTACAGGTACTTCTTTTATGCTACCGCTACTCTGGTATGGCTTGCCAACAAAAGGCTTTTTAATGCTGGTGGTATAACGATACAAAGTTACTTTAAGAAGATGCGCTATAAGTACCATAAAACCATCGAAATTATTACTGGTCAGCAATTGAATAATGAAAACAGTAATTTGAATTTAAAATATGGATTATAAGGAAGAAAGCATCATCAAAGCATGGTGGAATATTAGGCGGTTGAAATATAACAAGGGTCTAGTGATTGCAGGATTTACAGCATTTATTTTTTATTGTATTGTTGGAGAAACCTTAATTGCGCCTCACGAAGAATTTGAAGAAACCTTGTTTGCCATGTTTTTTCAGGGGATTGCTTATTGTTTCATGATGGGTTTGGCTAATTTGATATACTCATTTGTTATCCGATTAGATATTGTATTTAATAGTAGTAATAGTACAATGGTAAGAAACAGGCTATATTGGGGCTATTTTTGGATTTCATTTTCATTGCCTATACTATTCATACTAATGGTAATGATAATATTTTTACTGAGGTAGGTGTAAAAAAAAATATGAACTCAATCAAGAATAAATTCTAATCAGTTTAAAACAATTACAAAAAGATGGTGTTTATGATTAACAAAATTTAACAAAAATTTCACAATACCAATTTGGTTTTTGGTATAAAATTACTTAATATTGTACAAATTAAATGTGTTTAGGTATGAGCAGAGAATTACTTGAATTTTCGGACCTGATTGATGATCAGTTTGAAATAGCAGATTTGGATTTAGAAAGCGATGAAATTCTGACATCAATTTTAAATTTGTTTATCTGATCGCTTTTTTGTTTTAATGGCTATCTGACCTGACTTTCTTGAAAAGTCGGCCTAATGTTATTGTCCTTTAATTTACCTAAAATCTTAAGCCTTCTACCTAAGTTTTCATTCTTCCCAAACAATTCCCGACTATAATTTTTCATTATTAAAAGCAATGCAGGTACAAAATTGTAAATTGCGGGCTTATGAATCAGGTAGCTAAAAAGAGGTTTTTTGAAGATGTTGAGATCATTGACATCGCCGAAGAAGGTAAGGGAGTTGGCAAATCGGACGAGTTCGTGCTGTTTGTC
>CAIYNX010000022.1 GCA_903927645.1 uncultured Mucilaginibacter sp.
CTTACTAAAAAATTGGATGTAAATAATCCATAACTTTTTAGAATTCACATTAATCAAAAACTCACAAGTTTATTTCTGTTTATTTAGAAAATGGATAGAAGTTTAAATCTATTAATTATTTGATTTTGTAATTGTTTTGTTACAATAAAAACTTTTATTTAAAGTTTTCAAATAATAGCTTTGTAATAAGGTATTATTTAATTTTTAATTTAAATTTAATACTTTATTCTATTAGTTTGTTTTGAATGCTAGGCTTTTATTTTTCAAGGAATGAATAATAAATATTACTTACTTTTTATTTTTTTGGTAAATTTATTATGCATCCATGCTAATTTAAGTGCTCAACAAAAACAATTAACCTATTGTAACCCAATTAATATTGACTATGGGTTTACACCCATACCAAATTTTTCTACACAAGGTAGACACCGTGCTACTGCCGATCCTGTAATTACCATGTACAAAGGTGATTACTACCTTTTCTCAACCAACCAATGGGGATATTGGTGGAGCAGCGATATGTTAAATTGGAATTTTGTTTCCCGCTCGTTTTTAAGACCCGAACACCAAGTTTATGATGATTTATGTGCTCCGGCAGTTTGGGTGCAAGGTGATACTTTAATGGTATTTGGTTCTACCTATTCGTCAAATTTTCCTATTTGGATGAGCACTAACCCTAAGGCAAATGAGTGGAAAGAAGCTATTCATGAGTTTGAACCGGGTGGTTGGGATCCTGGGTTTTTTAAGGATGATAATGGAAAACTATACATGTATAACGGTAGTAGCAATACCTATCCCTTATATGGAGCAGAAGTAGATCCTAATACTTTTCATTTAAAAGGCGCACGTAAAGAAATGTATTTCTTACAATCATACCGTTACGGTTGGCAACGCTTTGGTGAAAATATGGACGATACCTTCCTCGACCCATTTATTGAAGGCTCCTGGATGACCAAACATAACCATAAATATTACCTCCAATATGGAGCACCAGGGACTGAATTTAGCGGCTATGCGGATGGTGTAGTAGTAGGTAATAACCCACTGGGGCCTTTTAATCCGCAGTCAATGCCCTTTAGTTATAAACCCGGGGGTTTTGCCAGAGGAGCAGGACATGGTAGTACTTTTACTGATACCTGGGGCAATTATTGGCATATATCAACCATGGTGATAGCCGTAAAAAATAGCTTTGAACGCAGGTTAGGTATTTGGCCGGCTGGTTTTGATAATGACGATGTAATGTATTGCAATACTGCGTTTGGCGATTACCCTACCTATTTGCCAAATGGTACAGCCGACCATTTAAAAAGCCGATTTACGGGCTGGATGCTACTAAACTACAACAAACCAGTACAGGTATCATCAACCCTAGGTGGGTATGCACCAAACAATGCGGTTGATGAAAGTATAAAAACTTATTGGAGCGCGCAAACCGCTGACCCAGGTGAATGGATTCAAAGCGATTTAGGTACCATAAGTACTGTTAACGCCGTACAAATTAATTATGCAGATCAGGACGCCGATATTTTGGGTAAATCAACTAAAATATATACACAGTATAAATTGCTTTACTCTATAGATGGTAAAAAATGGAATACACTAGCAGATAAAAGCTTGAACAAAACTGATGTGCCTCATGATTATGTGGAACTACAAACCCCGGTAAAAGCTCGATTTGTGAAACTTATCAATGTGCATACGCCATCCGGAAAATTTGCAATAAGTGGTTTGAGGGTTTTTGGGAATGCAGGAGGACCAAAGCCGGATACGGTTAAAAACTTTATTGTATTGCGTACCGAAAAAGACAAACGTAGCGCCTGGATAAAATGGCAATTTGTTGATAACGCTTACGCTTACAATATTTATGTAGGAACTGCACCTGATAAGCTGTACAACTGTATCATGGTACATAATGCCAATGAATACTATTTTAAAGCCATGGATAAAGAAAAGGCATACTATTTTAAAATAGAAGCGGTAAATGAAAATGGTGTTTCAGATCCTGTAAAGGTATTAAAGGTTGAGTAATTTTTGAAAATAAATCATTGTTAATTGAATTTATGAAAATTAAATTAATTGTTAAAAATCAAATAATTGGATTGTTAAACCAAATTGGTTTTTACGTGTCGAAAAGTAAAATCATAATAATACCCCTAATGATGCTATTTACTTTTACTACTTTACTTTTTGCCCAAAAAACAACCTCGTTTGATAGGGGCTCATTTATAAAAAAGAATGATACGCTACCATATCGAATACTTTTCCCTTTAAATTTCGATGCATCAAAAAAGTACCCTTTAATTTTTGTATTGCATGGTTCGGGCGAGCGGGGTAATAACAATGAGGATCAATTAAAATATGGAACAGAACTGTTTTTAAAAGATTCTATCAGAAAAAACTACCCGGCTATTGTTATATATCCGCAATGCGCTAGTAAAAGTTATTGGTCGAACGTGCTTATAGAAAATAATTATGCTACCGGGAGTAAAAATTATGTTTATACTTCGGGCGAAGCACCAACTACCGCGATGAAGTTATTATTGGGTTTGCTTGATAGCTTTTTGGAAAAGCCTTTTGTTGATAAAGCTAAAATTTATGTAGGTGGATTATCGATGGGGGGTATGGGAACGTTTGAAATTATTGGCAGGCGACCAAATATTTTTGCCGCAGCCTTTCCAATTTGTGGAGGGGATAATACCCAAAATGCCTTAAAATTTGCCAAAAAAGTACCTGTTTGGATTTTTCATGGTAAAAAAGACAGCGTAGTTCCTTATACGCATTCTGAAGCTATGTTTCAAGCCATTAGGTTTGTTGGTGGGAAACCAAGGTATACCTTATATCCTAATGATGATCATAATTGCTGGACTGAAGCCTTTGCCGAGCCTAACCTTTTACCCTGGTTATTTTCGTTTAGTAAATAGGTAAGTAATATCTTTTTAAAAAGTTTTCAGTTAGTCTTCTGTATTTTTTGGAAGGAGGTTCTTCATGTTGAACTTTGGTTTATAAGCTGGCTTTGGTATAGGTTGCTCCGCTTCTTTTAAAGTTTTAATTTCTTCAACTACCGCTAAATTATTTTCAGCAATAACAGTTTTTTCCTCAATAGCTTCCGCATTAATTTCAATAGCAGTGGTATTATCTACACTTTTGGGTAAATTTCCTGCCTTAAATCTCGGAGTAAATCCTTTTTTGGGCAATGAAGATGTTTCAGAAACAGGTTCTACTTTGCTGGTGGGCATGGTTTCAACTACTGGCTTTTCTTCAATTACAGGTAAAGACAGTGGAAATTGGTGTCTTAGCTTATTGAACAAGAACTTTTTAGAATGATCGAAACTTTTTTCGCCCATTTGTTGAAAATGTGCTTTAAATTCAGAAAATAGGGTATAATCACCACCTTCAAAAGCAGATAGATCTATTTTCTTTTTTTTAAAAAACTCTTCAAATGTCATCGCCATAGCTAAAAGGAAACATCCTCATCCAATTGGTTAAAATGTATGCCTTTATCGGTTTGCTCCCAATCGGCCAATTCCGCTTCGGTAGCATTCATCAATTTCGGGAACCATTCAATAGGGAAGGCAACCGGCTTTTTATCGGGACGTTGCAAAAAAAGCAGTCCATTGTTGAAAGTAACCTTCAGTTCTTGTTCTTCTTTTCGTTTTTTTACAATGGGCATAACTTATCCTTAACGGAAATTTCTGGAAATAGTTGTAATGTTCAAATTAATTTGAACAATATTATTCCGCCATGTTATGGTAAACGGCTTGCACGTCGTCATCTTCCTCCAAACGGTCAATTAGTTTCATGATTTCTGTAACCTGTTCTTCAGTAACTTCATGGAAAGATTGCGCTACCCGCTCCAATTTGGCCGATTTTACTTCAATACCAGCTCCTTCCATCGCTTTTTGCATCTTACCAAAGTCTTCAAAAGCAGCATGTACTACGGCTAAATCATTACCTTCTTCATCAGCCTCCACAAATAAATCTTCCAACCCGACATCAATTAATTCAAATTCAAGTTCTTCTAAATCGCGTTCCCCAGGGTCAAATGTAAAAACAGATTTACGGGTAAAAATAAAATCCAATGATCCTGTTTTGCCCAAGGCACCACCGTATTTGGTAAAATAACTGCGTACATTGGCAACGGTACGGTTAATATTATCGGTAGCGGTTTCCACCAAAATGGCTACACCATGTGGGGCATACCCTTCGTATACTATTTCTTCGTAATCTTTTTCATCTCTGCTTGTGGCTCTTTTTATGGCAGCTTCAACACGGTCTTTAGGCATGTTTACCGCCTTGGCATTTTGTACCGCGGTGCGCAGGCGCGAATTGGTGTTTACATCACCACCACCGGCTTTTACAGCCATTACAATTTCTTTACCCAAACGTGTAAATTGAACGGCCATCTTCGACCAACGCTTTAACTTTCTCTCTTTTCGGAACTCAAATGCTCTTCCCATAGCTTTATTTCATTGTTAATATGCCATTATTCTACCTAAATAACCGGAAGAATAATAGCTGCCTGCCTACAATTGGCAAAGCGGATAAATATAATATTAGTTTTTATATCGGGTTTTAAATTTGTTCAAATAAACGGTAATTGATAATAAAAGGGTTAAATAATACCTCTAAGGTTTTTAAGCATATCTTCCACAATTTTTGGTAAATCATACTCCAATGCCCAAGCCCAATCGCTTTGCGCGGCACTGTCATCTATCGATTTTGGCCAGCTATCGGCAATGGCTTGTCGCGGGTCATGCGCCGCATAGCTCATCTCAAAACTTGGTATATGCTTTTTAATTTCAGAAGCCAAGGATACTGGCGTAATGCTAATACCTGCCAAATTGTATGATGAACGAATTTTAATTTTTTCGGCCGGGGCGTCCATTAAACTCAAGGTAGCCCTAATGGCGTCGTCCATATACATCATAGGCAAGGCCGTATTTGCTGAAAGGAAGCATTCAAACTTGCCATTTTTTAAAGCCTCATGAAAAATCTGTACGGCATAATCAGTCGTCCCTCCTCCGGGGTTAGCTCTCCAGCCAATAAGACCCGGATAGCGCAAACTCCTTACATCCAAAC
>CAIYNX010000023.1 GCA_903927645.1 uncultured Mucilaginibacter sp.
ATTCTTTTACCGACGAAATGGTAACAGGGGCATTCAAAAGGTTTAAACACCAACATTTGTTTAGCCCAATAAATGGTGGAACTTTAATGGTAGATATATTTGAGTTTGAAAGCCCATAAGGCATTTTTGGCAAGCTGGCGAATATTTTGTTCCTGAACAATTATATGCGAAAGCTTTTAAAAAGCCGAAATAAGTTGATTAAAGAAATTGCTGAGCAATCAAATTAAAATATTAAACCTCTATTTTCCAGTTCCCATACTAATTTAGCACAAACAACATGAAAAAATACATAGCTAAGTTTCATTACCTAACGCAAGATTTACCCGACAGAAGTCACGTAGAGCAAGTTAAAATTGCTTGCGAGGCAGGAGCGAATTGGGTACAATACCGTTGCATGACCAAAAGTGACGAGGAACTGATAACTGAAATAAACCAAATAGCCGAAATTTGTGATGAATGGGGAGCTACCCTAATATTAACAAACCATTATCATTTGCTTGATAAGGTTGATGCACAAGGTGTTCATATTGAAGATTTTGATGCCGATTTCTTAACTATTAGAAACGTTATAGGAGCAGATAAAACCTTGGGTGCCTCGGCTACCAACTTAGGTAAATTATTATGGGTGCAAAATTTTGGTGTGGTTGATTATTGCGGATATGGCCCCTTTGCGCATACCAATACAAAACCAAATAATAAACCACTACTTGGTTTTGAAGGGTATAGGGCTTTACAAAACGAGTTGAACATCAAAATTCCGGTTATTGCGGTTGGTGGAATTACTTTAGCTGATGTTACACCTTTAATGGAGACTGGTATTTATGGCATAGCTGTATCTTCGGCAGTAAATCTGGCAACTAGCCCTCCAAGCGTTGTTAAAGAAATTTATAGGTTAATTTATTAATAACTAATAAAATGTCTTCTCATCATATAGTTCGCGAAAAACAAGAGCCGGCATTATTCGTATTAGAACTTGGTGAATTTGACGATGAGCTGTTAGGGCAGTTACTTGAATGGAGCCCAACTGTAATTGTAAGCCAGGAAGCATCTGAAAAATTGTTATCACTAAATATTAAAATTGATTGGGTAATTGGCGAGCCCTCTTTTCAATCATTGCAAGCAAATATTAAATTTTTAACCACTACCGGGATTTCGCCAACATCAAAAGCATTAAAATTTTTAATCGAAAATGGCTATCCATCAGTAAATATTATTTGCAATGATTTTAATCTTTCTGATTATGAACTATTTATTGATAAAATAAACATTGTTGTTTTCTATCAAAATAAAAAAATTTACGCCATACAATCAGGGTACAATAAATGGAAGCCTAGAGGTGAAAAAATTGAAATTTATTCGGATATAAAAAACCTCGGCTTAGAAGGTTTAAAACAAATAAAGGATCAAAAATTTGAAACAATTGATTCCGGATTTATTCGGATAAAATTTAATGCGCCCTTTATTTTTATTGCAGAAGCATTTTAAAAACAAATCGAACCCGGAAAAAAATAGCTCGCTTGGGTTTACCAATAAATTTTACTTACATTTACCCTATAATAAATATATATTTGTATATAATTTATTGTGTTTTAAACCGTTTGAACTTTTACAAGTCAAAAAAACATAAGAAAAACCTAACCTTATTAAACTAAATTTTTGTAGCCATGAAAAAAATATATAAACTTATCCAGAAAACAGCCCTTGGCTCTTTAGGATGCATGTTATTAAGCCTTTCAGTAAACGCTCAAAGGCCAGCAAGTGGCGGTGGTAGCAGCACATCAGCTAGTAGTTCAAGTAATTCTTCCAGGGCATCAAGCCCAAGCCCTAGTCCTAGTCCGAGCCCATCGGTAGGTTCTAGTAGGCCAGCAAGTGTAGGTTATGCGCCACAATCCTCTTCTTTTAATCAATCTTCGAGGCCAAGCGCTCAACAGTCATATCAAAGCTCCAATGGGGTTAGAAGCAATTATGGCTTTACACAGAGGCAAGGTGTTTCTGTAAATCAAACAAATAATAATTACCAACAAAGACAAGGAGTTACCGCTTACCCCGGAAATAATAACAGACAAGGGGTTACTGCTTATTCCGGTAATAATATCAGGCAAGGAGTTACTGCCTATTCGGGTAATAATTTAAATTATGGTGCGGGACAAGGTCAAAACGCGAGAGGTTACAATAACTATTACAGCAATGGAGTAACTGCTTATTCACAAAGAGCAGGTATAACAGCTACTGGTTTTCGTTCAAATGGATACCATAATGCAGATTATTGGGGTAATCATGATTATTATCATTACAATCGTGGTTATTATTCAACCTATTACCAACCTAGACTTGGTTTCAGTTGTTACGCTTTACCTTATGGATATTATCCATTTTATTGGGGAGATTACCAATATTACTATAGTGATGGTTTATTTTATCAATATAATAATGAGCAATATACCGTTGTTGAACCACCTGTAGGTGCAGAGGTAACAAGTTTACCATCAAATGCGCAATCAATTGTAATTAATGGTCAGCAATATTTTGAAGCCGGAGGTGTATATTATCAACCATACACTAAAGATGATGGAACATTGGTTTACGTGGTAGCTGGAAAAGATGGCGAATTAAATACCAATGCTGTTGTAACAAATGATCAGCCTCGAGCACCCCAAATTGGTGATCTTGTAAATCAACTACCACCAAACTGCCGTAAGGTGCTTGTTAATGGGCAAAGGCTATTTGTATCTGTTGAAGGGATTTATTTTCAAGAAAAAATTGATGAAAATGGTATTAAATATTATAAGATAGTTGGTCTTCCTACAGATGATCCTGATCAAAATTAAAATATATATAATTTCTAATTAAAAAATGGTTGTGGATTACTCCGCAACCATTTTTTGTTTGTAAAAGTGTTTCCATAATTTGTTATTTTAAAACAGTTTATTGTAATTTTAAGATCATAATTTTGAAAAATAAAATTTAAAATGTCTGAAGAAAAAATAATTGAGCATTCTCATAAGGCTGTTAAAACATTAAAGGACCAATCAAAATCAATCCTAGAAAAAGCAAAAGACTTCCTTGAGGAAATTTTTATAATAGTGCTCGCAGTAAGCATCACCTTATTATTTCATAACTGGAACGAAGAAAGACATGAAAAGGCAATCGAACGCGCATTTTTAATAGGAATAAAAGAAGATCTTAAACAAAGCGCAGATGATATACAAGAATCCATCAAAGTATTTAAGCCAACTATTGATTATTATATCAATGTTTCACACCAAATAAGCACGAATAAAATTGATACAAAATATATCGATTCATTAAGCTGGCACTTGATGAATACCAATTATTTTATTTTTGATGACAGTAGATTTGAAGGATTTAAATCATCGGGTTACCTAAGGTTAATAGAAAATGAAGTTTTGTTAAAACATCTGGTTGTGTTGTACTCTGCATATATGCCCTTTGAGAAAGAAGCCGATATAGATGTATTTCAAACACGAGAAAAAGATTATAATAATTATGTAGGGATTAACCTAAATGGCGACCCATTTGGCGATACCCATGTATCAAAATTATTGAACGATAAAGCGGTTAGATATCAGTTTTTTAGGTATGCCAATGTTTTTAAGGAGCGCAAAGCTCATAAATTATCAATGATTAAAAGAATTAGATCATTGGTAAAGGAAATTGATATTGAACTAAATAAATAATTCAAGAAATCTATTTAAATCAAATTTTCAATTACTATTTTAATATTAGCATATTGCATTAAATTTAAATGCCAATTGCTAAGCTTTCAATAACCAAGCAAATAATTTATGCCAGTGGCATGATAGGTTGGAGTATAGTAACAAATATTGTTATTGTGATGCTCCCTTTTTTCTATTTACCACCCTCAAATTCAGGCTTAATTCCATTAATACCCCAGGTACTGGTTTTTGGCATTATTAATATCATGACCTTCATAATAGTTTCAGGCCGACTATTTGATGCGCTATACGATCCATTTATTGCATCTTATAGCGATAGTAGTAATAACCCAAAAGGCAGGCGTATACCCCTCATGAAATGGGCAATTTTCCCAATGATATTGTTTTGCTGTTTAACCTTTTATCCAATTGTATTGGGCGAAAGTATTTTTAATGCTATTTGGATAACCTTCACCCTTATTTTCTTTTTCCTGGCAGCAACTACTTATACTATTCCATACAATGCGTTGTTACCCGAACTTGCGCAAAACCCTCACGAAAAGATTTGGCTTTCATCATTACAACAGGGTGGTTTTGTAATTGGCATGATTATTAGTGCCTTGGTAAATAATTTTGCCGATATAGTACAACTTATGTCGGGTTTTGAAAGTCGCAACATTGCACTCCAATACACCATTTGGGGTCTTTGTTTATTTGCTGGCTTGATGATGTTATTACCTGTTATTTTCATAAATGAGAAGAAGTATTCTGTTAGTGTGCCTTCACAACTGCCACTTTGGCCAGCATTAAAACATACTTTTAAACAACCTAACTTTAAATATTTTCTGATATCAGATTTCTCTTTTTATATGTCATTAAGCATCATATCAAGTGGCTTGTTGTTTTTTGTTACCGTTTTACTCCATCTAAAGGCCTCCATTGCGGGAGAATTAATGGGCATTATGGTGCTGGTATCCATTCTATTTTACCCACTGGTAAATTACTTAGCAAAAAAATTTGGTAAAAAGCCCATTATCTTGTTTTCATTTTTGTTAATGGGTTTGGTTTTTGTAGCCATAAATTTTTTAGGAGAATTCCCCATATCACCAAGGGTACAAATTTATACTTTAGTATTATTTGCTTCGTTTCCACTAGCTTCTTTGGGTATATTGCCAAACGTAATCCTTGCTGAAATAGCAGAACATGATGCTATTATAAGTGGAGAAAATCATGAAGGTATGTTTTATGCGGTAAGGTACCTTTTTGTAAAACTAGGACAAACTTTTGGGATTGCAACTTTTGCCTTCCTAACTATATATGGTGAAAACCCCGGTCATGATTTAGGTTTACGCTTAAACGGATTATGCGGTTTTATACTATGTATATTAGCGTTTTTGTTTTTTTCAAGATTCAAAGAAATTAGAAAACAAACCCCTATTTATTAATTAATTCCTGCGTTATTGATTGCAATAAGGGCAACACATTATCTTCAAACCAAGGATTTTTTTTTTGCCATATCCTATTCCTAGGTGAAGGATGTACCAATGGTAAAAAGTTAGGTAAAAAATCTTTGTGGTTTTTTACGTTTTCAGTTAAAATTGAACTAAAGTTGTCTTTTAAATAATACTTTTGAGCATATTGGCCTATCAAAATAGTAAGCTTAATACCTTTCATGTATGCTAACATTTTTTGATGCCAAAGGGGAGCACATTCTGGCCTTGGAGGTAAATCGCCGCTTGAACCTTTACCCGGGTAACAAAAACCCATCGGCATTAAAGCAAATAAATCAGGATTATAAAACTGGCTTTTTGTTACATTCAACCAGCGCCTAAGCTCATTCCCGCTTTGATCATCCCAAGGAATTCCTGAATTTTGAACCTTTAACCCCGGAGCCTGCCCTATAATCAATATTTTTGATAATGGGCTTGCCTGAATTATTGGTTTAGGGTAAAAGGGAAGAAATGATTTGCAGGCAATACAAATTCTTATTTCATCTAAAAGATTATCCAATATAAACAGTTTTGCATAAATGAATTTAAATCAGAACAAATCCAATTTACCTGAAGAATTTTTAAGATTGAATATAGCTCTTTAAATGCTCGATGGTTTCTTCGTGCGAAAGAATGGTTTCTTTAACAACGTCGGTTATAGAAATAATTCCGCAAAGTTGGTCATCTTTAAAAACTGGCAAATACCTTATATTGCTTTCGCTCATTATATGCATACAGGTTTCTACAGAGTTATCAGGGAGTATGCGAGGCAAACCAGTACTCATAATTTCCCGTACATGTGTTTCCAATGATGATTTTCCATGTAGAATAACTTTCCGCGCATAATCACGCTCGGTAAGTAATCCGGCATAGCTACCATTTTCAGTAATAATCAATGACCCGATATTATTATCAGACATTAACTTTAACGCATCTAAAACAGAGGTGCTGCCATCAATAGAAAAAACACTACTCCCTTTACGGGCAAGAATATTGGAAACTTTTTTCATTTAGTTATGGAATTAATTGGATATTAGCTTACCAAATATAATAAATCAAATATTAAAAAACCTAATTTTTTGGTATGAATAAATTGCAAACCGACATTTTTAATTTTTTGCCAAAAATGAAATATAAACCTTAATGAATTAAATTTATTGATTATCCTTTTTGATTATACCCCTTTCGAAAAAAATATGTTATTTTTACTCACCAATGCATAAATTTTTATACTTTTTGATAGCATTAAACATAAAAAAATGAGAAAATTAGTTTTGTATTTTGTGGTAATTACCACATTTCATCTTGCTGCTAAGGCCCAAACAATAAAATTGTTTGATGGAACAACCACAAAAGGTTGGCATTTATATCTTAAATCAGGGCCGGGAGCTTGGAAAGTAATTGACGGCGCAATACAACTTGACCCTAAAGCTGATGGTCAAGGTGACCTAATTACCGACAATGAATATGAAAATTATGAATTATCTCTCGAATGGAAAATTGCTGAAGGCGGAAACAGTGGTATTATTTTTGGTGTTCACGAAGATCCTTCTATTGATGCTACCTATCGTACAGGAATTGAAATGCAAATATTAGATGATCAAAAAGCTGAGGATAATAAAAAGGCAAGTCACCTTGCTGGTTCTTTATATGATATGGCTCCGCCTTTGCATGCGGCAAAACCTGCCGGTGAATGGAATAAAATTGTTATTCATAAACAAAACGGACATTTAATATTTTATTTGAACGGAAAAGAAGTTATTAATACCCAAATTGGTGGTGCTGATTGGGTAAAAATGCTAAATGATAGTAAATTTAAAACTTGGAATGGATTTGCCGCCTATCCAAAAGGCCATATCGCTTTGCAGGATCATGGTGCCGTAGTATCATTTAAAAACATTGAAATAAAGCAATTATAATTATCTATTAACTCCAATTTTAAAATATAAACCAAAATAATAACCTGAATAGTTTTTTCTATGAATGATATTCAAATAAAAAAGTCGACCACCGTTTATGATGCCATTGTTGTAGGTTCAGGAGCGGGTGGTGGTATGGCTGGATATGTTTTAGCCAATGCCGGCTTGAAAGTATTGATGCTTGAAGCAGGCCCTTTCTTTGATCCTAAAACAGATTCCATGCAACTTAAATGGCCTTATGAATCTGCCAGAAGGGGCGCTAGTACCGCATCCCGAAACTTTGGCGATTTTGATGCCGCTTTTGGTGGCTGGGATTTAGATGGTGAACCTTATACTACAAAAGACAAAACTGAGTTTTATTGGTTCCGCTCGCGAATGCTGGGTGGAAGAACAAACCACTGGGGACGAATTTCTTTACGGATGGGCCCGGATGATTTTAAAGGTCATCATATTGATGGCTTAACCGATGACTGGCCAATAACTTATGATGAAGTAAAACCATTTTACGACAAGGTTGACCGTATGATTGGCGTTTATGGTACTGTGGAAGGTTTGCGCAACGAACCGGACGGTATATTTTTACCGCCACCAAAACCACGTCTTAACGAACTTTATATAAAAAAAGGTGCTGAAAGAGCTGGTGTAAAAGTAATACCGGGTCGTGGTTCAGTATTAACACAAGCCTTACCCGGTAATAAAGAGCGAGGAGCGTGTTTCTATTGTGGCCAATGCAATCGTAGCTGCAAAGTTTATGGCGATTTTTCAGCATCCTCTTGTTTGGTTATTCCAGCCCTTAAAACTGGCAACCTTAAATTAATTACCAATGCAATGGTACGCGAGGTACTTACAGATGGTGATGGCTTGGCTACAGGTGTATCATATATTAGTAAGGACGATATGCAGGAATACCAGGTAAAAGCTAAGATTGTAATATTAGGCGCGAGTGCTGGCGAATCGGCAAGGTTATTACTAAACTCAAAATCTGCCAACCATCCTGGAGGTTTAGCTAATAGTAGTGGGGTTGTTGGTAAATATCTGCATGATTCAACTGGCTCAAGTGCAGGAGGCTGGTTACCACAATTATTAGACCGTAAGCGATATAATGAAGATGGTGTAGGAAGTATACATATATACGGTCCGTGGATGAAAGACAATAAAAAGCTTGACTTTCCGCGTGGATACCATATTGAATTTGGCGGAGGCATGGGTATGCCCGGCTATGGATTTGGATTTGGCATGGAAGACATGAATGGTAAAGTGCCAGACAGAAACGGGAAAAAGAAAGATGGCGGAGGCTTTGGTGCCATGCTAAAAGACGACTACAGAAGATTTTTTGGCGTTGGATTTGGGATGGCAGGAAGAGGCATGGCGATTGCCCGAGCAGATAATTATTGCGAAATTGACCCTAATGTGGTGGATAAGTACGGCATTCCGGTGTTGCGTTTTCATTATAAATGGAGCAACGATGAAATAAAACAAGCCAAGCACATGCAGGAAACTTTTCAATCCATTATGCACGAAATGGGTGCAATTTATGACCCAATGGATGGCCCTGAAACAAATTATGGTTTAGAGGCGCCCGGAAGGATTATTCATGAAGTTGGTACGGTAAGAATGGGAGACGATCCTAAAAAATCTGCATTAAACAAGTGGAGCCAGGCACATGATTGTAAAAATCTATTTGTGGTTGATGCTTCTCCATTTGTTCAACAAGGTGATAAAAATGCAACATGGACCATTTTGGCTTTATCTATGCGTACCGCCGAGTATATAGTTGAACAAAGAAAAAAATTGAACGTTTAATTGTAATACAATTTTAAGATATGAACAGACGTGAATCATTAAAAGCAATTGGTCTTGGCACCCTAACAACCGGTTTATTACTGGATGCTTGTAAACCAAAAAATAATAAACTTACTGACGATACCAATGATAAGGGTAGCGAAGAAAACGCTGGCCGTTTACCCGAAGAAATTGAAAGAAATAAGAAATTAAACTTAACCCGATTTTTCAATCCGCATGAAATGTCGACGATCACTGTTTTGGTAGATATTATTATACCAAAGGATGAAAAATCTGGCAGTGCCTCGGATGCTAAAGTGCCTGAATTTATTGAGTTTATAGTTAAGGATATGCCAGAATACCAAACTCCGCTTCGAGGTGGACTAAGGTGGCTCGATTTGAAGTGCTTAAACTTATACAACAAAACCTTTATAGATGCATCTGCCCAACAACAAATAGAAATTGTTACAGAAATTGCTTATCCAGCCAAAGCGAAACCTGAAATGAAACAAGGTGTAAACTTCTTTAACCAAATGCGCAACCTAACTGCAACAGGCTTTTTTACCTCAAAAATTGGCATTGAAGATTTAGGCTATGTTGGTAACGCACCAAATGTATGGTCTGGTGTGCCTGAGGATGTTTTAAAACACTATGGTATGGAAGGTGTATAACATTTACCATTCCTTAATTTTAATCGTTTATTAAATTATAAAACCATAAAATAAAAACCAATTTGACTGATATTATGGAGAATTCAAGAAGAGATTTTATAAAAAAGACTGCTCTTGCTGCTGCAAGCTTTTATATTGTACCCCGGCACGTGCTTGGTAAAGGTTTTATAGCACCAAGTGATAAGTTGGTAATTGCAGGAATAGGTGCAGGAGGAAAGGGAGCTAGTGATATAGATTGGTTTAACAAATCCGGAAAAGCATCTATAGGTTATTTATGTGATGTAGATGACAGGCAATCAATTGGAACGAGGAAGGCTTTTCCGAAAGCAAAATATTACAAGGACTTTAGAGAGATGCTGGATAAGGAAGGAAAATCTATCGATGCCGTTTCTGTTTCAACACCCGATCATACTCATGCTGTAGCTGCTATTGCCGCCATGCAATTAAATAAGCATGTATATGTACAAAAACCCCTTACACATGATATTTACGAGGCCAGAAAACTAACAGAAGCCGCACATCGCTATAAAGTAGTTACCCAAATGGGGAACCAAGGCTCGAGTGGAGATGGTGTTAGGCAATTGCAAGACTGGCACCATGCAAACCTAATTGGAGACGTGCATACAGTTTATTGTTATACTGATAGACCTATTTGGCCTCAAGGAGTTCCTCGTCCAACAAATATTTCGAATATTCCTCCGGAGCTTGATTTTGATTTATGGCTTGGAACTGCTCCTAAAAGAGATTACTTTGAAGAGTTATTACCCTTTAACTGGCGTGGTTGGTGGGATTTTGGAACCGGGGCATTAGGTGATATGGCCTGTCATATCATGGCACCTGCATTTGCTGTTTTAGGTTTAGGATATCCGGTAAGTGCTGAGTGCAGTGTAGCCACAAAATATGTTACCAATTGGAACAGGGGATATTTTCCTGAAAGTGGGCCAATTTCATCACATATAACACTCGTTTTTCAAGGGAAAAATGGAAAGCCTAACGTTGAATTGCATTGGATGGATGGGGGTATACAGCCTACCCGACCTGATGAATTAGGCCCAAATGAGGTAATGGGTGATGGAGGCAATGGCGTTATTTTTATAGGTACCAAAGGAAAAATGATGGCTGGTACTTATGGCGTTAATCCGCAATTATTACCTACAGCCAGAACCAAAGAGACTAAAGTACCAATAACCGTTGCCAGGGTAAAAGGAGGCGAGGATGGCCATTATGCAGCTTGGGTTGAAGCAGCGATTGCTGGCTACGGTAGCAACGAAGCAAAAAACTTAAGTTCGCATTTTGATATTGCCGGCCCTTTAACAGAAAGTGTTTTAATGGGTAATTTGGCCATAAGAAGTGCCGAAATTAGAAAGAAAAATGGCGATGACTTTGATTTCCCCGGTAGAAATATTAAACTATTATGGGATGGACCAAATATGAAAATTACCAATTTTGATGAAGCTAACCAATTTGTAAAAAGGACTTATAGAGACGGCTGGAGTTCATTGTAAAAGGTTATTTAAACTATAACTTTATTTAAAATCGTGCTTATTTCTATAGCTTAATTAAGCTATAGAGTTGATTTAAAGTTCGATTTGAATAGTTTATGGATAATAAAAATTTCTTATTTTAAAAGTTTGTAATTAAGTACTTCTTTTTTCATTATGAAATAGAAAAAACCATAATGAAAGAATGATTTATTATTCAACTATGTAAAAGCTTATTTCAATCGTAATTAAAAATTAATGAAAATAAAACTATACACTTTTAAACAATTATTATGCGTTGCATTTATATTGATCCTTACTAAGCAGGTTTCAATAGCACAACACAAAGAAACTTATTGGACCAAGGACGGATTTGGATACTACAAGGTGGAACTTGGACAAATTACTGAATTTGATGCCAAAGATGAATCAAAGAAAAAGGTATTCATCACTAAAGAAATGCTTACTCCAGAAGGAAAACAAGCATTAAATGTTGCAAATTTTTCTATTACACCTGATGGAAAAAAAGTATTAATTTTTACCAACACCAAAAGGGTTTGGCGATATAATACCAGGGGCGATTATTGGGTATACGACCTTGACACTAAAACTTTAAAACAAATAGGTAAAGATAAACCGGAATCCTCTTTAATGTTTGCTAAAATCTCTCCGGATGGCTCAAAAGCGGCGTATGTGAGCGATCATAATATTTATGTGGAAGACTTAGCAAGCGGTTCAATTAAACAAATCACCTTTGATGGCACCAAAAAGCTTATTAATGGCACATTTGATTGGGCCTATGAAGAAGAATTTGGTTGTCGGGATGGTTTTCGTTGGTCACCAGATGGTCAATCAATAGCCTATTGGCAAATTGATGCTACTAAAATAAAAAACTATTTAATGCTAAATACAACCGATTCAATTTACCCATATGTAGTTCCGGTTGAGTACCCTGTAGCTGGTGAAGACCCAAGCTTATGCCGTATCGGGATAGCTAATATTACAAATGCAAAAACAACTTGGTTAAATATTCCAGGTGACCCAATTCAACATTACATTCCGCGTATGGAATGGTCAACCAATTCGAATGAAATAATTTTGGAGCAACTAAATAGAGCTCAAAATCACAGCATCGTTTATATAGCCTCTGCCACAACAGGAGAAGCAAAACTTATTCATGAAGAAAAAGATAATGCTTGGATTGATGGAAAAGAAAGATGGAATGAAGGCGATCCTATAGGGTGGGAATGGATAAATAAAGGGAAAGAATTTATATGGCTGAGTGAAAAAGATGGATGGAGGCATATTTACAAAATTGATAAATTAGGTAAAGAAACCCTAATAACTAAAGGTGATTTTGATGTTATTACGCTTAGTTTGATTGATGAGGCAAACGGCCTAATATATTTTATTGCCTCACCCGAAAATGCAACTCAAAAATATTTGTATAAGGTGAAATTAAATGGTGGATCTGCCGAACGGGTAACACCTGCAGATGAAAAAGGCACCAATGAATATGAGATTTCAACAAATGGAAAAGTTGCATTACACAATTTTTCAAACAGCTATACACCTCCGCAAAATGAAGTTATTAGTTTACCAGATCATAAACACATTATTGGTTCTGATATAAAATTAAACCAGGATGCCCTTAATAAACCGGAGTTTTTTAAGGTTAAAACCGTAGATGGTGTTGAAATGGATGGGTGGATGGTAAAACCTACAAATTTTGATGCAACTAAGAAATATCCTGTAGTTTTTTATGTATATAGTGAACCAGCAGGAGCAACCGTTAATGATAGTTATGGCACCGGAAGAAATTGGCTTTATAAAGGCAATATGGCCAATGATGGTTACATATATGTATCTTTAGATAATAGAGGAACCCCTGCACCTAAAGGTAGGGAGTGGCGTAAAAGCATTTACAAAAACATAGGTATCGTAAATATTCAGGATCAAGCAATGGGAGCCAAAGAAATATTAAAATGGCCTTTTATTGATACATCCAGAGTTGCTGTTTGGGGATGGAGCGGTGGGGGTTCATGCACCCTTAATTTAATGTTTCAACACCCTGAAATTTACAAAACCGGCATTTCAATTGCTGCAGTTGGCTGGCAATTAACGTATGATAATATTTACCAGGAGCGATACATGGGGGTACCAATTGATGATGAAGGTAGGTCATACTTCATAAAGGGTTCTCCTATTACTTATGCAAAAAATCTAAAAGGTAATTTGCTATATATTCATGGTACCGGCGATGATAACGTTCATTATAAAAATGCCGAATTACTTATAAATGAGTTAGTGAAAAACAATAAAATTTTTCAATTAATGTCATACCCAAATCGTACCCATGGTATTTTTGAAGGTCAGGGAACATCTTTACATTTGCGTAATTTATATACGCAATATTTAAAAGAACATTGCCCTCCGGGTGGCCGCTAAAATTATCAAGGCATTTTAAAAAAAAGCAATAACCAATTCTTGGTTATTGCTTTTTTAATTAGTGCGTGTAACTTTAGTGCCCCCTATTGTCATTTTAAACATTTGTTTGTCATCTTTATGTCTAATATTAATGCTTTCTTTGTTGCAGTAATATCTTCACTATTTTTGTCTAAATAATTTTTAAATTATATAAACAATTGACATTCTCTATTTCAGATCTAGAACAACTTTCAGGAATCTCAACTCATACAATTAGAATTTGGGAACGAAGATATAATGCGCTAAAGCCCGACCGTTCTGCAGGAAATACCCGTTTCTATAACGATAATCAGCTAAGGCGGTTATTGAATATAGTAAGTTTGGTAAATTCAGGTGTTAAAATATCAAAAGCCTGCACAATAGAAGAAAGCGAAATGGATACTTATTTACAAAATGAAATGGATAAAGACATTTCTAATAAGCTCCATTTTGATAATTATGTTAATAAGCTCATAAAATATGGCTTTGATTATAATGAAAACCTAATTAATATACTTCTTAGTGATTGTATTGCCAACTATGGTGTTACAGAAACTTATAAAAGTGTTATTTATCCTCTATTAATCAGATTGGGCATCATGTGGCGTACAGATGTATATTGCCCTTCTCAAGAGCACTTTTTAACTTCCATAATTCGGCAAAAATTATTTAGCGCAATTGATAGTCTCCCGCTAAATCCAAATGCTAAACAAAGCTGGTTGCTTTTTTTACCTGAGGATGAAGACCATGACATTGGATTATTATTTGCAAATTATTTACTACGATTAAATGAATATCATGTTATTTATTTAGGACCAAAGGTACCCATTAGTTCTGTGGCCCATGCAGTACAAAAAAACCCAATTAGCAATGCCTTGGTTTTTTTTATAAAATCAAGATCATTAACAGAAACAAAAGTATACTTAGGTGAATTGTCAACTATATTTAAAACTTCAAAAATAAATCTTGCAGGAAACGTAAAGTTTATTGAAAATTTAGAATTAGGCCAAAATATAAATTGGCTAAAAACCTTAAACGAATTTGAACAGATTATAAACTCTGCTAAAGATGCTCAGTAATTCAAGAAATAAAATACCTAAAGTAGCAGTAATTGGTTCTGGATTTGCCGGCTTAAGCGCTGCAGCTTATTTAAGTAAGAGCGGTTACCATGTTGATGTTTACGAAAAAAATGAACACATTGGTGGTAGAGCAAGACAATTATTGACCGAAAATGGGTACCTTTTTGATATGGGACCCAGTTGGTATTGGATGCCCGAAGTTTTTGAAAAATTCTTTAACGATTTTGGATATACAACCTCAGATTTCTATAAGCTTGATTTAATTGACCCGGGATTTACAGTAGTATACAGGGAAAAAGAAGTGATGGATATTCCGGCAAATTTTGAGGCATTATGCAATTTATTTGAATCTGTTGAAACTGGAGCAGCCGAAAAATTAAAATCTTTTATGGATGAAGCTGCCTATAAATATAAGGTTGGTATGGATAAATTGGTATACAAACCAGGTCTTTCATTAACCGAGTTTATTGACATTGAATTAATAAAAGGTGTATTTAAATTACAAGTATTCGCATCCTACAGTGAGCATGTACGTAAATTTTTTAAAAACCCCCAATTAATTACTTTGATGGAATTTCCGGTACTATTTTTAGGTGCCACGCCTGAAGATACACCTGCCCTATATAGTTTAATGAACTATGCCGGGTTAAAATTAGGCACATGGTATCCTCAAGGGGGTTTTGGTGAAGTAATTAAGGCTATGAAAACGGTTGGTGAAAAAAATGGAGTAACTTTTTATACCAACGAACCAGTTACAGGAATTGAAACAAATAATAACTCAGTAAGCTTATTAACTACTTCTAAACGAAGCGAAAGTTATGATGGGGTTATTGCTGCAGCTGATTACCATCACATAGAAAATACTTTATTAAAAAATTCAAACAGAAACTATGATGAAAAATATTGGGACAGCAGGGTTATGGCCCCATCATGTTTGATATTTTATTTAGGAGTAAACAAAAAGATTTTAAATTTAAAGCACCATACCCTGTTTTTTGATGAGGATTTAAAACAACATGCCATTGAAATTTATAAAGACGCCAAATGGCCATCAAAGCCACTTTTCTATGTTTGTTGTCCTTCAAAAACAGATGTAAATGTTGCACCAGAGGGGCATGAAAATTTATTTATTTTAATGCCAATTGCACCAAATTTAACTGACAACGAAGAACTAAGGGAAAAGTATTTCGAATTAATTATGGATAGGTTAGAAAATTATGTTGGCGAGGAAATCAGACTACATATTGATTATAAAAAGGGGTACTGTGTTAACGATTTTAAAATGGATTATAATTCATTTAAAGGAAATGCCTACGGTTTAGCCAATACGCTAATGCAAACTGCTAACCTAAAACCATCAATAAAAAATAAAAAAATTGATAACCTTTTTTATGCTGGTCAGTTAACGGTACCCGGACCAGGAGTGCCTCCCTCAATAATTTCTGGCAATGTAGCTGCTAAACAACTTATTAAGTATTTTAACAACAACTTATGAAAGAAAAATTTGATACGCTTTCAGCAAAATGCAGTAAAATAGCCACAAGACATTATAGTACAAGTTTTTCGTTGGGAATTTACTTTTTTAATAAAAGTTTAAGAGGTCCAATTTATTCAATTTATGGTTTTGTTCGCTTAGCTGATGAGATTGTTGATAGCTTCCATAAATATGACAAACCCTACTTACTACAAAAATTTAAAAAAGACTGCTATGAGGCTATTGAACAAAAAATAAGTTTAAACCCGATTTTAAATTCTTTTCAACAAGTGGTTAATACCTACGGTATTGAAAAAGAATTGATTGATTTGTTCCTGAAAAGCATGGAAATGGACCTTGAAGATATTTCTTACACACCAGAAACATACGAAGAGTATGTTTTAGGTTCGGCGCAGGTGGTGGGCTTAATGTGCCTTCATGTATTTACTGAAGGTAACCAAACAAAATATAATGAGTTGAAAAACGCTGCAATGAAACTTGGATCAGCATTTCAAAAGGTAAACTTTTTAAGAGATATTAGTGCTGATTATGAGCACCTTTATCGAACATATTTTCCTAATGTAAATTTAAAGGCCTTTACCGATGATGATAAGGCATTGATAGAGCAAGAAATAGAAGAAGAATTTGAATTAGCATTACAAGGAATAAGGCATTTACCAGCAACATCCAGATGCGGAGTATATGTAGCTTTTATATTTTATCGGAAATTATTTTACAAGATAAAAAGTATACCTGCAGAAAAAGTTTTACAAAAAAGAGTGCGTATATCAAATGGATATAAATTTTTATTGATGTTTAACTCTTTAATAAGGAATAAATTAAACACCATATGAAGATTGGTTGGTTGTTGTTTTTACTATTAATTTTAACAAACCCCATGCAAAATGCTAGTTTAAATGAAATTAGAACATTATACGCAATGGCTCCAAATAATAGAATTGCTTCAGAAAAACTTTCAACCTTGTGTTTAAGTATCGATTCAATAGCCAGTCCTGTTTTAGTTTGCTACAAGGGTGCTTCAACCATGATCGAGGCCAAATATCAGATAAATCCATTGAACAAACTTGCAAAGTTTAATGAGGGAAAATTACTTATTGAGAAAGCTTTTAAACGAGAACCAAACAATATAGAAATTAGATTTATAAGATTTTCTATTCAAACAAATATCCCAACTTTTTTGGGCTACCATTCTGATATTGAAGAGGATAAAAAAAATCTTATCAATAACATGAGTTTAATTGCCGACACATTGCTGAAAACAAATATTAATAATTGCCTGTCAAAGTCAAAATATTGTACCATTGAAGAACTTAAAAAATTAAAGGATAGTGACTGAAAGTGTAATACTGGTTGATACCAATGACAATGAATTAGGAGAAATGCAAAAAATGGAAGCCCATTATAAAGGGATATTGCATCGCGCATTTTCTATTTTTATATTTAATACCAAGGGTGAACTTTTATTGCAACAGAGGGCATTAAATAAATACCATTCGGGAGGTAAGTGGACAAATACCTGTTGTAGCCATCCCCGAATTGGAGAAACAACACAAAACGCTGCCAATAGACGTTTAAGGGAAGAAATGGGTATGGAATGCTCCTTAAATTATGTGTTTAATTTTACCTATTATGCCGAAATAATGGAAGGTTTATATGAACATGAATTTGACCATGTTTATTTTGGAACTAGTGATTATGAACCAGTTATAAACCCTACAGAGGTTTTAAATTATAAGTATATTTCGATGGATAATTTAGAAAATGAATTAATTCTAAATCCGGAGGACTATACAGAATGGCTTAAAATTTGTTTTAATTTAGTTAAAGAAAATTATAAAAATATACTTATACAATGAATCCGATTTTGATAAATTCACTTACAGTATTAATTACCTTTATTGGGATGGAAGGTGTTGCTTGGTTGGCACATAAATATTTAATGCATGGATTTTTATGGACGCTTCATGAAGACCATCATCATAAAGAACATTTTGGTTTTTTTGAGCGAAATGATTTTTTCTTTTTAATTTTTGCCATTCCCGGTATCGCTGGTTTAATGGCTGGTATTTATTTAGGGGTAACAGTAGCATTATACATTGGTATAGGAATTACCCTTTATGGTTTTACTTACTTTTGGGTACATGAAATTTTTATACACCAACGCTTCAAGCTATTCCGAAATACGGAGTCTGCTTATTTTAGAGCAATAAGAAGAGCTCATAAAATTCACCACAAGCATTTAGGTAAGGAAGATGGCGAATGTTTCGGAATGCTATGGGTGCCGTTTAAATATTTTGCAGAGGCGAAAAAAGTGAAACAAGCATGAAATCGGCTTATTTGCTGGTTGATATTTTAACCATTTTTGTTCCTTTTTTATTTTCGTTTCATCCGAAATTGCTTTTCTATAAAACATGGAAAGCATTTTTTCCGGCAGTAATCATTACCGGAGTCGTTTTTATTGTTTGGGATATTTACTTTACCAAGTTAAGAGTATGGGGTTTCAATCCAACCTATTTGATGGGTATATATATAGGAAATTTACCAATTGAAGAATTTTTATTCTTTTTTTGTATTCCTTACTCATGTGTTTTTACTTACCATTGCTTGGCACTATTTATTAAAAAAACACCCTCTAAATTATGGGAAACAACTATAACCTATACTTTGATTGTTGTTAGTTTGGTTTTAGCCGCGTATTACCATGAACAAAAGTACACCATATCTACTTTTTTATTAATGTCTTGCTTATTGCTTTTTACCTCTAAGGTATTAAAAGCAGAATGGCTTGGTAAGTTTTACCTAATTTATCCAATTTTAATTGTTCCACTTTTAATTGTTGATGGGGTGTTAACAGGCACCGGACTTAACAATCCCATAGTTTGGTACAATCCTTCAGAGTTTATTGGATTAAGGATAATGACAGTTCCGGTTGAGGATATTTTTTATGGTTTGGATTTAATTTTTATAAATTTAGTTATTTATCAATACTTAGTCAATAAAAACCATATCCCCTTCAATAATAAGGCTATTTAAAGGCTCTTAAAGGGTTATTAATTGCCTCAGCAATAAATCAACTATTTTAGGCAAAGCTAATTCATTTAACCGCTTAATAGGCACAAAAAACCATTCCTTATTAAAAGCTATCGAATTGGTTTTAATACGGATAATTTTTACAAATAGCTTTTGGTGGGTTAATAAATGCTTATGGGTATCTCCAAAATGTTCTACTGTAGTATCATTTCCAAATTGTTGCATAAATTCAGGTAAAATCAACAAATCAGGTTCCGATAATTCATTTGGTGTTTCAATTAATGGCAATTCAAACAAATTAGCCCAAATGTCTCCGTCACCTCTCTTATTCATCAATATATGGTCATCCTTAATAACTAGTAAATACGTAAAAAAGCGTTCTTTTAATTTTACCTTTTTAATTTTTACAGGTAATGATGTTATTGTATTGTTTTTTAAAGCATGGCAGTTTAAACTTATCGGGCAAGTTGAACAAAGCGGCTTTTGTGCCCTGCAATGCAAGGCACCAAATTCCATCATTGCCTGATTGTGCATGCCTGAATGCTCCTTATTTAAAATTTGGTTTGCAATATTCTGAAAAAGCTTTTTACCTTTTTGACTGTTTATTGGTTCATCAACACCAAAAAAACGTGATAAAACCCTAAAAACATTTCCATCAACAACAGCTCTTTCCTCATTGGCAGCAAAAGATGAAATTGCTGAAGCGGTATATTCCCCGATACCTTTTAGTTTTATAAGGTCACAGTACCTTACAGGAAAGTTTCCACCCAAGTTATCATTTATTTCTTTGGCTGTTTTAAGCATGTTTCTCCCGCGAGAATAATAACCCAAACCTTGCCATAATTTCAATATATCGTCTTCAGAAGCCTCAGCAAAATCTTTAACCGAAGGATATTTTTCTAGAAATATATAAAAGTATGGCAAACCTTGTTCTACTCTGGTTTGTTGCAAAATTATCTCCGAAAGCCATATGGTATAAGGGTCTGTGGTTTCACGCCAGGGAAGCGAACGCTTATTTATTAAATACCAATTTATAAGTTCCGAACTAATATCCATTCGTTCAAAAATAATAATTATGGCCTATAATTATGACCATCTTACACTAATTAGGTGGAAATTTGGCTCATTATAAAAAAAAATAAACAATTATTTCAATCTTAACGAATAAAGCAATACTTTTGCAACCCCAAAACAGTTAAGTAATTATAAAAAATAAAAGAATATAAGATATGACTAAGGCAGAAATTATAACTGAAATCTCATCCAAAACAGGAATTGAGAAAGTGGATGTACAAGAAACTGTTGAGGCTTTTTTTAAGGTTGTTAAAAGCTCAATGGTAAGCGGGGAAAACGTTTATGTTAGAGGTTTTGGAAGTTTCGTTGTAAAAAAGAGAGCAATGAAAACTGCTCGTAATATATCAAAAAACACTGCTATTATAATTCCGGAACATTTTGTTCCTAGTTTTAAACCGGCAAAAACTTTTGTTGAAAAGGTACGTTCAGGTAATAAGGTAAGCAAATAATTATATGCAAAAAAAACAAATAGTTGTATTAGTAGCCGTAATGGCTATTATGGGCTATTTGTTTTTTTTACCAGTTAAGGGTTTAAAAAAACAAAAATCGGGAGATGGGCACACCAATGCTCCTATTTCAAAAGCAAGAAAAGTAAACCAAGTAAGTGTAGAAATGGTTTCGGCAGCAGCAAAGGTTGCCATAGGCAATTCACTTGCTGCTCAGGTTACTGATTTAGAAAAACAACTTAAATCAAGTAATGAGGGACCAGCAAAATTAGCTTTACAAAAACAACTTGCTAAAAAATGGGATGATGTAAACCAACAAGCCCCGGCTGCTTTTTATTATTTAGAAATTGCAAAGCAAGAAAACACCTTTAATAATTGGCTTGAAGCAGGAAGACACTTTAACGAAGCCTTTAAATTTACGCAAGATACAGTTGTACAGCCTTTTTTTGTAGTTAATGCACTTACTGCTTACAAAAACGCAATAAAGCTTAATTCAAAAAGTTTCGATGCTAAAACTGGCTTAGGGATTGCTTTTGTAAACCAAACAAGTTTGGGTATGGCTGATGCAGATGGTGGCTCACCAATGCAAGGTATAATGATGTTGCTTGACGTGGTTAAGCAAGATCCAAACAACGTTAATGCGAATTTAAGTCTTGGCATGTTTGCCATGAAAAGTGGTCAATATGACAAGGCAGTATTAAGGTTTAAAACTATCATTGCTCAAAAGCCGAATGATTTGGAGCCATACTTTTACATGGCCGAAAGTTATAAACAGTTGGGCATGAATAAGGAAGCATTGGCGGCTTATCAAAAATGTAAAGAGTTGAATCCTGATCCTGACTTCGGTCAGCAGATTAACAATTATATTAAGGATATAACAAAGAAGTAAATAAATAGTAACATTTAAATAAACAATATTATGCCGAGCGGTAAAAAACGTAAAAGACACAAAATGGCTACCCACAAACGTAAAAAGCGTTTGAGAAAAAATAGGCATAAAAAGAAGTAAGCTGTTTTAAGCAGTTTATTTCTTTTTATACAACAACACAATTTGTTTTTTACCCAGTATTCACATGTGGTTTTTTACCACTTTAAAATATGGAGTAGCAGTTGATAAAAGAATTAATTATCGATTCATCCCCAATTGGGACTACTATTGCATTATTACAGGATAAACAACTTGTAGAGCTACATAAAGAGCAAACCAGCAATAATTATACTGTTGGTGACATTTACCTGGGGCGGATAAAAAAAATCATGCCGGGGCTTAATGCGGCTTTTATTGATGTAGGATACGAGAAAGATGCCTTTTTGCATTATCTTGATCTTGGTCCGCAGGTGCAAAGCCTTATTAAGCTAACCAAGCAAGTTCGTAGTGGGGGATATCAGTCAAAGCTTTTAGATAATTTTAAGCTGGACGAAGATATTAATAAGGGTGGTAAAATATCCGAAATATTATCCAAGAATCAGCTTTTGCCTGTACAAATAGCAAAAGAACCTATTTCAACAAAGGGACCGCGCTTAAGTTCAGATTTATCAATTGCAGGGCGATATGTAGTTTTAGTGCCTTTTTCGGAGGTTACTTCTATCTCAAAAAAGATAAAAAGTAACACTGAAAGAAACCGCTTGCGCAAAATTGTTGAAAGCATAAAACCCAAGCATTTTGGCGTAATCATCCGTACCGTATCTGAGGGTAAAGGAGTTGAGGAATTACAAAAAGATTTGCTTGATTTAATTACCAAGTGGGAGGCTTTTATTCACCGACTTCCTTCTGCAGAACCTGCCAAAAAAGTTTTAGGAGAAATTGACCGTACATCCACTCTACTTAGGGATATACTTAATTCCGATTTTCATCATATTTATGTAAATAACAATACCATGTTCGAGGAAGTTCGTTCCTACGTTCATGATATTTCTCCAGAATTGGAAAATATTGTCAAATTCCACAAAAACGGCACACCAATATTTGAGCAATATGGAATTGATAAGCAAATAAAATCGGCTTTCGGCAAAACTGTTAACCTTGCCGGCGGTGCTTATTTGGTAATAGAACATACTGAAGCTTTGCATGTTATTGATGTAAACAGTGGTAACCGTACTGCAAACAAAGAAAACCAGGAAGAGAATGCATTTTTAGTAAATAAGGAGGCTGCAAAAGAAATTGCACGTCAATTAAGATTGCGTGATATGGGTGGGATTGTAGTTGTTGATTTTATCGACATGCATAAACCTACCAACCGTAAAGATCTTTTTGATTATTTACGTACAGAAATGACGCATGATCGTGCCAAGCATACAATTTTGCCACCTAGCAAATTTGGTTTGGTACAAATTACACGTCAAAGAGTCCGCCCCGAGATGAATATAGTTACAACTGAGGTATGCCCTGCTTGTAACGGTACAGGTACTATCAGACCTACTATATTACTGACCGACGATATTGAAAATAACTTCAATTATATTTTGGTCGAACAAAATGAAAAAAACATCACCCTTGCCGTCCACCCTTATATTGAAGCTTATTTAAAACAAGGCTTGGTGAGCAAACAGGTAAAATGGTTTTTAAAATACCACCAATGGATAAAGGTAAAAAGCAACCCGGCTTATCAAATTACCGAGTTCCATTTCTTCTCGAACAAAGACGAAGAAATTAAATTGTAATTTTCTGATAAATCCGGCTAATATTTTTAGCAAAAAACGCTTCTCTTTGTTTTAAATTTTGCACATTTGTAATGTTCAAATTTTACTGTTGCTATAAATGGCCAAATCTAAAGTTGCGTATTTCTGTCAAAGTTGTGGTTTTGAGGCACCTAAATGGTTAGGAAAATGTCCTTCCTGCGCCCAATGGAATACTTTTGTAGAAGAGGTAATAGAAAAAGATAATAAGGCAGTTCCTAATTGGAAAACCACCTCTACCAGCTTGCAACGTGCTAATAAACCCATAGAAGTTGACGAGATATCATTTAGCGAGGAGCAGCGTTTACTTACACCTGATAAAGAATTTAACCGGGTATTGGGTGGAGGCATTGTAGCAGGCTCATTGGTATTAATTGGTGGAGAACCTGGAATCGGCAAATCAACTTTGATGCTACAACTGGCTTTGAATATGCCAAAGCTAAAAGTGCTGTATGTTTCAGGCGAGGAAAGTGAGCGACAAATAAAAATGCGGGCCGAAAGGTTAACCGAGGTAACTGGAACTACAAAAGAAAATGCGATACAAAGTGTTGAATATAAAAATGAAACAACCAGCGCCGATAACAAAAAAGGCTGTTTTATATTAACAGAAACCTCAACCCAAAATATATTTAAACAAATAGAGGAGCTAGAGCCTGATATTGTAGTGGTCGATTCTATTCAAACTTTGCATTCGGCGCATATTGAATCAACACCTGGCAGTGTATCGCAGGTAAGGGAATGTACTGCGGAACTATTAAGATTCGCTAAAGAAAGCGGTACCCCAGTTTTTTTGATTGGACACATTACCAAGGATGGTATGATTGCTGGCCCTAAAATATTGGAGCACATGGTAGATACGGTGTTGCAATTTGAAGGCGACCGGCACCACGTGTATCGAATTTTGCGAACTATAAAAAACAGATTTGGCTCCTCTTCCGAGTTGGGTATTTACGAAATGCTGGGCGAGGGCTTGCGCGAAGTATCAAACCCATCCGAGATTTTGCTCTCACAACGCGATGAACCTTTGAGTGGCATCACCATTTCAACCACGTTGGAAGGGATGCGCCCCATGATGATAGAAACACAGGCACTTGTAAGCGATTCGCCTTATGGTACCCCCCAACGTAGTGCGACAGGTTTTGATACCAAACGCATGAGTATGTTACTGGCTGTTCTAGAAAAACGTTGCGGCTTTAGGTTAGGGGCTAAGGATGTGTTTTTAAACATAACCGGCGGCATCAGGGTAGAAGACCCGGCAATTGACCTAGGCCTGGCAGCGGCTATTATATCATCCCACCAAGACATCCCCATACCATTTAAAACCTGCTTTGCCGGAGAAATTGGCCTATCTGGCGAAATCAGAGCGGTTAACCGTGTTGAACAACGCATTGCCGAAGCCCAAAAACTTGGCTTCGAGCAAATATTTATATCCAAATATAACTTGCCATCAAGCGGGCAGGATAAAAAGAAAATGGATTTAACTCGCTATAACATTGATATTAAAATAGTAAGCCGTATTGAGGAGGTGTTTGAATTGTTGTTTGGTTGAAGAATTAATGTAATAAATTAATTAAGTTTGCATATGTCAACAGTTAATTACAAAGACTATATTGAAGTTAATCCTGCGGTAAGGTTCGGTAAGCCTGTAATTATTGGAACAAGAATTACAGTTTACGACGTTTTGCAATGGCTTGCGTCAGGCATGGGTCATCAAGACATTGTAGCGGATTTTCCGCAGTTAAGTGAAGAACAAATATTAGCTTGCCTTGCTTATGCGGCTAATAAGGAGCGCATTATAAAAGTAGCTTAAAATGCGCATTATTGCTGATGAAAATATTTCATGGCGATTAAAAAAGCTAATTCCCAACTGGAATATCCTTCCCTCTAATGAAATCAAAGCTACCTAAAGACTGTCGGATTTAACAATCTGGAAGTTTGCAAAATCAAACAACTATTCGATTTTAACCTTTGATGAAGATTTTATTGACCTCCAAAATTTATACGGTTATCCTCCAAAAATTATATGGTTACGAACTGGCAATGTAAGAACAGCAGAGATAGCTTCCTTACTGATATCGCAAAAAGAAGTGATTTACGAATTTATAGACAATAGCGAATTCGGTATTCTTGAACTTTACCTTAAATAAAAAAGCCTCACAAAAAATTTGCAAGGCTTTATATTTATTTTGTAGCTATTTTTTTATGACATCTTTAGTTTTTTCTGAATATCAGCAACATAGCCTTTAAACTTCTTATCGGTATCAATTAAATCTTCTACAGTTTGGCAAGCATATATTACCGTGGAATGATCGCGGCCACCAAAAAAATGACCAATTGTTTTTAACGAGCTCTTGGTATGTGCCTTAGCCAAATACATTGATATTTGCCTAGCCTGTACAATTTCGCGTTTGCGCGTTTGTGATTTTACCATCTCAATTGGTACTTCAAAATATTCACAAACAAGGCTTTGTATATACTCCATCGAAATTTCTTTTGATGAGTTTTTTACAAAGTTCTTCAACATTTGTTTAGCCAAGTTCAGGTCAATTTCTTTTCTGTTTAAGGTTGATTGAGCCAATAATGATACCATTGCTCCCTCCAACTCACGTACATTGTTATCTATATTATGAGCTACATATTCAATAACATCATTTGATAACTCAATACCATCTTGATAGGTTTTATTTTTAAGGATAGCCATACGAGTTTCCAAATCCGGAATTTGCAAATCCGCTGATAGTCCCCACTTAAATCTTGATAACAAACGCTCTTCTAAACCTGCCAAATCTTTTGGTGCTTTATCCGAAGTGATGATAACTTGTTTACCTGATTGATGTAAATGGTTAAAAATATGAAAAAAGAAATCTTGGGTTTTTTCTTTACCAGCAAAGTTGTGCACATCATCCATTATAAGTACATCAATAGCTTGATAAAAATTAACAAAGTCGTTAATATTATTATGTTTAAGGGCATCTACAAATTGCTGTGTGAATTTCTCGCATGATACATAGAGTACCAGTTTATCTGGCAAAGTTTGCTTAATCTCGTTTCCAATGGCCTGCGCCAAGTGGGTTTTGCCCAAACCTACACCACCATAAATCATCAGAGGATTAAAGGAGGTGCCTCCAGGCTTTGCCGCTACCGCATAACCAGCTGAACGTGCCAATCTATTGCAATCGCCTTCAACAAAATTACTAAAGGTGTAATTGCGGTTTAATTGAGGATCGACGTTTAATTTTTTTAAGCCAGGAATAACAAATGGGTTTTTAATATCCTTATTGATTGAAATAGGGATAGGCATAGATTGGTTTTTCGAGTCGGCACCATTCCCGTTTGAGGGTAAATTAGTAGTATAAGGTTTACTAGATGATGATTGCTCCACTACAATATTATATTCTAACCTGCCTTCTTCACCTAATTGCTTTTTTATCGTTTTACGCAACAAGCCAACATAGTGTTCCTCCAGCCATTCGTAAAAAAATAAACTAGGTACTTGTATGGTAAGTACGCTACCTTCAATCCTTAAAGCTTTAATCGGCTCGAACCAGGTTTTATAGCTCTGTGCCGGTATATTATCTTTAATGACTTGAAGACAACTATTCCAAACATTTGTACCAGTTTTTTCCATACTACTTTTATTAAAATATTGATTTACAACACTCAGCTGTATATTATTTACTGCTGATATCGAATATCGAATATTCTAAAAAAAAGCGGATAAAAAAATTAAATTTTCATTTTTTGTAAAAAAAATTTCGCAAAATTTTGCAGCTTAAATTGCGAAAATTGCAATCATATTTATTAACTAACATGTTAATAAATAAAGCCTTACAATGTTATAATTAATTTTAGACTAATTGATATATATTTCTTCAACTCGTAGGAAGAGTATATTTTTTGAAGTAGAATTTAGTTCCTTTCACTTCCTTAAGTTGGGTAAAAAATGCCCCAATTGCTACCAAAAAGACGTTTTTATACCTAATTGCTTGATAAAGTGTTAGGCATATTTTTTAGCTATTAATGCCAATTTTGAGGAGATTTTTACCCCATATATTCACCAAAAACTTCACGTAATGTATCTGCTATTTCGCCAACAGTAGCATACACCTCAACTGCTTTTAATATATATGGCATTATATTTTCAGTGCCATTTGCAGCTGTTTTTAATTGCCTAAGGGCTATGGAAACCTTATTATTATCTCTGGTCTGTTTAAGTTCATTCAGCTTTTCTGTTTGAATTATCCTGATCAAATCATTTACCTTATAAGAAATATTTTGGACTTCCTCCTTCTGTAAAAAGTTATTAACGCCAACCAAAATACGATCTCCATTTTCAATTTCACGTTGATATTGATAGGCTGAAGTGGCAATTTCCTGCTGCATAAACCCAAGTTCTATGGCTTTAACAGCACCACCCATTGAATCAATTTTGTTTATGTATAACTGAGCAGCATTTTCTATTTCGTTGGTTAATGCCTCAATAAAATAAGATCCAGCAAGTGGATCAACTGTATCCGTTACTCCAGTTTCAAAGGCAATAATTTGTTGTGTACGCAAGGCAATTTTAGCAGCAGCTTCACTTGGTAATGAAATGGCTTCATCGAAGCCGTTGGTATGCAGTGATTGTGTGCCCCCTAGCACAGCTGCTAATGCCTGATTACTTACCCTTACAATATTATTCGTTGGTTGTTGAGCCGTTAAGGTTGAACCCCCTGTTTGGGTATGAAATCGTAATTTTTGAGCAGATGGATCTGTTGCACCCATCTGCTTAGTAATATTTGCCCACATGCGTCTGGCAGCCCTAAACTTGGCAATCTCCTCGAAAAAATTATTATGACAGTTGAAAAAAAAAGAAATTCTTTTGGCGAATACATTGATATCTAGTCCTTTACCTAAAGCTGCTTTCAAATAAGCCTTGCCATTTGATAAGGTAAAAGCCAACTCTTGAACAGCCGTAGAGCCAGCCTCACGGATATGATACCCAGAAATTGAAATTGTATTCCATTTAGGCACTTCCTTGCTGCAATATTCAAATACATCGGTTATTAACCGCATTGAAGGGCCCGGTGGATATATATAGGTTCCTCTGGCAACATATTCCTTTAAAATATCATTTTGAATAGTGCCTGATAATTCCAATAAATTTGCCCCTTGTTTTTTAGCCAGTGCTATATACATTGCCAATAATATAGGAGCTGTAGCATTAATAGTCATTGAAGTAGTAATTTCCTTCAACGCTATGCCATCAAATAAAACTTCAATATCTTTTAATGAATCAATGGCAACTCCAACTTTTCCTACTTCACCTTCTGAAAGTTCATGGTCGGAATCATACCCAATTTGGGTAGGTAAATCAAAAGCAACGGAGAGGCCTGTAGTTCCTTGCCTTAATAAATAATGGTAACGCTTGTTTGATTCTTCTGCAGTTGAAAAACCTGCATATTGACGCATCGTCCAAGGTTTCCCCCTGTACATGTCTTTTTGTATACCCCTGGTAAATGGAAATTCTCCGGGTAATTCATTCATATTTGAATGAGTTGTATATACCTCCTTTATTTCAATGTCAGAAGATGTAGTCCTTTTCTTTTCAACCTTCATGGTCTAAAATAATCCTTCAAAATCATTCCGTATCATATTAGTAGCAATATCATAGGGGTTATTTTCAGACTGACTTATACGATTTAGCAAAAGTTTAGCTAAATCCAAACCTGAGGTGTTCTGAGGTAATTCCCTTATACTTCCATTTACCAAACTGAGCGTTTGTTCCTTAACTTGTTTTACAACCGCCCAAACTTTGGTAGTAACATAAATTTGTTGTGTAATATTATGTTGAAATTCATTTCTAATTTCTTCAATCATCAAAGTATGTAATTCCTGGGCTGTAAAATCATTCACATTTAACCTAAGTAGTAAATTTTCAGGGTTTATCCTTTCAATAAATAATACCAAACGCTCAAATGCTTGCAATCGTAAACTAAGTGTTTGGTTTGATAGGCTTTTCTTAAATTCAAGCATTTGAATTTTCTCGTTTCGATCAATATAGGGTTTAATTAGGTAAAAGGCTATCCATACTACGCCAACACCCGAAACGGTTAATTTTAAAATATCTAATAAAAAAGGGTAAATTACCATAAAATAAAAATGTTAAATAGCAGTCATAAAAAAATCGACCGGAACAAAAATCCACATTTTACCTTACATTTGCTTAGTTAATTTAAAATATTATGAGTTTAGTTGTTGAAAATGCAAACGCACCGGTAACCTTTACAGCAGGGGCTATAAAAGAAATGCTGAAATTAAAGGAACAACAAGAGTTAAATGACGATTTCGGGTTAAGAGTTGGTGTTGAAGGCGGTGGATGTTCAGGAATGACTTACGTTTTAGGCTTTGACCAAAAAAAGGAAGGCGATAATGAATATTTTATTGATGGTGTTAAAGTTTTTATGCACAAAGCCCATGGCCTATACCTTGCAGGTATGCAAATTGATTTTCAAGATGGGTTAAACGCTAGAGGGTTTACTTTTAATAACCCAAATGCTGCAAGCACCTGTGGCTGTGGTACATCATTTTCGGTATAAAAAGCCCCCTTCAAACATAAAGGGCAAAATGAAATAATTAATTTTTTCGTTTTCAATTATAACAAACCATCAATTGTTTTGGTAATCCAATAAGTTGAGTTAGGCCCAAAGCTCACCGTATTAAACATTACCTTCCCTGCTTTATCCAAAATAACGGTTGTAGGATATAAGGTAACATTGTATAAATTAGCATAGTACCTACCGTCATCAATAATATCGAAGTTATAAGGATTTGTTTTTAAAAATTGTTTAATATCATACCTACCATCTAACCCTATTGCCAAAAACACAACATTGGGATTATTTGCATACTTATCAACTATCTTATTTAGTTCAGGGATTTCTTGCATACAGGGTGGACAGCCAATAAACCAAAAATTAAGCACTACCACCTTCCCATTCAGTTCATTTAATTTAATCTTATTACCTTTTATATCTCTGGCACTAAAGTTTACTAGCTTTTGACCTATTTTGAATGAAGGACTTTCAGGCGGCATTGGGGGTGGCACATCATTGTTAAAGGATGTATTGATATTTTGCGAAGAATTTGATTTTAAACCATCCTTTTGTTTTGAAGGCCAGCCATTATTATAATTTTTTAATGGTTTTCCAGATTCAAAAATAAAAAATACAGCGCTATCACCTAATTTATCATTAGGAATTATAATGTACTTACCTGAAATTACTTTTGGATGCCATTGGGCAAAGGGGAGCCTATTGCCTGCCGAATCTTTAACTACCGAATTAATATCCAGTTTAAAGGTTTTTTTTAAAACATTTACATTTTGCGCATTAAGCAATATATTAATGCAAAACAGTAAACTAATAGCCAAGCTTATTTTTTTCATGACACTATTAATAAGGTAGTTAAAATTATAAATTTTTGAGAAAATATCCAAATTGATTTTATTATTAAAAGCTATTCAATTCATAAAAATTAAGATCAATGAATTTGTAACAAATCAATCTTAATTATAGTCATATAACCAAGATTCAGTATATTTAAACCATGCCTGTAAAAACTACCTTACGTGAAAACATCTCAATTGCTATGCAATCAATAGCAGGTAACAGGTTACGCACCTCCCTTACTTCGTTAATTATTGCAATTGGAATTATGGCTTTAGTTGGCATATTAACTGCAATTGAAGGTATAAAACAATTTACCAACGATGCATTTGCAAATTTAGGTGCTAACTCATTTACTATTCAAAATAGAGGATCTGGCTTGAATTTTGGGAACGGTGGGCACCGTAAGGCATATCCATCCATTAAATATGACCAAGCAGAAAGGTTTAAAAGGCTATTTAGTTTACCAGTTTCTGTATCTATAGATTTAAACGTTTCTGGAACTGCAGTTGTTAAATATGGCAATGAGAAAACAAATCCAAATATTTCTGTTTCTGGATCCAATGAAAACTACCTAAACATAAGTGGCTATAAATTAGCACTTGGCAGGAACTTTTCTTTTAGCGAGTTAGAACATGGTGAAAACGTAGTTTTAATTGGCAATGAAATAAAGACAAAACTCTTTAAAAAAGAAGATCCAATTAATAAATTAATTTTTGTTGGTAATAATAAATTCAGGATAGTTGGTGTGCTTGCTTCCAAAGGCTCTAGCGCAGGTTTTGGGGGAGATAAATTTTGCATAATACCAGTATTAAAGGCAAAACAAATTAATGCTAATACCAATCCATCATTTACTATAACAGTAAAGGCAGCAAACCCAGATGCAATAGATGCTACTATTGGAGAAGCTACATCACTTTTTAGAAACATTAGAGATTTAAATATAGCCAACCAGGATAATTTTGAAATTGAACGAAGTGATTCGGTATCGAAAGAATTATCCGGAAATATAGCCGGTATCACCATCGCTGGATTTGCTATAGGTATAATTACATTGTTAGGGGCAGCAATAGGCCTCATGAACATTATGCTTGTTTCGGTTACGGAACGAACCAGAGAAATTGGTTTACGGAAGGCTTTAGGGGCAACACCGTCAGTAATACGCAAACAATTTTTAATTGAGGCCATAGTAATATGCCTGATTGGCGGTTTTGGTGGAATTTTTTTAGGAATGTTGATAGGTAACCTAATTGCTGTACAAATTAGCGGAACCTTTGTAGCACCATGGCTATGGTTATTTTTTGCAATTATACTTTGTACCCTGATAGGTCTTGTTTCGGGCTTTTACCCAGCCAATAAAGCCTCAAGGCTTGATCCGGTTGAGGCTTTAAGATATGAATAACCTGAAATAATATTTTGGTTTAAACGCAAATTATACCCATGATTTACAGGTAATCAGCCCTGTAAAACTTCAATAAAACTTGGTACTTATTATTGAAGTAAAATGTTTTTAAGAGGATAATCAAAAAGTATTTTTTCAAGATAGGGTGTATTTAATGCCTGTTTTAAAGCATCTGCATGTCTTAAATGATGCATGTCACTTCCAATAAAATCTACCATTTGCAAATCTATTAAGGTCTCAGCCACTTTTTTAGTGTCTTTACCATAATATCCGGTTAACGAAATGGTATTTATTTGAAGGGATACTCCCCAATCGCGCAACTTTTTAAGTTGTTCAATACTTAAGTAGCTATACCTTTCAGGATGTGCCAAGATAGGTTTGTATTTTTTGCTTAATAACTTTTGCACTACTTCTGTTAAATTCGGCGGTGCACTTACAAACGAAAATTCAAAAAGAACATAATTATCGCCCATTACCATGAGTTTATCTTCATCCACCAATATTTCAAAAGTTTCATCAAAGTAATGCTCGGCAGCGACCTCTACTACAATGTCAATTTGTTCTTTTATTAATTCTTCTTTTAAAATGGCCAAGGCCGCATTAATAGTTTCTGAAGTGTTGCGATAATAATCAACCATGATATGTGGCGTGGCAATCACTTTTTTAATCCCAAGT
The DNA here is from genome assembly GCA_903927645.1 of uncultured Mucilaginibacter sp. GTDB lineage: Bacteria > Bacteroidota > Bacteroidia > Sphingobacteriales > Sphingobacteriaceae > Mucilaginibacter. The sequence continues at coordinate 32,791 of CAIYNX010000023.1, forward strand.
GCCATCATACGCCTTATTAACTGAACCGATTCCTGCGAATTTTGCGCGCCGTCATCAATACCTGGCAAAACATGCGAGTGCATATCGACCACTATCGAACCATAATTAAAAGTTGGTTCAGTCTTAACGTCTGCTTTCTTTTTAAAAAAACTAAACATTTTTACCTGTTATATTGCGTTTCGTAATACTGCTTATAATTGCCGGATGTAACATTATTTAACCATTCCTCATTTTCCAGGTACCAATCTACCGTTTTTTCCAAGCCTTCTTCAAAAGTAATTGAAGGTACCCAGCCCAATTCATTTTTTAATTTGCTGGCATCAATGGCATACCTTAAATCGTGTCCTGCCCTATCGGTTACGTAGGTAATCAACTTGGCCGATTCGCCAGCACTTCTACCTAGCTTTTCATCCATGATGCTACATAACAATTTAATGAGGTCAATGTTTTTCCATTCGTTATGCCCCCCAATGTTATAGGTACTGCCTGCTTTGGCTTTATGAAACAAAAGGTCAATGGCCCTGGCATGGTCTTCCACCCATAACCAATCGCGGATATTTTCGCCCTTGCCGTAAACAGGAACTGGCTTTTTTAGTTTTATATTATTAATCGCTAGCGGAATCAACTTTTCAGGAAAATGGAATGAACCATAATTATTTGAACAATTTGAAATTACCGTATTGAGTCCGTAAGTGTCATGATAGGCTCGCACAAAATGATCAGATCCTGCCTTTGATGCCGAGTAAGGTGAATGTGGGTCATACCCGGTTTGCTCGGTAAACATGCCTGTTTCGCCTAATGAGCCGTAAACTTCATCCGTTGAGACATGGTAAAAACGATTATTTTCATAATCGCCCTTCCAAAGGTAACGAGCAGCATTCAATAAATTTACAGTACCAACTACATTGGTCATGACAAATTCTGTAGGGTTAGTAATAGACCTATCTACGTGCGACTCGGCTGCTAAGTGTATTACTGCATTAGGTTTTTCAACTTCAAAAAGCTGTTTTATAAATTCAATATCAACTATGTCGCCCTTTACAAACTTGTAATTCGGAGCGTGCTCAATATCCCTTAAGTTAGCCAGATTTCCGGCATAAGTCAATTTATCAAGATTAATTATAATATAATTGGGATAAAGCCTAACAAACCGACGTACAACATGTGAGCCAATAAAACCTGCTCCCCCAGTGATAATTATTTTTTTCATTTTTACCGGTTAATTCTAAAATCAGATAGGGTTATTCGCTATATATTTTTCCCATTCCCATGCCGAAAGCATCATATTTTCGATACTAAGTTCAGTTTTCCATTTAAGTTTAATGGCTGATTTTGTAACATCCCCCCAAACCTGCTCAACATCACCCACTCTTCTCGGGCCTATTTCATAATTTAACTTTATACCTGTAACGGATTCAAAAGTTGTTATTATTTCAATAACAGTACTTCCATGCCCGGTACCTATATTAAAAACATCATATCCTTTAAAACCACTTCCTAATAAGTTTAATGCTGCAACGTGTGCCTTTGCCAAATCAACAACATGAATATAATCACGAACGCAGCTACCATCCTTTGTATTGTAATCATTACCAAAAACCGTTATTTTTCCACGTTTGCCAATTGCAGACTGTGTTATATATGGAATCAAATTTTGAGGAGTACCAATAGGTAATTCGCCAATTAGAGCAGTTGGATGTGCTCCAACCGGATTAAAGTATCTTAATGAAATCACTTTTTGGGCACTACCTGCCGAAACTGCATCTTTTAATATCTCTTCGGCAATTTGCTTGGTATTGCCATATGGTGATTGTGCTGGCTTTACAGGTGCATTTTCTGTAACCGGCAATTCATCGGGCTGACCATAAACGGTACAACTAGATGAAAAAACGAAACTTACTTCTTTACCCTTATATCCCTCTAAAAGGTTTATTAATGAATATAAGTTATTCTTATAATATTTTAACGGGTTGTTAACCGACTCGCCAACTGCCTTTGATGCTGCAAAATGAATGATGCCGTTTATATTATCCTCCTTTAATATAAATTGTTGTAAATCAGCATCATTACACAAATCAAACTGATAAAAAGTTGGTTTATAACCTATAATTTTTGCAATTTGATTTAATATACCTATGTTGGAATTTGATAAGTCGTCAATAATTATTGGCTCGTAACCAGCATTTACCAGCTCTACAACCGTGTGCGAACCTATAAAACCTAAACCACCAGTTACTAATATTTTTGCCATTAATGCTTATTGTAATAGGTAAAATCTTTATGCTGAATTTCTTTTTCGGGTAATGACTTAAAGTATTCGTAGGTAATTTTTAAACCTTCACTTCTTGAAACTTTTGGCTCCCAACCTAAAATACTTTTAGCTTTGGTAATATCCGGTCTGCGTTGTTTAGGATCATCAGTTGGTAATGGCAGGCTAATCAATTTTTGATTGGTACCCGTCAACTTAATAATTTCCTCGCCAAATTCACGTATGGTAATTTCATCCGGGTTGCCTATATTCATTGGTTGGGCGTAATCACTAAATAATAAACGATAAATACCTTCTACCAAATCATCCACATAACAAAATGCCCTGGTTTGTGAGCCATCGCCAAACATGGTAAGTGGTTCGCCCCTTAAAGCTTGTCCAATAAAAGCAGGCAAAACTCGTCCATCATTTAGGCGCATTCTCGGACCATAAGTATTAAAAATACGTACGATGCGGGTTTCCAGCCCATGAAAAGTATGATATGCCATAGTTATAGCTTCCTGAAAGCGTTTTGCCTCATCATAAACCCCTCTTGGGCCAACCGGGTTTACATTACCCCAATATTCTTCAGGTTGCGGGTTCACATTTGGGTCGCCATATACTTCAGATGTAGATGCAATAAGCATTCTTGCACCTTTTGCCCTGGCCAAACCTAAGAGATTGTGCGTACCTAAGGAGCCTACTTTTAAAGTTTGGATAGGAATTTTTAAATAATCAATCGGGCTGGCTGGAGATGCAAAATGCAAAATATAATGCAAATCACCCGGAACATGTACAAATTTAGATACATCATGGTTATAAAACTCAAAATTTTCGAGCTTAAACAAATGTTCAATATTTCTTAGGTCACCAGTTATCAGGTTATCCATCCCGATAACGTGAAAATCTTCCTTAATAAACCTATCGCATAAATGGGAGCCCAAAAAGCCCGCCGCTCCTGTAATTAAAACTTTTTTACGATTGCTCATTCGCTTATTAATTTTCTGCCTATACTGTTATAATAATAGCCACCATCAATCATTTTTTGTAAATCGTATAAATTACGACCATCAAAAATCACCTTGTTTTTAAGTAATGAACCCATCAAATCAAAATCAGGTGTTCTAAATACCGACCATTCAGTAACAATTAACAAGGTATCTGCACCTGTAATTGCTTCATATTGGTCCTCGGCATAATTTATTTTATCGCCCAATAAGCTTTTAACATTTTTCATTGCTTCAGGGTCGAAGGCGGTAACATGAGCGCCTGCCGCCAACAACTCATCAATTATATATAATGCTGGTGCTTCGCGTATATCATCGGTTTCGGGTTTAAAAGCCAGACCCCAAAGGGCTATTTTTTTTCCTTTTAAATCGTTGTTAAAATACTTTTTTACTTTTTCAACTAATACCTTCTTTTGAATGGTATTAACCTCCATTACCGAGTTTAATATTTTAAAATCATATTTATTTTCCTCTGCCGATTTTGCCAATGCCTGCACATCCTTAGGAAAACAACTGCCACCATATCCAATGCCAGAAAACAAGAACCTTTTACCAATTCGCTCGTCCGAACCAATACCACGCCTTACCATATCCACGTCTGCACCCACCAATTCGCAAAGGTTGGCAATCTCGTTCATGAATGATATTTTGGTAGCTAGGAATGAATTTGCAGCATATTTGGTTAATTCTGATGAACGCTCATCCATAAAGATAATAGGGTTTCCTTGTCTAACATAAGGACCATACAGTTCGCCCATTAGTTTGCGGGCGCGCTCATCGCTTGTACCAACCACAACGCGGTCGGGTTTCATAAAATCTTCAACCGCAACGCCTTCCCTTAAAAACTCAGGGTTTGATACTACCGCGAAATCAACAGCTGTATTTTCTTTCATAATGGCGGTTACCTTATCTGCTGTTCCAACAGGTACGGTGGATTTAGTTACCACTACCTTAAATTCTGTAATTAATTTAGCAATATCTTTAGCTGCGCCAAGCACATAGCTTAAATCGGCAGAACCATCACCACCAGGAGGAGTAGGCAACGCTAAAAAAATAATTTTAGCTTCTTTAATGGCATCTGCAAGGTTGGAAGTAAAGTGCAATCTTCTTTGCATAATGTTTCTATCAAAAAGCAATTCAAGCCCAGGTTCATAAATTGGCAATTTGCCATCCTGCATCATTTTAACTTTCTGCTCATTGATATCAACGCATATTACTTGGTTACCAGTTTCGGCCAGGCACGTACCTGTAACAAGCCCAACATAACCGGTTCCTACTACTGCAATTTTCATAGATTATTTATTTTTTTTAAACTACTTTTAACAGCGTCAAAGGTAATAATTCTAATTAAAATGCAGTTGTTATATAAAGCAGTAATTCAGCTATATTTCTACTTAATTTATTTTGCTTCTTTTTTTAATACCAAAGCAAAACTGTGGATAGTTGGGCGAAAAGTTAAAATTCAGCCTTTAAACGGGCATTCTATATGGTTTCACTTTGCTTCCCTAGGAGAATTTGAGCAAGGTCGACCAGTTTTGGAGCAAATAAAAGCAACTTACATTGATTGTAAAATAATTATTACTTTTTTCTCTCCTTCGGGTTTTGAGGTTAAAAAGAATACCACCTTGGCGGATGCTGTGTATTATTTACCCCTTGATACCGCCAAAAACGCACGAGAATTTATGGATGCCATTAAGCCAAAGTTCGCAGTTTTTACAAAATATGAATACTGGTACTACTTTTTTAAAGAAGCGCACATGCGCGAAATACCTGTTTACGTTATTTCGGGAATATTTAGGGAAGGCCAAATTTTCTTTAAATGGTATGGGTGGCTCAACAGGCAAATTCTGAATTATGTAAGTTGGTTTTTTGTACAGGATGCTAATTCGGCAACTCTATTGAAAAGTTTAGGTATTGAAAAAGTATCGGTTAGTGGCGATACAAGATTTGATAGGGTTTGGGAAAATGCGCAAAACCCAAAAACAATTGGACCCATTGCTGACTTTAAAAACCAACACAAAGTTTTTATTGCCGGCAGTACTTGGCCTCCTGATGAAAAATTAATTGCTGCCTTGCCCAAGCGTTTTACTAATTGGAAGTTTATAATCGTACCGCATGAGGTTGGTGAAGAAAAGTTAAAGAACATAGAATTGCTGTTTTCTGGTTTTAAAACGTTAAGGTTTTCGCTAATTGCAAAGCTACAAACCCCGATTTCTGATTTTCAGGTTTTAATTATTGACAATATTGGTATGTTATCATCATTATATCAATATGGAGATATTGCATATATAGGCGGTGGTTTTGGTGTAGGTATCCATAATACCTTGGAAGCCGCTGCCTTTGGCTTACCCGTGGTTTTCGGACCTAACTATGGCAAGTTTAATGAAGCATGTCAGCTAATAAAAATTCAGGCAGCATTCTCCATAAACAATAATGAAGACTTATTAAACATAATCGAAAAACTGCTAAATGAACCTACCGTTTACCAAGAAACTTGTGAAAAGGCTCTTAACTTTGTAAAGGAAAATATAGATGCAACCAGTTTGATTGTTGAAAAAATTAAAAGCCAAAACTTATTATAAATAATTTCCCTACAAAGCCGTGATTATAGCCCTTTCTATTACCCTGTTTTTCCTCATAATCCGCTTCACAGTTACGTTATTCAATTATATATCGAACCCGAAACTTACTAGGGTAAGTAAACGATTTACTGACAGAATATCTATTTTAATTCCTGCTCGAATTGAAGCCAAAAATATTTTGAACCTGCTTCAATCAATCGTAAAACAGGATTATCATAACTATGAAGTAATTATTTATGATGATTGTTCTAACGATGCTACCTACCAGCTATGTGCCAATTATGCATCAAAACACCCTGCGTTTAAGATAATAAAGGGAGATGAGTTGCCAAATGGGTGGACAGGTAAAAACTTTGCTTGTGCCCAATTGGCAAACCAGGCTACCGGAAAATATTTTTTGTTTTTAGATGCCGATACTACCATTTATAATGGCCTGATAAATAGCGTAGTACAAAGAGTTCAATATTACAAATTGGCATTATTAAGCATCTTCCCCGACCAAGAAATGGAAAGCTTTGGCGAAAAAACAACTGTTCCCTTATTACATTTTTTATTGTTGAACCTATTGCCATTACGCCTTGTTTATTTATCAAAAAGCAGCCTATTTGCCATCGCTTGTGGTCAGCTTATGTTTTTTGACGCGGCCATCTATCGTAAAATGCAGTGGCACCAATTGGTAAAGAACAAAGTGGTAGAAGATACCGAAATAATGAAAGCCATAAAATTAGATGGTTATAACGGCGAGGTATTATTAGCAAACGAGATGGTAAAATGTAGAATGTTTGATGGTTATTTTAACGCTTTAAATGGTTTTAGCAAAAGTGCCTTAGCCCTTCTCAATTATAGTATAACTACTATGTTGATTTTTGTTACCATACTTTTTAGCGGGCCTTTATTAGTGATAACTACCTTAAACCTTAGCCTCATTTTTTATATGTTAGGCTTAATTATACTTAGCCGCATTATGGTATCGCTACAATCAAACCAAAACGCGTTGCAGAACATTGTTTTACACCCTCTGCAAATGGTAAACTTTATCATCATCGCCTTTTTAGCTATACAAAAGCATTTAACCAAAACAAACAACTGGAAAGACAGATTACCTAACGAATAAGTTTGGTCCTTTTTTGTGGTTAATAAGTAAAATTAAACCGGGCTTTTATAGTTCAAATGGCTTATAATTGTTTAAATCATTTTATCCTATTAGTTTTGTACCATGGGCGAGTTTAATTTGCAGGTAACTATTGATTCTGATTCGGGCTTTTGCTTTGGCGTAGTTTATGCTATTGATATGGCCGAAGAAATTTTGGAGGAAGATGGCTATCTTTATTGCTTAGGCGATATAGTGCATAACGATGAAGAAGTAGCCCGCCTTAAAGCAAAAGGCCTCCGCATTATTGAACACACCGATCTTATAAATTTAGCCAACGAAAAAGTACTCATTCGTGCACATGGCGAAGCTCCAGAAACCTATCGCATTGCGCTCGAAAACAACATTACCCTGATTGATGCCTCCTGCCCGGTTGTATTGAAACTACAAAACCGCATCAAGACCTCATTTGACGCTAAGGAAAAGATTTTGATTTTTGGTAAACATGGGCACGCCGAAGTAATTGGTTTACAAGGCCAAACTAATAATGAAGCTTTGGTTTTTTCTGATATTGCCGAATTAGAAAATGTTGAACTACCCCAACAAATATCCCTTTATACACAAACTACCAAAAGCATGGAGAAGTTTTATGATATAAAGGATCAATTGATTGCGCGTGGTTATGATTTAAAAGCAAACGATACCATTTGCAGACAGGTAAGCAACCGCGACCATGATTTGCCTAAGTTTGCTGTTAAGTTTGATAAAATTGTATTTGTTTCGGGCAAAAAATCATCAAACGGAAAGGTTTTGTTTGAAGTATGCCTAAAACACAACCCTAATACCTATTTTATTTCATCTACTGATGAATTGCATCCAGAAATGTTTAACCCGGGCGATACTGTAGGTATTGCAGGAGCAACCTCTACGCCAATGTGGTTAATGCAGGAAGTTAAAGCTGCTTTAGAGAGTTGGTAAGTAAGTGAGTAGTGTCCCGATAGCTATCGGGAGGAGAATAGTGAGTGGTTGGTTTTTGAGGAGAATAGGATTTTGGTATTTAATGTTGGCATTATAATTAAATAAGGTTTTTGATAAAACTGTTTTGTATAACTTGTATAAATGGTGTATAATATCTGTAATTGCATTAAGCAAAAATTCGGAAGTAAAAAAATATCGATTCACTTCTCACAATTCACTACTCGCAAACAAACTAACTTACTCACCACTCACTAACTCACTATTCACTAAGCAACTAACTCACCACTCACCAATCCAATGTCAAAAAAAGGAATTTTACTTGTTAATTTAGGAACGCCTGATAGTCCATCAACAGCCGATGTACGCAAGTATCTTGCGGAATTTTTAATGGATCCACGGGTTATTGATGTAAACCCTGTTTTACGCACTTTGTTGGTGAGGGGTATTATTGTTCCTTTCAGGAGTCCTAAATCCGCCAAATTATACAAGGCTATTTGGAGCGATGAAACCGGCTCCCCTTTGATGCATTATAGTAAATTACAGCATAAGGCATTGAGCGAGCGTTTGGGTGATGAATATCAGGTAGAATTAGCCATGCGCTATCAAAGTCCATCCATAGCCGAAGCTTTGGGAAGATTGAAAGAGGCCTTGGTAGAAAGCATACAAGTATTAGCATTGTTCCCACAATACGCCTCGGCAAGTACCGGGTCGGTTTATGATAAGGTGATGGAAATAGTGAAGGATTGGCAAACCATACCAACCATCTCCTTTATCAACTCGTTTCATGATAACGAAGGCATGATTGAAACTTTTGCCGCCAACGGAAGAAAGTATCAACCAGAAACGTACGACCATATTTTGTTTAGTTTTCATGGTTTGCCACAAAGGCAACTAAAAAAGTGCGACCATATCGGTAATTATTGTTTAAAAAACAGCGATTGCTGCGCAACCTTAAACGATGTAAATAAATATTGCTATTCGGCACAATCGCACCATACGGCACATCTGATAGCTCAAAAACTGAATCTGCCTAAAGATAAGTATAGTATTTGCTTTCAATCGCGCTTGGGGAACGACCCTTGGGTAAAACCCTATACCAGCGAAGTGATTGAACATTTGGCCAAAGAGGGTAAAAAAAGGCTATTGGTATTTTGCCCGGCTTTTGTTGCCGATTGCCTTGAAACCGTTTATGAGGTTACCGAAGAATATGGAGCCGAATTTAAAGCCTTAGGCGGCGAACATATCCAGCTAGTAGAGAGCCTAAACGATTCGCCTACTTGGATTGACGCGCTTGAAAAAATGGTTTTGGAAGGTTAGACTGAAAAGCCAATTAATAGCTAAAATCCTCAATAAAGCTTACAGGCTCAAGGTCAAGTAATTCGGCATCGGTAAATAAACGGGAATGGATAAAAAATCGGTATCCGGTAGGTATCTCTATCGAGAAACTGGAACCTCGACCTTTGGTGATATCAATGGTTAATTGGGTATGTTGCCAATATTCAAACTGGTCTTTGCTCATCCAAAATTCGCAATCGTCAATAATGCCTAGGCGCACGTCACTACCACCAAGCTTAAATTCGCCCTTTTCAAAGCACATAGGCGATGAACCATCACAACAGCCCCCACTTTGATGAAACATTAAAGGGCCAAAACGGCCTTTCAATTCATTTATCAAGCCTTTGGCTTCCTCGGTTAATAAAACTCTGCTGGTCATAATATGCCTAAATTTTTCCGCTAATTTTATAAATATAAGTCATTAATAGCTATTTAAACACCTTTTAATAGCAAATAAAAAAAGGGGCTTCTAGGCAATGTTTACCTATCCGCCCCCTTTGTAGCTGGCAACTACTAAAAGAAACCTAACTTGTTTTTATTATATGAGATCAGCATATTTTTTGTTTGACGATAATGTCCAAGCATCATCTTATGGTTTTCGCGACCAAAGCCTGATTTTTTGTAACCACCAAACGGAGCATGTGCCGGATAAGCATGATAATTATTTACCCAAACCCTACCTGCTTGAATAGCGCGTGGTACTTGGTAAACTTCGTGCGCATCACGGGTCCAAACGCCAGCACCTAAACCGTAAAGGGTATCGTTTGCAATGGCAATGGCTTCTTCGGTAGTTTTAAAGGTAGTAACGCAGGTAACCGGACCAAAAATTTCTTCTTGGAAAATGCGCATCTTGTTATGCCCTTTAAAAATAGTCGGTTGTATATAGTACCCAGTGGCTAACTCGCCATCCAAATGTTTTACCGCGCCACCGCAAAGTACTTCGGCGCCTTCTTCCTTGCCTATTTTTAGGTACGATTGTATTTTTTCATACTGATCGTTTGATGCTTGTGCACCCATCATGGTGCTACCATCCAATGGATGACCCATGATAATGGCATTAGTACGCTCAATTACTCGACTCATAAATTTATCGTAAATATTTTCGTGTACCAAAATACGCGACGGACAAGTACAAACTTCACCTTGGTTTAGCGCGAACAGAACGGCGCCTTCAATGGCTTTATCAAAAAACTCATCATCGGCGTCAGCCACCGATTCAAAGAAAATATTTGGCGATTTACCACCCAATTCCATGGTAACCGGAATCAAGTTTTCGGAAGCATATTGCATAATTAAACGCCCGGTAGTAGTTTCGCCTGTAAATGATACCTTAGCAATGCGAGGAGATGAAGCCAAAGGCTTACCAGCTTCAGGACCAAAACCAGAAACGATATTCAGAACACCCGGAGGCAAAATATCGCCAATTAATTCCATTAGTATCATAATGGATGTTGGTGTTTGTTCGGCTGGTTTTACCACACAGCAATTCCCTGCTGCTAAGGCCGGAGCAATTTTCCAAGTAGCCATTAATAATGGGAAGTTCCATGGAATAATTTGGCCAACAACACCCAAAGGCTCATTCAACACAATGCAAACTGTGTTTTCATCATGCTCAGAAATCCCACCTTCTTCGGCACGGATAACGCCAGCAAAATAGCGGAAATGGTCGATCACCAAAGGTAAATCAGCCAGACGGGTTTCACGAATAGCTTTGCCATTGTCGATGGTTTCAACAACTGCTAAATATTCTAAGTTTTTTTCAATTACATCCGCTATTTTATTTAATAACGAAGCGCGGTGAGCCGCTGATGTTTTGCCCCAGGTAGGGAAAGCTGCGTGTGCCGCATCTAACGCTAATTCGATGTCTTCTTTACCAGAGCGAGCTGCTTTGGTAAAAACTTTACCATCAATTGGAGAAATGTTATCGAAATATTCTCCTTTAACAGGTGGAACAAATTTTCCGCCAATAAAATTGTCGTACTTCTCTTTAAAAGTAGGTCTTGAAACTGTGCTCATAATTTGATTTTTAAAATTGGTGAACCGAAGTTAGATATTACCTCATTTTTTCATTTGCACTATTATATCAATTAATAGCACAATGATGTCAATTAAAATAAAAGTTCTTAACTTTAAATTTCAAATCCTTAAATTTATAAACCATTAATTTATGCCTTACAGAAATCTGGTATCACCTGTAGGCCTATCAAAGCAGGCTGAAATTTTTACGCTGGTAGAAAATCGCAAGGCTTATACATTAAACCATTGCGAATTAAATATTTTTGAAACCTATCAGCAAAGCGAATTAGTGCCTTTAACCTTTAGCGATTTGGTAGTAACCAGCATGCTTAGGGGTAAAAAAGTAATGCACTTATTTGATAAACCTGGTTTTGACTACCTTCCGGGTGAAACCGTAATTGTGCCCCCTAATATCACCATGCGTATTGATTTCCCGGAGGCTACCTCGTTGCAACCATCACAATGTACCGCACTTGCCATTAATCAAGAGGAAATAAGTAGTACCATTGATTTTTTGAATGAAAACTATCCGAAACAAGATCAACAAAAATGGCAACTAAATTATAACCAGTTCCACTTTCTGAATAATTTTGAATTGGCTCAACTGATCAATAAACTGATCAGGATAAGTACCGGGAATGATATTACTAAAGATATTTTAGCCAACCTTACCTTAAAAGAGCTATTAATTAGGTTAATGCAGATGCAAAACCTAAACAACCTGCAGGATAATTTGCGCGAATTAACCAGGGGAAGTCGGTTTGCCCATGTTGTGGATTATATAAAGCAGCATTTAACTGGTAAATTAAGTATTGATAAGCTTAGCCAAATGGCATGCATGAGCAAACCAAATTTTTTCAAAGCTTTTAAAAACGAAATGGGTATATCGCCTGTTGATTATATCATAAAGGAAAGGATAAAGTTTGCCAAGCATTTAATGCATAATCCCTACAACAGTATATCTGATGCTTGTTATAAAGCTGGTTTCAATAACCTAAATTATTTTAGTCGTGCTTTCAAAAAAATTGAGGGTATTACCCCTAGTATTTATAAAAGTGCAATCAAAACAAACGATAAACTTTATTAAATAATTGATACCTAAAATTAATTTATGATTTATTTATAAATTTTTTTGAAACTATTACTTCCACCGAAAGCTTTTTATCATAACATCCACATCATTTCTAACAAAAGTAAGTACCGGTTGTATGGAATCTAATCTTGGCTCGGTATTAAAATACAATGCACCCCTTAAATAATTTTTAGTACTATCCGTAATAAAAAACTGCAATGAGGATGCAGCATTACCATCAATGGTATAGTAAATACCGTACACCTTTCGCTCAGGATACCTTATGTATCCTTGGTTTATTGACGATGCTTTAACGGTATGTTTATAAACAAAAAGGTGGGCATCTTCTGTAAGTTGTTCAAATACCTTTTTTGAGGTAATGGTTTCGTAACTTAAATGGAGGGTACCATTAAATTGCGGGAACTGCATATTTAACAAACTTTGCATATTCAGCAGTTTTTTTGATTTTATTGAGGTTCGGTCGGTATCAATAATGGCATATTTAGGGTATATAAAAGTAAAAGGACCAACCCCTTTATATTCCTGGTATTCTTTTTTTGGAAATTTTATCCTGAAATATCCCCTAGGTTTAGGAGAATAACCATTGTTTTCGTTGCAAGCACTTATAATTGATAAAATAAGCATTAAGCTTACAAAAATTTTTATTGTCAAATTTATTTTGAATTCCATATTTCCCACGATTTTTCAGCCTGTAAAATCAACATTTCAAGGCCGTTTTTTATTGCAGCACCATTCTTGGCACCATTTTTCAAAAATAGTGTTTCTTCCGGGTTATAAATCAAATCATATAGTAAATGTTCATCTGTTATGGCTTCATAAGGTAAATGAGGGCATTCTTCTACGTTGGGGTACATACCTACTGGCGTTGTATTGATAATCAATTTATACTTTGCGATTAAGCCAGGAGTTAATTCACTAAATAAAATACTGTTTGGTTGTGCCTTCCGGGTTACTACCTGATAATCCATCCCTAATTTTCCAATTACGTACTTTACTGCTTTTGCTGCACCACCATCGCCTAAAATTAAGGCGTCGCTATGCCAATTTTGCAATAATGGCTTTAAAGATGTTTCAAAGCCATATACATCAGTATTATATCCTTCTAGCCTATAATTATGCCCAATTACCCCAACCTCGCCGGTAAAAGCAGCCATCACTGGGCTTTCGGCAAAAACTCGGATGCAATTTACAGCGCCCACTTGTTTAGCATCGTGTTCAATCCAATCTAAATATTTAAGCACATTTATTTTATGTGGTACGGTAACATTCAACCCATACAGGTTAGGATTTTCTTTCAGCACGTTGGGCAGGTCTTTTATATCCTCGATAGGAATGAGGGTGTAGCTTGCATCGGTAATGTGCTCCTTTTGAAATTTTTCTGTAAAAAATTTCTTTGAAAAAGAATGTGAAAGCGGGTAACCAATAAGGCCGTAAAGTTTCATTTTTGAAGCTATTTTAATGTTGTTTAAACACCCATGAGGAATAAAAATGTAATATTAAAAAGAAACATTGAAAAGGATTAATTATTTTTTTAAAACGACTTATTTTATAATTATGTGTATAATAGTTAAATTTAATGTGTACGAGAACTATTATTGAAATTGATGATGAGTTGATGGAAAAGGCTCGAAAACTGTCCAATAATAAAACCAAAAAAACTTTGGTTGAAAACGCTTTGCGGTTATACGTTGCCGTTGAAAATCAAAAAAAATTATCAGCCCTTTGGGGAAATATAAAATTGGATTACTCTGCATTTTTATAATCGATATTGTTTTAATTGATACTTCGGTTTGGGCAAACTTTTTTAAGGGAAATGAAACCGCGGCAAGTTTGTATCTAAAAAAACAACCTTTCGAATATTATTATAGCCACCTTTCCAACAATTGTACAAGAGGTGTTACAAAGCGATACATTAGATCATGATTTTTAAAACTGTGAAAAGCTATTTTGATTACTTTACAAATTTGGAACATAATGTTTATGGATTGGCACTGGAGGCTGCAAACTTAAATAGAGCACTGAGAAAAACTGGTCTTACCATAAGATAACCGAATGATTGCCTAATTGCGACCTATGCTATTAAAAATGATTTAACCCTTTTGCATGATGATAAAGATTTTCAATTCATAGCTAATAATACCAATTTGAAAATTATGGTATTTTAATATAATTCAAACGTGGAACTTCTCCCTACAAAAAATGATCAAAAGTATCACTCCTGATACCTAGCCTTAGGGTCTCTAAAGGAATTACATCAGCTGGGGCAATATTACCTATGTTTACATTTGTGCCAATTAGTTTTATGAACCAAACTTGTTGTGCCTTTTGTGGGGCTTCCCAAATAATTGTTTCTTCTGGAATTTGTGTTAGTATTTCGTCAACCAAACCTTGCCTTACTTCTCCTGAATCACGATAAATACCAACATTACCACTTTCTCTTGCTTCGGCAATTACCTTCCAAGCTCCTGCTTCAATTTCGGCATTCATTAACTTAATCCATTTATAGGGGGCAAATATTTTTTGTACATCCTTTGAGCCTACTTCCGATATTACAGTAACCAACTTGCTTAACCTATTGATGTAATCGCATTTCAAATCGTGCTCAATTTCTATTGATCCATCCGATACTTCGGCGTACTCCAATTTGTACTTATCCAAAATTCTGCAATAATCATCAAACTGTCCTCTAACTATCATTGCCTCAAACAAAGTTCCTCCTAAATAAACCGGAATGTTTGCTTCACGATAAAGTGCGAGTTTTTTATCTAGGTTAGGCGTTACATAAGAGGTGGCCCAGCCTAATTTAACCAAATCAGTATAATCTCCTCCAACTTCAATAAAATCTTCTACTTGTCTTAAACTTAACCCTTTATCCATCACCATGGTTAACCCGCTATTACGAGGCTTCTGTACCCTCTCCGGAAGATTATTAATTTGATAGTTCATTATTATTTAGTTTGGTTATAGACTATAACAAAAAGTATTAACGGGGCAAAAGTCGTAAAAAAACCTGAAAATTTATTACACTTTCAGGTTTATTTAAATACACTTTAAAATTTATTTAATTACTCTTTTAATATTGGAGCAATTTTTTAAAAAATAAATCCAATGATTTTATTTGGTGTATTTGTTAATAATGTCAACAATTACTTTATTTTTTTGAAGCTGGGGCAAATAATCAAACAAAATATAATGTTTCTCAGGGTCGCTGGTTAGCGCCAATTCCAATTGATTAAGCGCTTCATTATATTCACCCTTAGCAAATAAATAGGCTACCATGCGGTAATATAATTCTGCAGCATCCGGGTTGTTTTTAATTGCTTGTGAAATAACAGCAATTGCATCTGCTAAACGCTGTTGTTCATACAAAATAGATGAAAAATCTAGCCACGCATCTACATCTATTGGATTTAATTCAACCACTTTTTCATAAGCTTGTTCAGCCTCTTCGAGGTGCCCCAGTTTATATTCTGCATCTGCAATAGCAAACCAATAATCGGCACTTGCAATATCAAGATCGAGTGCCTTTTTGTAAAAGTGTAGCGCTTCAAAATAACGCTCTTCAAAATCAAGTGTAACTCCTATACCAAACCAGGCATCTGCGAGTTTAGGGTCCATTTTTACCGATTTTTTATAAAAAGCTCTTGCCTCATCCATTTGTTCAAGCTTTTCATAACATTCCCCTATAGCACAATAAGTATCAGCATTGGGTTGCTCATATTCAAATGTCTGTCGATAAACTTCTATAGCTTCTGCATATTTTTCAAGGTTAACAAGTGCATTACCTTTGTTAAAATATGCTGAGGCAAAGCTATCTTTAATCAAAATAGCATAGTCATATGCGTCAATTGCTTTTTCAAATAAACTTAATTTGGTGAAGGCATTCCCTAAATTGTACCAAGCAGCGTAACTGTATGGTTCATTATCAATATATTGTTCGTAAAAAACAATACTTTCTTCCTGATTATCCAAAACATCATAGCAAAAAGCCAGTTCGTACAAAGCGTCTTGGTTCTCCATGTTTTGCTTGAGACAAAGCTTTAAGTAGGTAATGGCAGTCTCATAATCGCCCATATTTTGATAAACATAGGCAATATGCAAAAGTATTTCATCAGTTTCTTCGGCTAAGCTCAATGCTTTTTCATAATTTTCCAGCGCTTCACCATAACGTTCCATACTTTCATACATATTTCCCCGAATTAAGTATATATCAGGGTCGGAGGCTTCCAGCATTGCTGCTTTTTCTAGTGCCATGAATGCTTCAGATACTTTGTTAGTGACCACTAATAATTGCGCTTCCTTAATTAAAAAAACAGCGGCAAATGGGTGTTGGTTTCGTGCATACTCAGCCACTTGAAGTGCTTTGGCAGGGTCGCCTTTCTCGATGTAGTAGTCGATAATGTTCTCAAAAGCCTGAGCATCAAAAAAGTACTGATCATGGTTACGGATCATTTCTTCGTAACGTTCAACCGAAAATTTTGGATCTTCGGTAAAACCGTATTCAAATTCTTCTTCCATTCAATTTTGTTTCAGAACATACTCTTGTTTAGGACCAAATAAACCCAAGTCGCTAGGCTTAATGCTGTTCAAATTACAAGTAATATACCTCCAAAGTGTAAAAAAATTATCAACATACAAACATTGTTAACATCAAAAAACACAAAGCCTTGATTACTAACTAAAAGCATTTTTATTTCATCGGGTAAAATGGCAATAAATTATTTTAAGATTTATACCTTTGAGAAATTATCAATTATGAATTTCAATATTTCAGATATACTGTCTCAACTAAATGTTAATCAAATAAATGAGGCATTTAGTACTGGTAAATACTGGGGAAGCAGTGATGATACCCCTATTAAGCCAATTATTTCTCCAGTTGATGGCAAATTGATTGCATCGGTCAAAATAGCAACATCCGAAAACTATGAATACGTTGTACAAAAAGCGGAAAAGGCGTTTAAATCATGGAAGAATATACCAGCACCTAAAAGAGGTGAAATTATAAGGGAGATTGGAGAAGCACTTCGTAAAAACAAAGAACCATTGGGCAAGCTTGTATCATACGAAATGGGCAAAAGTTTGCAAGAAGGATATGGCGAAGTGCAAGAAATGATAGACATTACCGATTTTGCGGTTGGATTAAGCAGGCAACTTTATGGATTAACCATGCACTCCGAAAGGCCTCAACACCGGATGTATGAACAATATCATCCATTGGGGATTGTAGGCATTATATCGGCTTTTAACTTTCCGGTAGCGGTTTGGAGTTGGAACGCGATGCTAGCCTGGGTTTGTGGGGATGTATGCATTTGGAAACCATCAGAAAAAACACCATTAACAGCAATTGCTTGTCAACATATTGCCCAAAAAGTATTTGAAAAGCATGGCATTGAAGAAGGAGTATCTAATTTAATTATTGGAGATCGTGAAATTGGTGAATATATGACTAAAGATTCCCGTTTGCCTCTTATTTCAGCAACTGGGTCAACCCGTATGGGCAAGGCAGTTGGCGCGGCAGTTGGGGCAAGACTTGGAAAAAGTTTGCTCGAATTAGGTGGCAATAACGCCATAATCATAACTGAAAACGCTGATTTAGATATGTCATTGATCGGTGCCGTTTTTGGTGCAGTAGGTACTGCAGGCCAGCGTTGCACAAGTACGCGCAGGCTTATTATTCATGAAAGTGTTTATGAAAAATTCAAACTGAAGCTGATCAACGCTTATAAACAAATAAAAATAGGCAACCCGCTCGATGAAAATAATCATATGGGTCCGCTTATTGACCATGATGCAGTTTCATTATACTTGCAATCAATAGAAAATTGCAAGGCCGAAGGTGGAAAATTTGTTGTTGAAGGGGGTAAACTGGAAGGTGAAAATTATGCCTCAGGTTGCTATGTAAAGCCATGCATAGCCGAAGTTGAAAACCATTTCTCAATAGTGCAGCATGAAACTTTTGCTCCTATTTTATACCTTATTAAATACGCTGATTTGGAAAATGCCATCATTTTACAAAACGGAGTACCTCAAGGTTTGTCATCAGCTATTATGACTACAAATCTGCGTGAATCAGAATTATTTTTATCAGCCAATGGTTCGGATTGTGGGATTGCCAATGTAAATATTGGCACATCTGGAGCCGAAATTGGGGGTGCTTTTGGGGGTGAAAAAGAAACAGGTGGCGGTCGCGAGTCAGGATCGGATTCATGGAAAGTTTATATGCGAAGACAAACTAACACAATAAACTATTCAAAAACACTGCCTTTGGCACAAGGTATAAAATTCGACTTATAATAAGTAATATTTCAAAATCCAATTATAAAAAATAAAATGAGCCTTATGTTTTTAATGTACAGGCTTGTTTCTAATAAAGCATGAAAATTAAAGGTAACTATAAAATCCCGGTAGTATTTCTTGGACTTGTTTTTTTGAGATACAGTGCATTGGGACAAGATATTCCAAAGGCAATTCCAAACCTACCAAAAAATTGGCACCAATTAGATTATAATACTGAAGGTTACTATGGCATAAACCTTTATAAAGCCTATGATTTTTTAAAAGGCAAAAAAAGTAAAACCGTTGTCGTAACCACTATTGATAGTGGTATAGATACTTTACAGAAAGATTTGGTCAATATATTATGGGTAAACCCTAAAAGTAAATCAGGAAATGGATTTATGAATGATAAATATGGCTGGGATTTTTTAGGAGGAAAGGATGGGAAAGTTGATTATACAGAAACAACCGAAGAGGTGCGGCAATATAATAAACTTAAAAATACTTATTTAAATATTACTGTTCCTCTACCTGGTAAAGAGAAAGAATTTAGCTTTTGGCAAAAGGTTAAAAGCACATATGATAGTACATTATCAAAAGATCATAATGAAATGATAGAAGTAAGCATGGAGCTAAATGCATTAACTGGAACCAATTATTTTATTAAACGCGAACTTAAACTAAAGGCCAATGAGACTTTTAACCAAGCTGATCTTGCACGGATCACAACCAACAATGATACCTTAGTTCAAAGTAGAACTATATGGGAAACTGTTTTTGGTGCTACTGGTGATGGCACGAACAATGCAAAGGTTTTGAAAGAATTAACAGATTATTATGCTAAATTAAATAATGATTTAACACCTGATTTAGAATCAAGGTCAAGGATTGTTGGTGATGACCCGGATATAAATGATGGCAAGCCTTATGGAAATAATATTCTTAAAACTCCGGATGCTTCTCATGGAACCGGAGTTGCAGGATTAATTGGCGCCGAACGAAATAATGGATATGGAATTGATGGTGTTGCCGATAATGTTAGAATAATGGCTATAAAAGCCGTACCAAATGGTGACGAATATGATAAAGATGTAGCCAATGCTATTCGTTACGCCGTTGATAATGGCGCCAAGGTTATCAATATGAGCTTTGGTAAAAGAATTTCGCCACACAAAGAATGGGTCGATGCCGCTTTTAAATATGCTGCCGAAAAAGATGTTTTGCTGGTGATGGCTGCAGGTAATGAAAATCAGGATGTTGACCAAAACCCTGAATTTCCAAACAATCTTTATTTAGATGGCACCACAACGGATAATTTGATAAGTGTTGGTGCTTCAGGTCCAAAATTAGACGAAAATTTAGCAGCAAGTTTTTCAAACTATGGTAAAAACAATGTGGATGTATTCGCACCAGGTGTTAAAGTGACCTCTATTGATATGGATGCCGAATTTAACACGGCCGATGGCACCAGCTTCGCCTCACCAATTGTAGCGGGAGTGGCAGCGCTCATTTTAGAATATTATCCAAAGTTGAGTGCCGGACAAGTGAAAAAAGCAATTCTTGATTCCGTTACACCATTAACAGGTGTATTGGTAATTAAACCGGGTAGTAGAGATGAAAAAGTTGATTTTACCTCACTTTCAAAAACAGGTGGCATAGTAAATGCCTACAAAGCATTAGTTATTGCTAGCAAAATGAAGGGTGAAAGAAAATAGGCAAAAAAAGCTGCTACAATTAAACCTTTAATAGCCTAAATAATAATTTTAAATTCATTAATTTGATTTTTATTGTAAAAATCAAATCGAAATAAAAGCACAAATTGCAAATAAGCGTACATTGATTATATTTGCGTTCGCAAAAAAGCAGATAATTAGTACAATGAGAGAAATACAATTCAGAGAAGCACTTCGTGAAGCAATGTCGGAAGAAATGCGTAAGGATGAAAGCATATACTTAATGGGCGAAGAGGTTGCCGAATATAATGGTGCATATAAAGTAAGCCAGGGCATGCTGGACGAATTTGGTGCCAAAAGGGTAATTGATACCCCGATCTCTGAATGCGGATTCGCTGGTATAGGTATCGGTTCGGCTATGAATGGTTTAAAACCAATCATAGAATTCATGACTTTTAACTTCTCATTAGTAGCCATCGACCAAATTATTAATGGTGCTGCAAAAATCATGTCAATGAGTGGAGGTCAATTCTCGGTACCAATAGTTTTTCGTGGCCCAACTGGTAACGCGGGTATGTTAAGCTCTCAACATAGCCAATGCTTTGAAAATTGGTATGCCAATTGCCCAGGCTTAAAGGTAATTGTTCCATCAAACCCGTATGATGCTAAAGGCTTATTAAAATCAGCTATTATCGACCCAGATCCTGTTATTTTTATGGAATCGGAATTAATGTATGGCGATAAAGGCGAAGTACCTGAAGAAACTTATTATATTGAAATTGGTAAGGCAAAAGTAACCAGAAGCGGTTCAGATGTAACCTTATTGGGTTTTGGTAAAATTATGAAAGTAGTGAATTCAGCTGCTATTGAATTAGAAAAAGAAGGAATCAGCGCAGAAGTAATTGACTTACGCACAGTTCGCCCTATTGATTATGATACAGTAATTGCTTCGGTTAAAAAAACCAACCGTTTGGTTATTATAGAAGAAAGTTGGCCTTTAGGCTCAATAGCTACCGAAGTTGCCTTTAAAGTACAAAAAGACGCATTTGATTATTTAGATGCTCCAATATTACGTATTATGGGTGGCGACGTACCTTTGCCATACGCACCAACCTTAATTCAAGAATATTTGCCGAACCCTGACCGTGTTATAAAGGCAGTAAAAGAGGTAATGTACGTTACCAAATAATTTTCAAATCAATCATAAACTAAATAATAAACCCGCTCCTAAAAAAGCGGGTTTTTATTTTTTATTAAATATTTAAATTTTCTAGTTTTCCAATTTTGCCACACGCTTAGGTGTATCAAAACCCGAAACAATGGTTTGCGCACTTAAGGCAATAGCCCTAATGGTGGCTGTAATGTTAGCCATATCTAACGAACTTACTTCATCTTTAACGGTATGGTATAAGCTGTCAATATCAATTTGATCGGTTGATATAGTATGCGCCGGTACCCCAACTGCTGCTAATGAAGCATTGTCGCTCCTATAAAACAGGTTTTGATCGGGATATGGATCGGGGTAAAATTTAAAAGGAGTATCAGTAAGGTTTTTTTGTAGGATGGTACCAAAATCCGACCTTTCAAAGCCAGTTATAAAAGCCGAATTTTCGCCGAATTTTGATTTTTTACCTATCATCTCAATATTAAACATAGCTACTACATCATCAGGATGCACGGTTGTAGCAAAATATTGAGAGCCGTATTCCCCAATTTCTTCGGCTGTAAAGGCAACAAAAATCAGAGTTCTAGTATTATTTTTTGCCTTTTTGTAATATTTGGCTAGCTCAATAACCGCGGTAGTGCCCGACGCATCATCATCGGCACCATTGGCAATGCTATCTCCTTGCATTGGTTTTATAATACCTAAATGGTCAAAATGTCCCGAGAATATCACATATTCATTTGGTTTAGTTGTTCCGGGAATTATTCCGGCAATATTGAATAATGGTAAAACCTCAGCCTTTCCGGTATAAGTAAGATTTAACGCTTTTATATCATCATATACGCCCAAAACATAAATCAAAACCTGACTATCATTTGTTTTCATAGCTACCGTACCTGTTTCTGCCCGGTCTTTTAACCTTTTAAAGAAAGATGCAAATTTAGGATCAACCACAATAAGTAATTTTTTGCTGCTATTTATTAGGCTTCGGTAAACAGTTCTAAAATCTTTCTCGGGGGTAACTTTTATAATTTCAACATCCGCTAATTGATTTATATTGACTAATGAAGCACTGGTAGCCACAAAAGCGCTATCAGCACTTATTGTTTTTTGGTTGATAATTAGTTGGCTACTTAAAGGGCGAGTACGGGTTAAAGTAAAATTTTGCCTATAACCATTGTTTCCAACCATAGGCTTTAAGCCTATATGTTTAAATTCAGATTCAATAAATTTTGCAGCTTTTTCAATGCCTGGCGTAAAAGTAGCCCTACCCTGCATATCATCAGCTGCAAGGGTGCTTATTACCCTTGTTACATCCTTTTCCTTAATTTTTTTGTCTACGTCCTGACAAAAGGCCTGTTGACCAACAAATGCCAAAACCAATAAATAAAGCGCATTTTTCATAACATTATTATTTTATTTTTGATGATAACCATGCTGAGCGAAATGCTTGTTGGTCTTTTGAAATTTCTTTTCCGGCACTTTCAAAAGTAACTACTTCTAAATAAGGATTTTCGGCAAGGGTAATAGTTGCATCATGATTGCCAGTGCGGTTTTTATAGTTAACAGTAACTTTATCTCCTATATTTTTTGAGGCTATGATACCATTAAATGTTTGCTCATCGTTCACCGCTTTGCCATCTACATTCAAAATAATATCACCAGCGTCTAACCCTGCATTGTAAATTGGAGTTCCAACAAGGGTGCTCGTTACTATGGCTATCCCTTCGTTACCACTTACTTTTGCCTGTCCGGCCCGGCCTCTGCGGCCATTTCCACTTAAAGGTCCTGCCCAAGCTTTCCCAGCTTGTGCTTTACGAAGCAATAATCCTGCCTTGGCCAATAAGGCTTCGTAGTTATTTTTCTCCACGCCATATATGTATTTACTAAAAAAATCAGCGGCAAATTTGGGGTTTTTAGTTAGTTTAGCTAAATCATTTTGCAAATCAGGAATGGTATAAGGTTTCATAACTTTGCCTCGGCTTAGCCAAACTTGACGCATATAATCATCCAAAGTTAAATTAAAATCAGCCCGTAGTCGAAGGTCAAGTGCTAGTGCAGTGGCTCCACCATAAGTATAATAGCTGGTAAAAATATTATTGTCGTTATTAGGATCAATAGAAACTCCGGCATCAGCAAAAACAGAATACCTGCTCATTTGAGTTGGAGGGTATTTTAATGCTCCTGGTGTATTCAAAACGGAATTTACCAATCCGGCAATAGTTTGTAAATAATCATCAGTTGACCTAAAACCCGAACGCTCCAAAACCAATTCGCCGTAATATTGGGTAAACCCTTCTGCAAACCAAAGTTCACTACTCATATTGGCATGTTCAAAATTAAATGGTTCTAATGATTTCGGACGAATACGTTTAACATTCCAACTATGAAAATATTCATGAGAAAATGTGCTTAACAACCGTTCTTCATATCCGGCAACCTTATCAATAGGCTGTACTATACAAGTTGAATTACGGTGTTCCATACCATCTCCTGAGGTGGTTGGGTAAACATCATCTAAAAACGTATACTCACCAAAATCATATGTTGGCAGTTCGCCAAATACCGCTTTTTCTTCTAAAACCATTTTTTGCACCAACTTGCCAAAATTATCAATGATAGGTTGGGGATCGTCGGAATGTACTGTTAAATTTATCTTTTCTTTTTTACCATCTGTATTTAATACATCAAAATTGGTTTGTTTAAAATCCGATAATTCGGTAGGGCTATCCATTAAATATTGAAGATCGGGAGCACTGTAAACATTAGCACCTTCCGCCTTGAGCTGTGTAGCTATTTTCCATCCGTGTTTTTCCAAATCATCAAACTCAATTTTTATAGGGCGCTTTTCCTGTCCTGGTGCCCACATAATGGTTGCCGGCATATTTAAATGGGCATGGCTCGCATCAATACTTGTATAGGTTCCATCGGTCCAGTTACCAAATAGGGTGTACTTAACTTTAATTGTGTTTCCATTATGGCTTCCAATCAGATACTCATCACCCTCTATTTGCTTTAACTCAACAGATGTCCCATCAACTTCAGTGGCCGATACATTGTAAACATTTTTACCAAATTCGTGGGTGGCATATCTCCCGGCCGATGAGCGACTCATACGGATAGTAAAATCTTTGGAAGGAGCATTAGGAATTGTCATTTCAATTTCCGCCTCATGATGTGCTCCATTAGGGAATGATATCTTGTAATAAATTGCTTTTGTTGTTTCTTGTGCTAAAGCTGGCAGTACAAAAAAAAGCAGGATTGTAAGGTAATTTATTTTTTTCATTTTGGGATTTATCTAAAAAATAAACCTTCAAGGTTCAATTGAAATAATTGAAGCTTGAAGGCTTTATTAAGCCTGTTTGTAGGGCTTAAATTACTTATTTTTTGCTATAAAAGCGCAATTTTTAATTGCATTATGCTAAACAAGCCAAAATAATGTACCGTTTACGGTAATTTTACTCCAGTATAATTAGTAATATTTGTTAATGGTATATTTGAACCATATTTACTATTAATGGCTTTAATAAACTCATTGGCCACAATAGCGTAACCACGCGGAGTAAGGTGAACTCCATCTAATGAAAATATACCACCACTTATATAATTTGAACTTAATGGAATACCATCTTCAATCAAGCCATTGGTTTTAATATTATTTAAAAAGGTGTAGGCATCAAAAACCGCTAGGCCGCTTGAGGCCGCAACAGATTTAATAGTTTGGTTATATGTATTTACATAATCTTGGGTCAAAGCTACTTCATTTTGGTCAAGCACATATTGATTGTCGATTGGCGTAAATTGGGTTAAACCGTATGGAAGTGGTCCATATGGTGTTGTTACCGGAGTTCCAATTAAACCAGTATTAAAGGTTAATATCAATAAATCTTTATTTGTTGCTGGTCTTGCAGCGTAGGTGCCGGTTGTGCTAGGTGATGAAAGCGCGTTTACGTACAAGGCCTGTGCCTGTGGGTTTGCCTGTTTTACACCAGCCAATACCGCATCCACTGTTACAGTATTGAAATAAGGGATTGCGGTAACATCAGGAACAGTTGCAACAACACCTTTAGCTCCATTTGCAGTTAAGGTGGTAATTAACAATTGATAAAGCCCGGCAAAAGTTGTTTTGTCGGTCAAAACATCACCAGCACCTCCTGAAGTAGCATATCCTAAAGCATCATTATTGCCTAGCCAATTTGAAAAAAATGTAAATGGCTTTGCAGTAACAAATTGTAAATAGGTTGTTGTATTATTTGGTGCCTTGCCCGGTAATAACCGTTCAAAAAAACCATTTAAATTTCCATAAGGAGCATAGGTAATATTATACAACTTTATTCCGGGTACTCCATAATTATTTATATCTGTACCCGCATATTTATTGTACAAAGTAACGTTGCCAAAGCCTTCTACTTTCAAAACATCTCTTATGGCTAAATTATTAGTAACGTTTGCTGTAACTGGCAACCCTGTTGAGGAGAAGCCGGTTAATGTTAAATATCCAGAACCATTTGCTTCATTTGAGCCAAACAAAGGCTGAGTAAAGTTACCACCGCCAACGCTTTTCATTTGGTTGGCTATAATGCTTGGGTACGAAACTTGCTGTCCGGCAAGGTAAAGACCACCATCAGCATATCCTGCTGTTAATGAATTACCGATAGAAATATATCTCGAAAAATCGGCATTTCCCTTGGTTAAAGTCGGGGTTTTTATATCGGGCTTACAGGCCGTAAAAAGGATTACTCCTGCAAATATATATAATGAGTTTTTTATGAATTTCATGTTATAAAATTTTAATATTACCAATGATAAGCTAATGAAACACCGGGAATGAATACATTGGTTTCAAATGTTCCGGAAAGTTGCGATTCAATATTGGTTTGGGTACGAGACAATAGATGTTCGTATTCAAAAACAAGGTCGAAATCAAACTGCTTAGTAAATTTAAATCCTAGTCCACCCGTTAAATATACTCTATTTGCATCAGGTGCTTCAGGGGTTACATAACCATCAGAAACTGCTGTTGTGCCGTAACCTGTTCCAAAACGCAAATCAACTTCATCGCTCGCTTTATATTGTGCACCTGCCCTAAAAGTATATGCATCCTTGTAATTCCTTGGAGATTTTGTATTGGTTAATATGGTACTTGTTTTTGAATAATCAAATTCTAAATTTTTATAGGTATTCCAACTAACATAATTGATATCAAATGCCAGAATCCATTTTTTTGTTGGATATAAGCCGATACCTATTGAATTAACAGCAGGCAATGGTATGGTTGCAGTAAAGGTATTTGGTTGTGGAAAATTTGGCTGTATTGATGCAGGTACCGTAAAAATTGCGTTTCCACCACTTATCGTGGTTGTAACTTGACTTCTATGTGAAAATCCGGCTGTAAAATCGGCACTTTTATAATAAATACCGGCGTTCCAACCGTATCCCTTACCACTTCCGGTTAGTTCGGCTTGCCCATCTTGCCCGTTGGTGTATGAAAGCGGTATAGCCTTTGTTAAATCAACACTTCCTCGGTTGTAAACAAAACCAGCTCCGATGCTTAGATTTTCGGATATTTTTATGCTCAGGGTAGGCTGAAAATAGATGGCCTTTAAATCTAGGCTCTCAAGCACGTAACGACCTTGCCAGCTTTGACCCCAATCGGCCAAGCCTCCAAAAGGGGTATAAACACCTAAACCTAGTTTCCAGATTCCCTTTTTAGGACCAAATGCGCCGTAAAAACTAAATGGATATGCTTTTTTATCCAAAGTATGATATTGGGTATTGGTACCGGATGGGTTAAAATCTGATTGAAATACCAGCGGACTAACCCCTCCTTGAATATAATTATCGGGTAGGGTAACTACCGCGCCCGGGTTAAAAACAACAGCAGCGCCATCAAGTGCTACGCCGGTACCCGTGTGCCCCATGCCAATTTGCTTTTCGCCAAACAAGTTGACTTGAAAGCCTTGCGATTTTGCTAAAAATGGCAAAAGGCTAATGAATATTAGTAATAGTTTTTTCATCATAAATTTTTTGATGGTTGATAAGTTTATAAAATTGGAACATCAAACATAGGTAAAATATTTATTTTAATAAACTTTCATATTCTACAAAATAGGACATATATAAAATATATTTCATGCTATTTATTATTTGCTTATAAATCTTAACTTTGCGCCTCTGAAACTGCAAGTACTATTTAGGTTCAGGCAGATTCATAGTATAAAATTTAAATTACCAAGTTATATATGCCAAACATTGGAAAAATTTCACGGATAATAGGTCCGGTAGTTGATGTGAGCTTCACTGACAACGCCCATCTTCCTAAAATTTATGATGCATTAGAAATCACAAAGGAAAATGGCCAAAAAATTATTTTAGAAGTGCAGCAGCATTTAGGTGAAGACCGCGTGCGTGCAATTGCTATGGACTCGACCGACGGACTTTTACGCGGAATGAAGGTTGTTGATCTTGAATCTGCCATAAAAATGCCAGTTGGCGACGATATTAAAGGACGTGTTTTTAACGTAGTTGGCGATGCTATTGATGGTATCGAAAATTTAGATAAAACAAACGGACGCCCTATACACAATTCGCCTCCTCGTTTTGAAGATTTATCTACCGAAACTGAAGTG
Organism: uncultured Mucilaginibacter sp.; assembly: GCA_903927645.1. GTDB lineage: Bacteria > Bacteroidota > Bacteroidia > Sphingobacteriales > Sphingobacteriaceae > Mucilaginibacter. Next base: position 60,886 of record CAIYNX010000023.1, read on the forward strand.
CTTTTTACAGGTATTAAAGTAATTGACCTATTAGAGCCTTATGCTAAAGGTGGTAAAATTGGTTTGTTTGGTGGTGCCGGTGTAGGTAAAACCGTATTAATTCAGGAATTAATTAACAATATAGCCAAGGCTTATTCAGGCTTATCAGTATTTGCCGGGGTAGGAGAGCGTACACGTGAGGGCAACGACTTATTGCGTGAGATGCTGGAATCGGGCATTATTAAATATGGCGATGCCTTTATGCATTCGATGGAAGAAGGTGGTTGGGATTTATCAAAAGTAGATGCCGAAGCTTTGAAAGATTCAAAAGCAACCTTCGTATTCGGACAAATGAACGAGCCTCCCGGCGCGCGCGCGCGTGTGGCTTTATCGGGCTTAACCATAGCCGAATACTTCCGTGATGGTGACGCAGATGGCAAAGGTCGTGATATCCTTTTCTTTATTGATAACATCTTCAGGTTTACCCAAGCTGGTTCCGAAGTTTCGGCCCTACTTGGTCGTATGCCATCCGCGGTAGGTTACCAACCAACATTGGCTACCGAAATGGGATTAATGCAAGAGCGTATTACTTCTACCAAGAACGGTTCTATTACATCGGTTCAAGCGGTTTACGTACCTGCGGATGATTTAACCGATCCTGCTCCTGCAACAACTTTCGCTCACCTTGATGCTACTACGGTTTTAAGTAGAAAGATTGCCGATTTAGGTATCTATCCTGCGGTAGATCCATTGGATTCAACTTCAAGATTGTTATCTCCACTGGTAGTGGGTGATGTTCATTATGACTGTGCTAATAGAGTAAAACTGATCTTACAACGTTATAAGGAATTACAGGATATCATTGC
>CAIYNX010000024.1 GCA_903927645.1 uncultured Mucilaginibacter sp.
CAATAATGATTATTATTCCATGATGGTATCGGGAAAACTACCCTATCGCCCGGGTCAACCAGCGCCATATAGGTAGCATATATCAATGGCCTAGAACCCCCTGTTATTAAAACCTGGGTTGGGGCATAACTCAAGTTAAACCTGCTTTTTATAAACTCCGATACACTTTGGCGGGTAGCCAAAACACCATCGGCAGGCGGGTAATTGGTTTGGTTATCGGCATAAGCCTCCACTATTCGTTGCTTAAAACCCTCTGGAATAGGATATATATTCGAATCAAAATCGCCAATGGTAAGGTTGGCTATGGTTTGTCCTTGTTTTTTAAGTTCGTTTACTTCGGCGGCTATTTTAATAATTTCGGAGCCATGTAGGTTTTGTGCCAGTTTGGATACAATCATGTTTTTTTAGCAAGTTTTAAAGAGGCAAAGGTGCAGATTTTATTGAGCATTTTAAAAGGAATCGGCTATTCCATATTATAAAGGGCGAACTACCCCCCAAAAAAAATTTATTGCTATAATACTTATTTTGAGCGCGAAGGATTACTCCAAAACCAGCGTCAAACAAAGTAAAACGCAACCAATCTTTGTTATTTAAAAACAAACCTTTATGAAAAAAATGAGGCCTTACCTAATATTTAGTTGTTTACTCATGCTAATTTGTTGTAAAAAATCTGCCAACACTACCGGTAGTACCAGTACAAATACAAGCAGCGATACCACGTATAATACCTTATATATTCCCCCAACCTTAACAGGTACTTCTTTTAATTTAGCCTTAGGAAAATCGAGCAAACAATTTTTTACAGGTGCTACTACGCAGACTTACAGCTACAACGGGCTGCCATTTTGGGGACCAACACTGATCTTTAATAAAGGCGACAATGTATCTTTCAATATTACCAATAACCTGACTGATACTACCACGCTGCATTGGCATGGATTCCATATACCAGCCATTATGGATGGCGGGCCACACCAAAAAATAGCTCCGGGTGCTACCTGGTCGCCGCATTTTACGGTAATGAACAATGCCTCTACTTTTTGGTTCCATCCGCATCTACATGAAAAAACTTATGAGCAAATAACCATGGGAGCCGGCGGATTGATTATTGTGAAAGACCCGATAGAATCGGCATTGAATCTTCCGCGTACTTATGGAACCGATGATATCCCATTAGTGCTAACCAGTCGCCGTTTTAATTCAGACATCTCATTCAACACCAATGTGAACGATTATGGAGATTATTTACTGGCTAACGGCACACTAAATCCGCAAATCAGTCTCCCAAAACAATATGTACGTTTCAGGATATTAAACGCTGAAATTGAAAGGGCTTATAACCTTGGCTTCAGCGATGGAAGAACCTTTTATGTAATCAGTAATGACGGAGGTTTGTTGGATGCGCCGGTTGGTGTTACGCGCGTAGTATTGGGTGTTGGTGAACGAGTGGAGATTTTGGTGAATTTGGGCGGTGATAATGTAGGCAGCAGCTTAAAGCTGATGTCGTATAATTCGAACCAAACCTTTGGTTATCCTGGTGGTGAGTCTTCACAATCCGGAGCCTTAGGTAGCTTGTTGAATAATAAAGATTTTGAGGTGCTAAAAATAAATGTAGCCGCTGCCAACGCGCAAGCAATTACCTCCATCCCAACTAAACTAACTACCAATACTACGCTTACAGCTGCCGATGCTACGAGTAATATTTCGACTAGCATTACAGCCGGACAAGGTGGCTCGGAGTTTGCTTTTGATAATAACAATTACAATTATGTAACTATTAATCATAAAATCCCGCTAAATACTACGGTGAAGTGGACGTTTGTAAACAGCAATGTTTTTGGGCATTCCATTCATATACATGATATTCAGTTTAAGATCGTTTCAAGAAGTTCGGGGGCGATACAGAATTATGAGCAAGGTTGGAAAGATACTTTTTTTCTCCACCTTGGCGAAACGGTATCGGTAGTGGCTAAATTTGATGATTTTGCAGATGCTACCAACCCATTTATGTACCATTGCCATTTTCCTAACCATGAGGACGCAGGTTTAATGGGTCAATTTATCGTTACGCCTTAATGTTTCGTATTATTTGTTTGTGTGTTTTAGAGGGGTTGTTTTTGGTAGCCGGTTGTAATACATCGGCAACAAAAGCTCCACCGCTTCTATATGTAAACAATACGGATAGCTTACTTAAACAAACTGCCTATAATGGTTGGCAATATAAGCACCAGCCCTTTAATGGCTATATGGTGGAGCGCGACCGTGACAGAAAAATTTTATATAAACTGCCCATTATTGATGGGCGCGAACAAGGTTTGGCCTTGGGTTGGTTTAATACCGGCGAAAAATTAATGGCACGCCATTTTAAGGATGGCATGAAACAAGGCCTGTTTGAACAATGGTGGCCAAATGGCAAACATCATTATTTGTTTAATTACGAAAAGGATGTATTAAATGGCAAACAACTGGTTTTTTACGCCAATGGCAAAGTACGGCAAGAGAGTAATTATTTGATGGGCAATTTAGAGGGACTGCAACGCTATTGGGATATAAACGGAGTACTCCTTTCAAACTATACTATAAAAAACAATAAACTGTATGGGGTTATTAAGGTTAAAAGCTGCATGCCACATGGACATTAAGAAACTTTTACTTTTTGCAGGAATGCTATTTGCAGGTTGCGGTAAAAAGGCTGAAACATTACCTTTTTATAACACGCCCGATTTTACAGCGGAATGGATTGATAAATCGGATGCCACTTATCCCAAAATACATGCCATTGCCAACTTTAGTTTAAAAAACCAATTGGGCAAGGTTATTAATCAAGATTCCTTAAAGGGGCATGTTTATTTGGCCAATTTCTTTTTTTGTTCCTGCCCTAATATTTGCCCTAAAATGATGGAGAACCTGGATGCGGCTCAAAACGCTTTTAAAAACAATGATGCCTTTAGGATGGTTTCCTTTTCTGTGATGCCTTGGCGAGACTCAGTAAAAATATTGAAAAAATATGGGGACGATCACCAAATAAACCCTGCCAAATGGTTTTTGCTAACTGGCGATAAGGGCCTTATTTATACCCTCGGCCGACAATCCTACTTCTCCGAAAAAAGACAGGGGCTTGATAAAACCACTGCCGATTTTTTGCATACCGAATCATTATTGCTGGTTGATAAGCAAAGCCGCATACGGGGTATTTATACCGCTACTGATACCGCCCAAGTAAAACGAGCTATTGAGGATGTGGGGATTTTGTTGAAGGAATGATGGGTTTATCTTTAATCCTTAATAAGACAAAAGGACGCATTAAACATCTTTTTAATTATTCTAGTAGATTGGATTTTCGAGTCTAAATCTATTCTTCTTGAATTATATTTTTAACTTTAATAACTTTTACTTCTATTTCCATCTCTCCAATTTCTTGTTCAATTTTTTTTTCTAGTTCTGTTTTATCTTCATGGGCTGTCA
>CAIYNX010000025.1 GCA_903927645.1 uncultured Mucilaginibacter sp.
CATGAACCCATGCATCCGTTCTGTTGTTCGAACAGCAATATATAATGGCTTAAGTGTGGTTGGTATAAAACGTGGCTATCAAGGACTTATCGACAATGACATGTACGATATGGAACCTCGTTCAGTTAGCAATATATTAAATTTGGGAGGTACCATACTTAAAACAGCCAGATGTTTACCCTTTCGAACCGACGAGGGGATGGAGTTGGCTTATCAAAACCTAAAAAAACATAATATTGATGGTTTGGTGGTAATTGGAGGCGATGGTACCTTTACAGGGGCACTCAGATTTTCAAAAAAATATCCTGACATTTCGGTAATCGGCGTTCCGGGTACAATAGATAATGATTTGTACGGATCAACCTATACACTTGGTTTTGACACAGCTACCAATACAGTTATTGAAGCCATTGATAAGATAAGGGATACTGCCGATGCACATGATCGGTTATTTTTTATAGAAGTAATGGGTAGAGATTCGGGTGCTATTGCTTTAAGGGCAGGAATTTCATGCGGTGCCGAGGCAATTTTATTACCCGAAAAAGCTACTGCCATTGAAAATTTGATTGAAAATTTAAAGGCTGGTCAGTACAATAAAAAATCATCGAGTATAGTAATTGTTGCCGAGGGAGATAAAAATGGAGGAGCCTACGATATTGCTCAAAAAGTTCAAAAAGAGGTTAAATTCTATGATGTGAAGGTAACCATTTTAGGGCACCTGCAACGCGGTGGAAGTCCGTCTGCTTTTGATAGGATATTGGGTAGTAGATTGGGCTTTGCTGCAGTAAACGCGCTGATTAATGGAAAATCGCAAATGATGGTTGGACTGGAAGCCAATTCGATTATACTAACAGGTTTGGAAGAAGCGCTGAATCAACATGAATTTAAATTAGAAGATGATTTGATGCAGATGGCCGAAATCTTATCAATATAATAATGATTGCCGTTGTTTATAGTGGATCAAACTATGCTGAATGGAGGCTTGCCGATAAAAACAGGACGGTAGCCTCATTCAAAACAAATGGTATAAATCCCTATTTTGACGACAAGAAGCAAATTATAAGCTTGTTAACTAAAAATATAAACTTAATACATCATGCCGAAGAAATACGACATATTTATTTTTTTGGTGCCGGCGCTTCATCTCCCCAATTAAAGGAAATAGTACATGATTCCTTTGTTGAATTTTTCAAATTCAGTAAAATTATAGTAGATCATGATATTGCAGCCGCAGCCATTGCCTGCTGTAAAAACACACCCGGAATTGTTTGCATTTGCGGAAGCGGCACAAATGCTGCCTGGTACGATGGCAAAAAAGTGAAGCCCAACAATTACGGTTTGGGTTATATTTTAGCAGATGAAGGATCGGCAAATTGGCTGGGTCGACAGCTTTTGAAAGGATTTATGAGTAAAACTTTGCCAGATACTATTCAGAAAAAATTCTCGAGAAAGTATGATTTTGACCGAAAATCATTGCTTGAAAAAATTTACCGTCAAAAACACCCGGCCCTGTTTTTAAGTTCATTTACCGACTTTTTTGTAGACAATAAAGAAGAACCATATATAATGCAGGTAGTAAATAATGGATTTGAAAAATTAATGACCACCTATTTATTACCTTTGCATGAACAACATCCGGAAGCTTTGTTGTATTTTGCAGGCTCAATTGCCGCTGGCTTTCAGCACAATTTGAGGGAAACTGCAAATAAATTTGGCTTAAATGTTGCTGAAATTATAAAAGACCCAATAAACAATTTATTAACATATTATTCAAACAAAAATTAGAAATCATGAAAATAGGAATTAACGGCTTTGGCCGCATTGGCCGTTTAGCATTTAGAGCTGCTATTGAAAGGGGCGACATTGAAATTGTTGGTATCAATGACCTTGTTGAACCTGACTATATGGCTTATATGCTTAAATATGACTCAACCCATGGTCCTTTTAAAGGAACAGTGGAAGTAGAAGGCGGTCATTTGGTTGTAAACGGAAAGACCATTAGGGTAACTGCAGAAAAGGATCCTGCCAACCTAAAATGGAATGAAGTTGGTGCCGAAATTATCATTGAATCAACCGGTTTATTCCTTACTCAGGAAACCGCACAAAAACATATTGACGCAGGTGCAAAAAAAGTGGTAATGAGCGCCCCAGCTAAAGATGATACCCCAACTTTTGTAATGGGTGTTAACCATAAAAGCTTAACTGCTGCTAATACCATAGTATCAAATGCATCATGTACAACCAATTGCCTTGCACCTATAGCAAAGGTTTTGAATGATAACTTTGGTATTTTGGAAGGCTTAATGAGCACTGTACACGCTGTAACAGCTACTCAAAAAACAGTTGATGGCCCATCGCATAAAGATTGGCGCGGTGGTCGTGGGGCATACCAAAACATTATTCCTTCATCAACAGGTGCTGCTAAAGCTGTTACCTTGGTTATACCTGCATTAAAAGGTAAACTAACAGGTATGGCTTTCCGTGTACCGGTTGCCGATGTATCGGTAGTTGACCTTACTGTACGTTTAGAAAAACCAGCTTCCTACGAAACCATTAAAAAGGCAATGAAAGACGCTTCTGAAGGCGAATTAAAAGGCATTTTAGGTTATACAGATGAGGAAGTAGTATCACAAGATTTTAAAGGTGATGCACGTACCTCTATTTTTGATGCCAAAGCCGGTATTGCCTTGAATGATAACTTTGTGAAAGTAGTATCATGGTATGATAATGAATGGGGTTACTCAAACAAATTAATTGATTTGGTTGAAGAATTAGGTAAACTATAATTTACACGCTATCAATAAAATTATACGAGCCCTGCGGATTTCCGCGGGGCTTTTTTGTAAATAGTACACGTAAATTTTAAGGCTTATAAATACAAAGCCCAGCTTTAAAATGGTTCCCTAACCACCATTTAGCCATCCGAAACCAACATCAAAACAACATAAACTACTACTAAAACCGCGTAAACTATCATTTTAGCGCAGCAAATTGTAATGAAACTTCCATTTTGGAAGCCAAATTGTTATCAAATTGCAGGAAGAATAGGAAAAAAGAGAATTAACTTTATAGTCTAATTAATAAAACGGTATTTTATTCCTAATTGATTGGTAGTAAAATTAGATAATTTAGAACTTTTCTAATGGTTTCATATCCGTATTATTATATCCGTTAAGGGCCTCCCAAAGTATTTTTTTAATTTGCTTAACCAAGTTACGCGGACCAAGTACCTTTATTCGATTACCAAAACCTAATAACTCGCGCTCCAATTCGAAATTTAGCACAACCCTAACGCTGAATATTTTTCCGTTATTTTCTTCCTTTAGTAACTTTTGGGTATGGTGTAGCGGTTTGGTAATTACGTAGGGTGCATTGGCATCATCAATCCAAAATATAACTTCAGTATCTCGTTGTCCGGGGGATTTTGTTACTCCTATTACATTGTTATAATAGGTGGCAAGGTCTATTGTTTTATTTTCTCGATAGGGTTCCGCACATTCTTCAAAACTTTGAATGCGGTCGAGTGCCAAATTTAAGAGTTGGGGCCCATGTTTGTGTGGCGTACCCAATACAAACCAGCGATTGCGGTACTCTTTTAATAAATAAGCGCTGAAAAAGAAAACGCTTGCCTCACGTGCCTTGAACGATTGGTAGGTGATTTTTAAAACTTTTTTTGCTACAATAGCTCTGCGTAGCCCTTCAATATATTCTAGCCCCTTCAGATTGTCATTTTTCTCGAAATCAATTACGGGCATACTATGTGTTTTTTGCGAGTATATCTTATCTTCCAGTTTACTTACCATCTCATTTAAATAGGTAAAATGGTTGAAGCCCTTAAACTGGTTTAGCAAGGCAGCTACCTCACCCAAAACCTGCATATCCTGCTGACTGATTGGGCTATTGGTAATGCTATAGTTTTTATCGGCATAGGTATAATACTTTTTATCAACCACTATAATGGGAGCCTCATAACCCAGTTTATTACTGCGCATCATCTCAATATCAGCTTGGATAGAACGTCGGCTAACCCCTTTATCAATTCCTTCAAACTCGTAAAGGGCATTAGAGCAGGCATCTATCAAATCGTCTAAGGTCCACCTGCGATAGCGGTTTTGCAGGCAATTATCAATGGTGCGATAACGTATTAGCGCATTGCGATTTACAGGCATGACAAAATAATTTCAATAAATATAAAAATATTTTTTTACTGCGCAAAAAGACTGCGCAGTAGTGTTTTTATTTTGTGGTGTTAAATAATTATAAGAGCCGTGGAAAAAGAAAAAATAAGCAACAATGAATTATACGCATTAGGTATTAATGATGTAGATGTGCTGGTTAATTTTAGTAGGGTAGCTAATGGTTTGCTTAAACACCAAGTGATGGATAAAACTCAAATATTGGCGAATTTGGAAGCATTGATTGACGACCCTATGCCCTATTCGTTTAAAAAAGGTGGCAAATTTAAAAATCTTGCCGATGATGTAATTGCCTTACGAAAAGACGGGAAATTTATAAAACAAGCACGCTCCAACTTTAAATTGAAAGAGGATATTACCGACTTCCCGGTTTGGGGTTTGGAACATATTGAGGTAGGGGCGCTGGCGCAGATGAAAACAGCTATACAATTGCCAATAGCAGTTGCCGGTGCCCTAATGCCCGATGCCCATCAAGGTTATGGTTTGCCTATAGGGGGAGTGTTGGCCACAACCGCAAATACCATTATACCATTTGCTGTTGGGGTTGATATTGCTTGCCGTATGTGCTTGAGTATTTTTGAAATTCATGCCGATTATATAGATACAGAAACCGATAGGCTTAAAAACATACTTGTTGATAATACCTATTTTGGAGTAGGTTGTACCACCAAATCGTATTTTGATAGCAGTTTGTTTGATAGCGATACTTGGAAAGAAACAAAATTAATACGCGGTTTAAAAAATAAGGCCTATGCGCAATTGGGTACCAGCGGAACCGGGAACCATTTTGTGGAATGGGGTGAATTAACCATTAAAGATGGCGTGTTGGAAAACATACCAGAGGGAAGTTATTTAGCTTTGTTATCTCATTCTGGCTCGAGAGGATTTGGTGGGTCGGTAGCCGATTATTATAGCAAAATTGCTATGACTAAAACTAAATTACCCGCAGAGGCAAAACATTTGGCTTGGCTCGATTTGGATAAGGAGGAAGGGCAAGAGTATTGGATTGGTATGAACCTAGCCGGCGAATATGCCAGTGCCAATCACCACGAAATACATAATAAAATAGCGCGTGCTTTAGGTATTGAACCTATTACCCGTATTGAAAACCACCACAACTTTGCTTGGAAAGAGCAATTGGCTGATGGTACAGAAGTAATGGTACATCGTAAGGGCGCAACCCCTGCGGGTAAAGGTGTATTAGGAATTATTCCAGGTTCAATGAGTACACCGGGCTTTGTGGTACGTGGTAAAGGGGATGAGGCAAGTATTAACTCGGCCAGCCATGGAGCAGGTAGGTTAATGAGTCGTAGCGCGGCCTTTAAAATGCTCGATAAAGCGGCTATCGCCGCTAATTTATCCGAGAAGCGCATTACCCTTATGGGTAGCGATATGGATGAGGCTCCGATGGCTTATAAAGACATACATGCGGTAATGGCTGCGCAGGAAAGCCTAGTGGAGGTTTTGGCAAAGTTTGAACCCCGAATAGTGCGCATGGCCGACCCTAAGGAAAAACCTGAGGATTGAAAAAGCTTGAAAACAAAGTGTATAACCAATGAAATCGTAAACATTGCTAATTTGATAAAATGATGAAACCAGTAATAGCTACAGCAGAGATAATGTTTTTGAAAAGTCAGAACCTAATTGTAGATAAGGTTTGGGCTGATTGGGCTGTTGAAATGCTTATAGAGGGCTATGACAAAGAGTACCTGATTATCTTAGCTGGGATATCTAATTTTGATAATCAATTTGAATTGAAAAATATAACTGATAAGGCTTTTAAAGAATTGGAATTAGATTTTTCGGACGAAAAAAAAGTCACTACAAATTATATTAGTTACTTGGTTTGTAGAGGTTTGACTGGTAAAATTGGTTATGATGTTGTATTGGATAAATTGCATCATTGCTATTATAATTCAAATCACCAATATTTAATTCAACCTTTTTACGATCTTTATTATGCAAAAGAAGACCTAAGGTTTAGTAATACCCAATATTACTGGGAAGACGCAGATAGGACAAATATTGATGCCGTTATTGAAAATTATTTTAGAGAATGGCTTTATAATAATCCGATTTCATTTTAAATTTTTTGTACCTAAACCGTGTTATATTGCAGCCACAAGTAGTTTGCTTGTGGCATGCAGTATGGCTAAGTACAAATATGCAATTTTCCATTTTATATACATTAACCGCAAACAAAGCCTAAAATCACATTAAAAAATAATTGATAAAATTAATTTTAATGGAAATTGGTAAAATAAAAATAACACAATGAAAAATATCATACTCCAAAAGCTTTCAGAGTTGGAGGAATTAGAAAATATAAAAATATTGTATGCCTGTGAGTCAGGTAGCAGGGCTTGGGGTTTTGCATCGCCTGATAGCGACTTTGATGTGCGGTTTATCTATACCAGAAAGGTTAACCAATACCTTAGTATCACAGAAATACATGATGTTGTTGAACTTCCGGTTGATAAAGTACTGGATATTTCCGGATGGGATTTAAAAAAAGCTTTAAACCTATTCCTGAAATCAAATGGTCCTTTGTATGAATGGTTGCAATCACCAATTGGTTATAAACAAAACAATGAATTTCTGAATGAAATACGTTCTTTGATGCCTACATATTTTTCTCCAAAATCGGGAGCTAATCATTATTTATCAATGGCTCATAATACCTTGCGTGACGATTTACAAAGCGAGCAGGTAAAGTTAAAACGCTACTTTTATGCCATAAGGCCAGCATTGGCCTGCCTGTGGATTGTAGAAAATCAAACCGTGCCGCCAATGGAATTAAATCATTTAAGTACAATCATAAAGAATGAAAAAGTTCAGGAGGCCATAAATGAATTATTAGAGCAAAAAGAGAAGGCGGATGAAAGTGCATATATCCCAAAGGTTGTAGTGTTAAATAACTGGCTTTCTGCGGTACTTAAAAATTGTAAGGAGCAAGTGATTAACTTACCATCAAACATAATGAAGCCAGATGAACTGAACGAAGTGTTTAGAAATTATATATAGGTATGACTTATGCGGCATTAAAAAAGCGTCAAGAACTTATCCTGCTGGATTGCATCAGCGGGAGTACCGCATATAATTTGAATGTTGCAGGTTCGGACATTGACAAGAAAGGCATATTTATTATGCCTCAAAAACAGCTTTATGGCTTTGAGCATACGCAACAAATTGCAAACGATAATAACGATGAGGTTTATTTTGAAATTGGAAGGTTTTTAGAATTGCTTACTAAAAACAATCCTAACATACTGGAGCTTTTGAACACCCCCCGTGAGCATGTTTTGTTCAGGCATCCGTTGATGGATTTGATTAAGCCAGAAGATTTTCTTTCAAAACTATGTGAAGATACCTTTGCCGGTTATGCCCAAACACAAATAAGGAAAGCTAAAGGACTCAATAAAAAGATAAATAGACCCATAGATTCGGAACGTAAGTCGATTTTGGATTTTTGCTTTGTTGTTTATGATAATGGTAGTATCCCTTTAATGGAATGGCTTAAAGTAAAAGGTTACCGCCAAGAGGAATGTGGTTTGGTTAACCTCGACCATTTTAGGAGCGTTTACCTATTATTTCATCAAAGCCAAATAGCTGAAGGATGGTTAAAAGGCATATCATCCGGGCCACTTGCAGACGATATACAATTAAGTTCGGTTCCTAAAGGTGTAGAACATTTGGCTGTAATGAATTTTAACAAGGATAGCTATTCTGTTTATTGTAAAGAATATAAGGAGTATCATGAATGGGAAGCAAATCGAAATGAGCAACGTTACCAAAGCACCTTGAAGCATGGCAAAAGCTATGATGCAAAAAACATGATGCATACTTTTAGGTTACTCAACATGGCCGAAGAAATTGCCATACACCATAAGGTAATTGTTAAACGAGAAGACCGGGATTTCTTACTAAAAATACGAAATGGTGAATATGAGTTTAACGAATTGATATGTTTAGTTGAAGAAAAATTAGAAAATATAAAAATCGCTTACCAAAAAAGTACCCTACCTGATAAACCGGCAGTTCATGTTGCCGAAAAAGTATTGGTAGAAATTAGGGAGCGTTATTACAAAACAAATAATAATTTATACAATCTGTAAGGATATTGAATGCTGTTCGACTAAACAAACAAGGGGATTAAACTATCCCTAAATTAGCTAAAACAACAACATGAAAAAAATTTTATTATTATCTATCGGCTTGATTTTTTCTTTACATATACTGGCTCAAACTGGCTTGAAGGCTGGAGAAACTGCTCCAACATTCACTGTTTTGGATAACGCGGGAAAAAATATTGATTTGAAAGAATTACTCAAAACACATAAGGCTGTTGTCCTGTTTTTTTACCGTGGACAATGGTGCCCTTATTGCAACAAACAAATTAAACAATTACAAGATTCGTTGCAATTATTGACACAAAAGGGGGCCTATGTAATTGGTGTAACTCCTGAAACAAGTGATAACATAAAAACGACTGTTGACAAAACCCATGCATCATTTTCAATGATTCAAGACAAAGGATACCAAATTATGAAAGCTTATGATGTAAACTATACTGTAAATAATGAAACCCTTACCTTGTTAAATAAATATGGGGTAGACCTTGAAAAAAACAATGGTAATAAAGATCATGTTTTACCTGTTCCAGCTACTTATGTTATAAACAATTTAGGTAAAATTAGCTTCGTTTACTTTAATAAGGATTATACTAAAAGAGCAACTGTAAGTTCATTATTAAAGGCAATAAATTAAGTAAATGAAATATCATAGATAGACTTTGTTTAGATTATACACAATTCAATACTGCAAACGGTGCCTGTCGAAACCATATTTGTAATTGTAAATAGCTGCACGTAGTTCGGTATAGTTTGTATAATAATCAGGTTTAAAAGTAAATGAGGTGTTGTTATATTCAATCAGCGTATTGCTTGTGACCCCGGTATCAAATTTCGATCTTTGTAAATTGTAAACCGGCCTATAAATGGCGGTTATTGAATCGTAAGGAATTAAAATTTGCTTACTGGAAATTAAATAATCAACAATGATTCCGGATGGACCAACTGTTATTTTTTTACATCCTCCCAAAAATATATAAATAAATATACTTGATAATATATTTAAAGTGATTACAAGTAATACTAATTCAAACTCCCAATATAAATAACCCAAAATTGCCATAACATCTAAAAAAAAGGTGGGTATACCAAGAATAAGAGTACCTAATATTCCCTTAAAGAAATAATACCAATAAAACTTTGAAACAACTTCAACTTCCATGATATTGGTTTAAAATGCAATTACAGCTTACTCTCCAATTAAGTATCAAACCTTTCCTCCTACCCTATTTACCACTATCAACATCCTTTATAAATTTCACAACCCCGGTCATAAATACTTGTTGGTCGTCCCACATGGCTAAGTGACTGCCATTGGGGCAATAAAGGTAGGTTCCTTGTTTTACTTGTTTTGACATCCAATTCATATACTCCGGGTCCATGGTATCGTACTTGGCACCAACCATAAGGGTAGGTACCGTAATATTTTTCAGGTAGGCACTTCTGTCCCATTTTAATAAACGACCTCCGGTTTTAAACTCGCTAGGACCTTGCATCATTACATAAATTTCTTCGTTTACGTGTTTAAAGGCACGGTTTACCGGGTTGGGCCATTCGGGTAGGCGACAAAGGTGCTTGTTGTAATATTCAGAAATTACCAGTTTTTGGTAGGTAGTATCGTGGTACATGCCTTTTGCCTCGTAAGCCTGCAATGAATCAACCAACGATTTACGCATTTGCTTTCTAAGTGTAAGGTTGTATTTTTCGTAAGCAGGTATGCTGGCCATCATGTTACAAATAACAAGTCCCTTTAGGTTTTTCTGATACTTAAGTGCATACTCCATAGCCAATAAGCCACCCCATGAATTACCAAGCAAATAAAAGTTGGTACTATCCATATTTAAAGCCTTGCGCACTTGCTCTACTTCTTCTACAAAGCGAGGGGTAGTCCATAGGCTACTATCGCGTGGTTGGTCGCTATAATGCGAACCTAATTGGTCATACTCTACCATTTCGAATCCTTCTTTAGGGACAAAGCTTTCAAAACATTCCAAGTATTCATGTGTCATGGCTGGTCCGCCATGCAATAACAATATTTTTATCCTAGGGTTATTGCCAATGCGTTTGGTCCACACCCTGAATTTACCAACAGGAGTTTTAATGTTTACCAGTTTAATACCCGCAACCTGCACACCCGAATCAACAGGAGCAAAATAAGTGGCAAGGGAAGCGCCAGATTGTTGTTTGCAAGCGCCAAGAGTAAATAGAGCCAATAAAAAAAATGATGCTTTTAAATTACTGTAAAGTGGTTTCATGTAAAATGATTTAAAAGGCTAAATTCCTGCTCCCATTACTAACCAGTGCGGAGTTTGATTTAGCACTTATATATTTAATATTATAAATTTAAAACTCAATTCTTCATAAGCCTCAAACTCCGTTAACCAACAGATTGGCTAAGGTAATAGGGAGTTAAATTTTTGTTCCTTTTGAATGCTATTACGTAAAATCCTAATGTTCACCTAAAAAACTCACCACTAACTACTCCCCATTCACTACTATGCTTTTTTAAATACTATAACAGCCAATGGCGGAATTGTTATTAAGGCCGAATTTTCGCGGCCGCTCCAATTCAATGTTTCGGTAATTACCGGTGAGGTATTACTTACTCCACTACCCCAGTACAATTGGTTATCAGAATTGAAAATTTCGGTCCAGGTGCCTTTAGCAGGGAAACCTACCCTGTAATTATAATGAGGCTTAGGCGTCATGTTTAGTACTACAAGCAAATCATTGTGGGTATCATGCCCGCGACGTATGTAAACCAATAACGAGTCGTTGGCATTGCCGCCATCAATCCACTCAAAGCTGCTGTATTCAAAAGCCTTTTCGTACAAAGCCGGTTCATTGCGATATAGTTTATTTACTCCTTTTATTAGTTCTTTGATGCCTTGGTGATTTGGATATTCCAAAACATGCCAATCCAATGAATGTTGAAAGTTCCACTCTCTGCCTTGACCAAATTCTGCTCCCATAAATAAAAGCTTGGTACCCGGATGTGTAAACATATAGGAATACATCAGCCTTAAATTGGCAAACTTTTGCCATTCATCACCCGGCATTTTATTTAGCATCGAGCCTTTTCCGTAAACCACCTCATCATGCGAAAAGGGTAGCATAAAGTTTTCGGTAAACGCGTAAATTAAACTGAATGTTATTTGGTTATGGTGATATTTACGATAGATCGGGTCTTTGGAAAAGTATTTTATCGTATCGTGCATCCAACCCATCATCCATTTCATACCAAAACCCAGGCCTCCGGTATATACCGGGCGACTAACCCCTGTAAAAGAGGTTGATTCTTCGGCAATGGTTTGTGTATCGGGGAAATGGCTATATACTGCTTGGTTGAATTCTTTTAAGAAAGAAATGGCTTCCAAATTCTCGTTTCCACCATAAATATTTGGCTCCCATTCGCCATGCTTACGCGAATAATCGAGATAAAGCATAGAGGCTACGGCATCAACCCTGAGGCCATCTATATGGTAACGGTCTAACCAAAATAATGCATTGCTAATAAGGAATGCACGAACCTCGTTACGGCCGTAATTGAATATGTACGATTTCCAATCGGGGTGAAAACCTTTACGCATATCGGCATGTTCGTACAAGTGGGTTCCATCAAAGTTATAAAGCCCATGCTGATCGCCCGGGAAATGTGAAGGTACCCAATCCAAAATTACCCCTATGCCTGCATTATGCAATTGCTCAATCAAGTACATCAATTCTTTTGGTGTACCATATCTGGAAGAAGCAGCAAAAAAGCCGGTAATCTGGTAACCCCAACTAGGATAAAAAGGGTGTTCCATAATAGGCATAAACTCTACATGCGTAAAGCCCATTTCCTGTATGTAAGGCACAAGTTTATCAGCAATTTGAGGATAGGTCAAAAACTCATCAGGACTTTCAACGCTACGCGCCCATGATCCTAAGTGCATTTCGTAAACCGAGTATGGCCTGTTTAGGGCATTATGGCCATGTCTTTTAGCCATCCAATCTGCATCTTTCCACTCATAATAGGTATCCGCAACAATAGAAGCTGTGCGCGGTGCTACTTCCCAGCGCAAGGCAAAAGGGTCGCTTTTTTCAAGGTCTTCGCCGGTGGA
>CAIYNX010000026.1 GCA_903927645.1 uncultured Mucilaginibacter sp.
AAATCTATAAACTCCTTTATATTCAACCAATTCTTTTAGAAGCAAAATTATTTTTTCGTTACTTTCATTAAAATGTAAACCATTCTTTGACCTTAAAAATAAACCCCTGATTTTGCTCATTTCAGGGTAATGAAACAAGGATTCTATAAATTCATTTGAAAACTGAACAACAATGGCTTCGCATTCATCTTGGTAACTAGTTTCGCTAACCCAAGTATGTGCAAGCATTGGGCCTAATAATACAAGGTCGCCTAAATCAAAATCTTGATAGCTATCACCAATATACCTTTTGCCCCTTCCCTTTATAATATAGGTTAGCTCGTATTCTGGGTGATAGTGCCATTGAAATTCAAAGGTAGGTACCTTCACTGTGTAACATAAAAAAGAAGCATTAGCGCTTTCAATTGAAAGCTGTTGGAGCTTTGCTTTCATACTATATTAAACAAATATTAGAAAAAAAGTATTATAATTTCAATATTGTGTTGAATTTTGACAATCGTGTACTAATTATCGGATAATACATTGAATATTTTTGATAAAAAAAGTATAATGAAACTATCCGATTCAATAAAGAATTTCCTTCAGGAACCATATAAGTTAACAAAGGATCAAATAGAATTTTACAAAGAATACAAGTACATAAAATTAAAACGGGTATTGAATGATGAAACATTAAATATCTTTAACGATGCCATTTCAAAAAGGGTTGAAATTTTAAATACAGAAGTTAGACCACTTAAAGATAGAACCACCTATGAAAAAGCATTTCTACAACTCTTTAATCTTTGGTTGGAAGATGAGGTGGTAAAAGCACTTATTTTTAGTAAACGTTTGGCTATGATTGCTGCGGAATTAATGGAAGTTGACGGAGTAAGAATTTATCATGACCAGGCATTATTTAAAGAACCCGGCGGCGGCATTACGCCTTGGCATGCCGACCAATATTATTGGCCACTACAAACTGATAAAACCATTACAGCATGGATGCCTTTGCAAGCCATACCACTTGACATGGGGCCTCTTGAATTTAGTGCAGGTAGTCAACGTATTGTTAGTGGTAGAGAATTAAATATAAGCGATGAAAGTGAACAATTAATACAAGAAAAATTAAAAGTTACTGATTTTAAACATGTTATTGAACCTTTTGATTTAGGTGAAATAAGCTTCCATTCCGGTTGGGTATTTCACAGAGCCGGGCCAAATAAAAGTAAGGAAATGCGAAAGGTAATGACAATAATTTATATGGACGCTACTATGAAACTCAAGCAGCCTGAAAACGATAACCAGGTTAATGACTGGAATAAATGGTGTCCTGGAGCAACAATTGGTGAAATCATACAAAGTCCAATTAACCCAATTCTATATCAAAAAACAAACTAAGTCTTAAATTGTCATTATTGTTTTGAAAAAGTTTTTTTTTATTTATTTGGATACCATAATTTTCAAAATCAAAAAAAATGAAGGCGTAATTAAATTATTAAAATAATTTGAGAAATTTTTACGTCAATTCCAACTATCCACCTATGCAAATAAAATATTGTTGTACATTTTGGGGTTGTGAAAATGAATCAGCACATAATTTTTTTAATAAAGTAATTACAGCTGGTTATGATGGTATTGAAATAAACCTACCTTCAAATAATATATTTATTAAAGGGTTAATTAATAAATTGGATATTGAAAGAACAAGAGACGAAAAATTTATTTTTATACTTCAACACTTAACAGAGCCTGAAGCTGATAATATTGCAGTATATATAAGAAGGATGGAAAAAAACATCCAAAATTTAGCAGCCTACAATCCTAGTTTTATTAATTCGCTTACCGGAAAAGACTATTATACTTTTGATGAAAATTGCCGTGTAATTGAAGCAGTTTTAAACCTCAGTATAAAAACAGGCATTAAAATAATGCACGAGACCCATCGAGGTCGTTTTTCTTTTCATGCTGCTTCACTTATTAAATATTGGGAAAAGTTTCCCGAAATGGAGCTAGTAGGAGATTTTTCTCATTTCTGCACTGTTTCTGAAAGCATGTTACAAAATCAAGAACATATACTCAATAAAATTATTCCGCATGTTTCGCATATTCATGCCAGAGTTGGTTTTGAACAAGGTCCACAAGTTAATGATCCTGAGGCACCAGAGTGGCTAAATCATTCAGAAATATTTTTAATTTGGTGGAATAAAATTTTGCAAGATAAAATATTGCAAGGTTATAAAAAGTTTACCATTACACCCGAATATGGGCCTGCACCCTATATGCCCTCATTACCTATTAACAAAAAACCATTGAGTAACCAATGGAACAATAACCTAAAAATGATGGTCGATTTAAAAAAACTTATTATTTAAAAAATTTTGACTAGTAAATTAAAGCACTAAATAGTTTTTTTTTAGATTGACAATCGTTTCAAAATAACTTAAAATGAATTTATCCTTGAAAAATAATCACAAAGCTCTGCTTTGCTTAATACTGATATTTAGCTTGCAAACTCAAAATATTATAGCCCAACAAATACCTAAGGTGGATTGTGGTACCATCAAAAGGTTGCCTAATTTTCAATCAAAATTTGTTAGTGAAAGAAATATAGATATTTGGTTACCAGAGGGATATTCATCCCAAAAAAAATATGCAGTATTTTACATGCATGATGGACAAATGCTTTTTGATAGCAATATAACCTGGAATCACAAATCATGGAACATTGGTAGAATATTATGTAAGGCAATTTCATCCTATCAAATAAAAAACTGTATTGTGGTTGGTATTTGGAATACGGCTTTAAGGCACCAAGAATATCTACCACAAAAAGCATTTTACAGTATGACAGAAGTAGAACAACAAAGAATTTTGGCTGTAGGAAAAGAAAGCGGAAAGCCATTAATGGGCAATGGGCCAATATCTGATAATTACCTGAAATTTATTGTAAACGATTTGAAGCCATATATTGATAGTCATTTTAGTACTTTAAAAAATCGAGATAACACTTTTATAGCAGGATCAAGCATGGGAGGCCTTATTTCTTTGTATGCTATCTGCGAGTATCCAAATATTTTTGGCGGAGCCATCTGTATGTCGAGCCATTGGCCTGGTATTTTTACCACTGTAAACAACCCAATTCCTAATGCCATACTCCACTATCTAAAATCAAATATTCCCTCCTCAATAAGCCATAAACTCTATTTTGATTATGGTGATAAAACCTTGGATACTATGTACAAGCCTTATCAAATGCAAGCCGATACTATTATGATGGACGCAGGTTACCATCTGAATAACTGGATAACGCGTGAGTTTCCGGGTGATGACCATTCTGAAGACTCCTGGGGCAAACGTTTTGACATACCTATAATATTTATGTTAAAAACACATCCAATTCATCAAAAAACGTACAAATAAATAATAAAATGAAAAGATATATTAGTATAATCTTTCTTCTATTATCAGTCTCAGCTCATGCACAACAAAAAAACAGCCAAATTAAAGGTGAAATAATTTATCATGTATTTCAACGAAGTTTTTACGATAGTAATGGGGATTTGCAAGGTGACCTTAACGGACTTAAGCACAAACTTGGATATTTACAAAATTTAGGAGCAACTGGTATTTTGCTTGTACCACTTTATGATGCCGATTGCTATCATAATTATTTTGCGAATGATTTTGAAAAAATCGATCCAGCATTTGGAACAATGGCTGATTTTATTGCTTTAGTAAAAGAAATACATAGGCGAGGTATGAAAATATATCTTGATATGGAGACGCAATATGTAACCTCAAAGCATATATGGTGGCAAGATGCTTTTGGAAACCTAAAATCGCCATACAGTGATTATTTATTATTTGATGATTCTACTCATCACAAACCCGCTACAATGGTATTTGACCTCCACGAATTAAATAGTTATGATGGTAAGGTTATTAAAGTTACAACTGTTAATTTAAGAAATAAAAAAGTACTTGAGTATAATGTTAAATTGTTCTCCTATTTTATGGATCCAAATCAAGATGGTAAATTTAATGATGGTGTGGATGGATTTAGATTGGACCATGCGATGGATAATTTAGACAATAAACCAGCACTTACTGATCTTTTCACCATTTTCTGGAAGCCATTATTGCTTCAGCTAAAAACCATAAACCCCAAAATTAAAATTGTTGCTGAACAGGCAGAGTGGAAAGACTACGGTTATAATTATTTTGAAAAAGCCGGGGTTGATAGAATTTTTGGATTTAATTTAAGGCAAGCCATTTTATCATTTAACAAACAGCAATTAATAAATAAAGCAGATTCCACCCTTGCATTATGTCCATCAGGAAAAGAACAAGTGATATTTCTCGAAAATCATGATTTGGACAGATTACCATCTATTGAACCGAATATAAAAAAACAAAAATTAGCAGCTGCAATAATGTTATTTATTGGCGGTGTTCCTTCAATATATTACGGGCAGGAAATTGGAATGAGGGGCAAAACCGGATCCTTTGGTAACACGGATGGGAATAATATACCATCGCGTGAAGCATTTGAATGGTACAAGATTGGTAAAGGAAAAGGAATGTCTCTTTGGTATAAAAATACGGGCATTTGGTGGGATCAATCAAACTTGAAAGCCAATGATGGAATCTCATTGGAGGAGGAAATCAATAATCCTAAATCCTTGTTTAGTTATTATAAACAATTAATAAAGCTAAAACAAAGCAATCCTGCTTTGGCAATTGGTAAATATGAGCTTGCTGAAAATAAAAATCCAAACGTGTTTAGTTTTTACAGAGTTTATAAAAATATAAAAGTATTGGTGGCAGCAAACCTTTCAAATCAAATTCAAAATGTAACCTTTGGATTTGGTAGGGAAAAATTCAGCCTCATTTACGGTAAAAATTTTTTATCAAATAAATCCCAACAGTTTAGATTAAAACCATTTGAATTTATAGCATTAAGTTTGAATTAGAAAAATAAGATTCAATAGAAAACACTTGTATCTATTAATGATAACCGTACCTTTAGGAGAAATTGTTTTTTGGGTTCATTATCAACAGGTAACAATTTTTTAAAATCTATAATAAATTGGAGGAAATTTATAAGAAAATACTGTTTTGATTCCTAAAATAGCAGTCAAAATCATATCTCTCCGGCTTTATTATAAAATATCTCAGATAAGTAAAGGGGCATAAAATTGGTGTAAATTGAAGATTCTTCTACTGGTAAAACCCTGAGGGAATTACAGAATAGGTTGAGAAATAGCATTAAATAAAATGAACTTAGCGCAGAAAGAACTTCAAAATGGTTTAGTTTTTTTAGATTAATGCGCCTTACTTATTATTTGGATCAAAAAATATTTTAAAGTAAGAAATTAATTAAATAATGGGTTCCTTCTAAAATATTTGTTATTTCCATCAAATGCTACTACATAATCAGATTTGAAAAGTTTGCTTTTCTGGTAATAATCTGTTGTAATAATCTGTGCACCTGATTTCATCGCTGCGTTTAACACACTTCTGTCATTCGTTCTTGCTTCTTGGGTATCAGCGTCAGAACGAGTTCGGATGATATATCCTTTTTTTACCAAAACACTTATTTCCGGATCCTTTGCATCATTGCGTATCATAGTGGCTGCTTCAGGAGTGCCCGGGTCGGCATCTGTAAATAATACTCTTCCTTTTAATGATGGGTGACCAGCCATATAATCAGTTCTTTTTTGATCATGGGTATCGAATATAAAAAGGAACTTACCTTTCGCTTTTTTTAAGGTAGGCCAATTATTATGAAAAACTGCTGACTCCAACGTTTCGTAATTGCCTCTCACCATATCCGGCGTAATAATATGATCAATACCCAACTCCTTAATGAATGTATTATCAAGGTCATCAAATGATTTTTTTGTAAAAGGTTCAGCCGGAGTAATAAATGAATTTTTTATGGTGTCGTCTTTCGGTTCAATTGTGATAAAAATTGGATTATGATTAGGATGCGCTAATGACCATGCCCTTAATTCACGTAATCCACCAGCTAGGGTTAAAAAATTACTTCTAAAATCTAGGTCTGGTATATGTAATACTTTAAAACCTGGTTTATACATCTCGCTGTCAGGATCATAAACAGCTTGATTCTTTATCAAAGCTAACCCTTTAGGATGTGCATATCTGCCTCCTTTTTCATCCACATAAATATCTATTTCCAGATTTAACAAACCTAAATTTAATTGATCTGTTAATGGGAGATGTTCATATTGAATTTTACTTGCGTTGACAGAATCTTTTGCCATAAAAGCTTTAAATAGAGCGGGATCAATTGCTTTCTTATAACTATTATGTGAACCAATAACTTGTATTTTATTTATCCTCAAATCATCATCAGGTGAAAAAACAAAACATATAAAACCAAGCAACAAAAAACTAAATAGAATTTTTATCATGTTAAAGTTCCTTTTTAAATTATATCAAAGATAAGGTCAATCTGCTATAAAAAGCTAATCAAGAATGTTTAATTTACATCTATAAAGTTTATTCTTATAATTCTGATTATAGTTTTAATTCATTTGATAAAATAGGAAATAAGCCTAGATTAAAATCACGATTCTTGGTTGGATTTCATTTGACTATAATAAATTAACAAAAAAAAATTAACATTTAAGTTTTGCTAAAATTATCTATTAAACAAAAATATTAGTTTTTTGAGGTCAAAATTTCTCTATTTTTTATCACTCAATTTACAACACACTGTTAATAACCGCCTAATTTATTAATATTCAATTAATTATAAACAAAACTCGCCCCCCCCGACTCTACAAAAAAAAGTAAACGAAAGTGAACGGTTGTTAAAACGTTCACTTTCTATTTTTTAGCAAATATTTCTAGATTTTACCATTCGTTTATAATCGAATTTTTCATTGAAAATTTAAACTTGGTTTTTACCCAAATTAAATTATTGAAATAAGAATTTATGGTTGTTAGTTTGTTAAAGTCAATTAGTTTTTTGGTTTTATTATTTAGATAAGTTATGGTGACCTTTAATTTATAGCAGATTAAAACAAATAATTTTACATCAGTTATTAATTATACCATCGAATTGTTAAAAACCAAATAAGGCTTATTTAATCAAATAATTTTAGCTATAAATTATCAGGCATAATTATTAAGATAAAATGAAACAATATTTTAATTGATTTTTTTGTGGATATTATATACCGATTAGAATCAAAAATTTATCAATTACTAATCCTAAAACTATAATTTTAATTATTGAGATAATAAAATTCAGATTGTAAAAGAAGCCTCCCATAAAAAATTGAAAGGCTTTTTACTTTATCTCGAATTGAAATTATTTAATTGCTGATATATACTGTTCGCATAATCCGAATGACAAGGTCATTCCGTTACCGCCTAAACCATTTATTAAAGTAACCCCTGGAGCAATTTCGGCAATTAGTTCTGTTTCACCATTGGTCATTTTTGGGTAAATTCCATGCCATGATTGTATTAAATTCCAACTCTTAAAATTGGCAAATTTTTTAAGATATTGGTTTATTAAATCATTGATGAAAACTTTATCAAAAGGATCATGAACCAACCCATATTCATGCGAATCGCCAATGGTTAGTTCACCATTTCCGTTTTGCGATACCATTACATGTATCCCCCATTTTAAATAATCAGCATATTGCTCCTCATATCGTTTACGCAAAGCAGGTAAAGATTTTGCAGCTTGAAAACCAGGGTAATGAATCATTGATAGTCCACCACAAAGCGCGGGCCCAATTCGCCAATCGTCTTGCTGACTTTCAATCCGCATCATTTGTAATTTACATTTGGTAATAGCTGTTTTTAAAAAAAGTTCAGGGTATAAGGTTTCAAAATCTGAACCACTACAAACAAATATTTCATCAGCAGCATATTGTTCATTGCCTGCTTTAACGTTTGGGTAATTAATTTGTGTTACAGCAGTATTCCAATAAAATTGAACTTTATATTTTTCAGCCAGATATTGGGCAATCTGTCCTATTGCCACTCTCGACTCTACAATGATTTCCTCTCCACTCCACAGCGATCCTTTTAAATTCTTGGAATTTACAGCTGGTGACTTTGAAAGTGTTTCTGCAGGGGTTAACAATTTACAATCTCGAAATTGCTTATTTACTTCAACATACTCGCTAATTACTTGCAATTCATCATCTTCATAAGCCATATGCAGAGAACCTACTTCATCATGCCATATCTTAGCTTCTGAGCATATTTGTTTCCAAATACTGCGTGACAGCATCGCTCTTTCAAATAATGGTCCGGTAGCTTGACCAATGGGCCAAACCATACCGAAGTTGCGAATAGAGGCTCCTACAGCACGTTCATTTCGCTCAAATATTGTAACCTTATATCCCCTAATGGCTAATGCTCTTGCAGTTGCAAGACCTACAATTCCTGCTCCAATTATTATTGCCGATTTGTTACTCATATCCCTTGAATATTGATTTGCTCTAGTTCACTTTTGGTGTTTTTATCACCTCTATGCGCAATTTGTAAAAAGTATAATAATGAAAAGACAGCACACAGCCCGCCAATTACACCAACAACCAAAATCCCATCTCTAAAAAACGTAGCCCAGCTAATAGTTGGTCTGCCAAATTCTTTAACTAAAAGAATAGTAACACTACCCAAGTAGCCCAAAGAATCTGCCACATATATTAAAAAACCAACATTGCTTTTATAATGAAATGAAGCAATCATACGTTCGAAAAAAATAGCATTATACGGCACATACCCTAAATATAAACCCAAGCCAGCCATTGTCATCCAAACCATTGGACTTATAAGGTGTAAATTAAAAAGTATAGTTCCGAAACCAATCAACAAGCAGCCGGATATAATCATTAAATGTATAATGCCAAATGCTTTTAAATTATTTTTAACCAAAATAAGCAAACTCATGGCTACTAAAACAACAACAGATATGATTGAATCTATTTTTGTATAAATTGTATTATCCTTGTTCCCTAGGCTAGCCCAAATCTCAACCTCAAAATTATCTCTAACATCACGAGTAATGGTTAACAAAACATAAATTATGATGGTTAGTATAATACCTGGCAAGAAAGCTTTGAGAAAATGGGCTCGTTCTTCGGCATTCATAGGTAACCTTTTTGTTCTTAACCTAACATCCTCGGCTGTAGGTGGGGGCATCAGTTCTAAACAAAAAATAAAAAATAACAGCGGAATTATGAAAACTGCACCTGTAATAAAGGGCATTGCATATTCGCTGATATGTAATGAATCTCTAAGTGACCGTGCAATTGTTTTAACAAAACCAGATGCAAATATTAAACTGATTGATAACACTGCTGCCATAAACTCAGTTGATTTGCGGCCTTCCAGATAACTGAAAACTAAACCCCAAATCATACCCAAAGGAAAGCCATTAATAAGCATGCAAATAATGTTATAAGGTGCCGGAATAACTGCGAAAAGGAAAAGAGCGCCCCATGCCACCCCTATCAAAACCAACATGCTGGTAGCCCGTTGTGATGGTTTTAACTCAGATATGAATTTTATTCCATAAAACTTACTAAGTGTGTAGCCAATCACTTGTGCAATAACCAACCAAACTTTATAATCAACGTGTAAATATTGTTCGCCCGGGTAGGTACCTGCCGCAAACCCTTTACGAAATGAATACATAGAAGTATAGGTACCAAAGGCTGCTATGGCCGCCAATATAGATATTACATTATAGGGCCAATTGGCAACCTTTGAACGTAAAACTTCAATTGTTTTCATTTTCTTAATTCTTGATTATATCTATTATTTCTGAAATATCATCTATTATATGCGTTGGATTGTAGGTTTCTAACACTTCTCTTGTAAAAGTTCCGGTTGTTACACCAATTACAAATTTACAACCGGCATTTTGTCCTTCGCGAACATCAACTTCAGTATCTCCTACCTTAACAACCTCATCGGCAATTTTAACACCACTTAATTCCATTAGCTTTTGAATCATGAATGGATACGGTCTACCTAGCTCAACCTCATCCGAGCCTATATAGAAATCAATTAAGCCTTTTTCAACCCACTGTAACCTTTTCACTATAGTTTCAGCGATATCTCTTGAAAATCCGGTATTGATACCAATTTTAATTCCGAGTTCTTTTAATTGCAAAAATGTTTCTTCTACATTGGGTAGCGGAACGATACCAGGTGATGTTTGATAATAAATTATCATTTGTTTTACAAACTCTTTATGTATTTTCTCTACCAATTCGTTTGTAATTTTTGCATCATTATGCTCGTGAAGCCTAAGGATTTGCCTAATTGCCAAAGTTTTTTCGTAACCCATTAACGGGTCAATTAATTCTAACGGAACCTCATAATGTGATTTGCGCAATGCGCTTTGGAAAGCTTTGGTAACATCCTGATCATCTTTAACGGTTGTACCTGCTATATCAAAAACTACTAATTTAATTGCCATAATATTTTTATAGTGGGGTATTGTTCAGCAATACTAAACTAAGTTTATTAATATCAAACTAATTTAGTGTTAAGGTTTGGTTAATTAAGTGAATTAGTGAATGGTGAATTAGTGAATGGTGAGTGGTGAATATGATAAAGGTGATATTTATGGAATTGATATAAAATTTCAACATTATTTAACCTTTCACTAAAAGCGACTCACAATTCACCGCCTATTCACCTCTCACCACTCCCTATTCACCACTC
>CAIYNX010000027.1 GCA_903927645.1 uncultured Mucilaginibacter sp.
GGTATTATAAGGCCCTATTGCCATGGTAGCATTTAATATCCAGGATGGAATGCTGCCTCCGGGGTCTACACTAAATGTATAGTCAACGTTTAGTTTGTTA
The DNA here is from genome assembly GCA_903927645.1 of uncultured Mucilaginibacter sp. Classification (GTDB taxonomy): domain Bacteria; phylum Bacteroidota; class Bacteroidia; order Sphingobacteriales; family Sphingobacteriaceae; genus Mucilaginibacter. The sequence continues at coordinate 101 of CAIYNX010000027.1, forward strand.
TCGGCCATCAGGGTAACTTTCCATTTGGCTAATGAATAGGGTACGCGTATGTAATCGGTGTTTTTTGGGAGGTATTGTGGCAGGCATTTAACAGTAACGTTTAAAACTTGAGGACTAGGTTCAATGTTTAATTCAGTAATCAGGTCGCGGTCTTTTATAGGCCACGGTAATTTGCATTGGGTATAATAAATAATTTTATCGGGGGCTACTGTTTTTAATATATATGATTTTTTATTAGAAAATACCCATTCGCTATATCCTGGTATATCCTTCAACATATTTATAAATTGAGCCTCAGTAGCATCTAACTGACATAAAACCCTGATTTCTTTTATGTTACCAACAGCAGCTCTTCTGGTATATACTTCAACACCTTCGCCTTTTTTCTTTAATTCCCAATTCCCTTGCCCAAAAGCAGTAAATTTTGTGAATAATAAAAAAGTGAGTAACAAAAAAATACCTGTTTTCATTAATTGATATGATAACAACAAAGCTATTAAAAAGAATGAAATATGCTTGGTTGCTCCAAAATATCAAAGTATGACTAAGTGTACTTTTGAAAGTTTAATTTTTGATAAAAAAAATAGTAGTAATCTAAAATCTATACCCAATATTAATCAGGTAGTTAGCAGGTTGCCCCGGCCATTTATTAATATTGTTATAGGCGCCCATCCAATAAGTTTGGTTGGTAAAATTATTAAACACGGCGGCAGCATTAAAACGCTTGGTAGTATAATGTAGCTCGCCTTTAAATATTATATATCCTGGTAGTTTAAAATTGGCGTCAAGGGTATTGCGCTCACTTTGTTGCGTACTGCCAATGGCGAGGCCAAATCCTTTTAATTGGCCTTGGTTAAAAGTATATTTTACCCAACTGCTGCTGCTGTGTAAAGGGGCGTTTTCTAGTCTTCGTCCTACTTGCTCCGGCACCAAGCTTTGGGTTATTTTGGCATCGCAATAAGCATAGGCCAACGAAACACTTAAATTGGGCAATATATTGCCTGTCGCTTCTGCTTCAATACCATTTGATTGTTCTTGGCCTTGTTGCACAAATAAATCAGGATTTGAGGCGTCGTTGGCATTTACAGCCACATTGTTTAGCGTTAACTGGTATAAGGATAGTGATGCCGATAGCTTATCGTGAAAAAAGTTGCCTTTTAAGCCTGTTTCTAATAAAGTGCTGGTAACGGGTTTAAATGGTGAATTAAATATTTGCAAACTGGTAGAGGCTTCAAATGGATCGAAGCCTTTATTTATAGTGGCAAATACATTTAAATTAGGTTTGATGGAATACACCAGACCTATGCGGGGTAAAAATACATTCTCCTTCACACCGCTGCTATCACCTCCTCTATAAAACTCTTCGCGCAAGCTAAATAGCAATTTCCATTTTTTATAGTTTAGTTGGTTTTGCAAATAAATACCCTGTGTTTGGTAAACTGTTCCATCAACGCCGGTGGCATCGCTATCATAGTCTGATACCTCGTAGTCATGTACATCAGGTGCAATATATTTTGGATGAATAAGACTAAATGTGCCAACAATACCGCTACCATCGTCGAAAGCATCGGGCAATTCGAAATATTGCTGATTTAAATTTACTTTGGTATGTATGTAATCATAGCCAGCCAAAATTTGTCCGCTAAGCTTGCCAGCATTAAATTTATAGGTAAGGTAATTGGTAAGGGTGTTAGTAACGGTGTGGTAATTCCAAGTAGTATAATATAAATTTACCGAATCGGGGGTTATATAGCTGTTAAAACCATGATCGGCTACGTTTTGGGTGGTATTAAAATTTAGATAGCCTAAACTAAAAGTCAGGTTTTTAGTAAACTGGTAAGATGCCGAAAATATGGAGGTATAGGAATTCTGATGCAAATAATCGCCTGGTTGGGTTAATGATAATGATATGGGTGTGGAAGTTAGTGATGTATTATCTTCTAAGCTTGGCTGCCCTCTATCCACCACCGAATTGGTTTTAGCATAGGAGAAATCAAAATTAAATTTCAATCTTTCATTCGGCACAAAGCTTAGTGATGGTGCAATTTGGTACGATTTATTAAACACCTGCGCCCTAAATGATTTAGTACTATCAAAACCTGCATTAAAACGATATAACAAGGTCTTTGATGTGTTTAAAGGACCGGTAATATCGCCTTGTATTCTAAAATGGTTCCAACTTCCGGTATATAAATTAATTTCGGCAGCTTGTTGATCCAAAGGTTTTTTTGTCACCATATTAATGGTACCACCCGGATCGCAATTGCCATACAGGGTGGCAGTTGGCCCTTTTATAACTTCAATGCGTTCAATATTTACCAGCAAGCTACTTGTATAGGTGGTGTTATAACTACGTAAACCATTTATATCATGCGCATTATCGGCTCTTAAACCCCTTATGGTAAATTCTTCGTAGCCCGAATATTGATTTAAACCGGCTACGCCCTCTACAGCATCTTTTACGGTAAATACCATTTTATCCTTAATTATTTCCTTAGTTATGGTTGATATTGATTGAGGAATTTCAATTTGTGGTGTTTGCGTTTTGGTTCCGTAAAATGAATAATCGCTTTTGTAGGAATTTTCCTTTCTTCCGCCAATTTCAACGCTTTGCAATTCAACAACCTTAATATCCAAAGTAATTGAACCTAAATTGAGCTCTTGATTTTCAGATAGTTTTACAGCAATATTTTGGTTTTGGAATCCAACTGCCGATATCATCAATGTATCTACTAATGGTGGCAGGTTATTTATTTTAAATAATCCAAATTTGTTAGTTTGGTTACCTTTTTTTAACTTAATGAGCTGTATACTGGCATTATTTATTGGATTACCTCTTTTATCAACAATTTTCCCGCTTATGCTACTTTGTGAAAACAGAGAGTTAGAAATGAGTATAAAATAAAGGATAACGAAAAGTACTTTTCTAATCATAAAAATAATTCAGACAATTTTTCTTTTTATAATATTACAAAGTGTCAAAAATAAAGCGATAATATTTCCAGAATGTTAGCTTAACTTTATGAATTTGGTTTTTCAATTTCAACATCCTATTTTAATAATTTAAGTTATGTGTATTTTATTACCGCATATTTATTACGTATATGCAATTTTGTTTTAATATTTTGGTAATAAAAAAAGCAAAACCTAACAATTCTATTTCGAAAAGGTTTTATTTTTTATTAGGTTTATCAAATAAACATATTTTCTTATTATTTATATGCGCATAGCTCTACAACCAACACGTTTATTTTTTTTATGCCTGTTAATGGTAATCATAAATTCATGCATCATTAAAAAACAAGCAAAGCAACAATCAGGAACCTATAAGGTGAGCCAAACTACTGCTGGGTCGGTAACAGTAACCGGTCCACTTCCTAAAAAGGAGGGGATTAAAAAGTTTAGTGACCTTATTCCTGCTAAAACCAAAGTAAATAAAGGTCTTTTTAATACTTATAAGGTAGAAGGCAAATATTATTTTGAATTACCTGATTCAATACTAGGTAGGGAAATGATGGTTATTACCCGTTTATCAAAAACACCGTCGGGTATAAAAGTTTGGAACCAACAATACGGTGGTGAAGAATCAAATGACCAGGTTTGGAAATGGGAAAAACATGACAAACAAATATTTATAAAAGTGCCCAGCTACTCTGTAAGAGCTGATAGTACAACAGACATGTACAAATCTGTAAAAAATTCGAACCTGGATGCTATCCTTGCTTCTTTTGATATCAAGGCTTATAACAAAGATACTACAGGGGTTGTAATTGATGTTACCGACTTTTATAGCGGAGATGTAAGCGCGATTAGCATATCGGATGATTTACGAAAAGCCTACAAAATATCATCCATTGATAATTCAAGGTCATACATTGATACCATAAAGAGTTTCCCCATCAATATTGAAACCAGATCAATAAAAACCTTTAAAGCCGCCGAATCACCAACTGATAATACCAATGCAGCCATCACATTTGAGCTAAATACCTCTATGCTATTGTTACCAAAAACGCCTATGAAGGCACGTTTAAACGACGATAGAGTTGGCTATTTTAGTCAAAAACAAACTGACTATGGCACTGATGCTCAGAAAGCCGAAGTTACTGCCTTTATACATCGTTGGAAACTTGAACCTAAGGACGAAAAAGCTTATCAAAATGGCGAATTGGTAGAACCTAAGAACCCAATAATTTTTTATATTGACCCGGCAACACCTAAAAAATGGGTTCCATATTTAATTCAAGGAATAAATGATTGGCAGGTAGCTTTTGAGGCAGCAGGTTTTAAAAATGCCATTATCGGGAAAGAGGCCCCTACGCCACAAGAAGATCCTAACTTTAGTACAGAGGATGCCAGATACAGCGTTATAAGGTATTTTGCTTCGGATATTGAAAATGCCTATGGTCCTCATATTTCTGACCCTCGTACCGGAGAAATTTTAGAAAGTCATATAGGTTGGTATCATAATGTGATGCTTTTATTACGAGATTGGTATTTCATCCAAACCAGTGCCTCCAACCCAAATGCAAGAAAGGCAAAGTTTACCGACGATCAAATGGGTACCTTAATTCGTTTTGTTTCTTCGCATGAGGTTGGTCATACACTTGGCTTGCCACATAACTTTGGTTCAAGCTATGCATATCCGGTTGATTCACTTCGGTCAAAAACTTTTACTGATAAACATGGCACCGCACCTTCAATAATGGATTATGCTCGCTTTAATTATATTGCACAGCCTGGCGATGGTGTTACACATTTTTATCCGCAAATTGGCGAATATGACAAATGGGCCATTAAATGGGGCTATACTTGGTTTTCCGGAAATAAATCACCAAAAGAAGAAAAAGAAGCCTTAAATGTATGGACTATTGAAAAGGCTGGTAACCCCTTATATTTCTATGGCCGACAAGGAACATCTATCGACCCTCGCTTGCAAAGCGAAGATTTAGGAGATAATGCCATGAAAGCAAGCGAACTCGGTATTGCCAATTTGAAAAAAATTATTCCAAATATTGAATCTTGGACCTACCAAAAAGGAGACGATTTTACCGACTTGCAAACATTATATTATGAAGCTTTAAACCAATATTCGAGGTACATGGGGCATGTAATTACGAATATAGGTGGCCTATCAGAAAATTTTAAAACTTACGACCAAAGTGGTCCTGTTTACTCCTATATAAATAAACAATTACAGCAGCAGGCTTTAAATTTTTTAAATAAGCAACTTTTTGATACCCCAACATGGCTGGTTGAACAGAAAGAGATTAATAAATTTGATAACGGGTTAATCATTAATCGGATAAAAGCTATTCAGGTTGGTTATTTAGGTAGTGTTTTATCGGCAGGAAGACTATCCAGAATGTTTGATAACGAAACAAAAAATGGTGCATCTGCCTACACTGTGCTTGATTTATTCAGCGACTTACGAACCGGAATTTTTTCAAAAAATGAACCCGACGTTTATAAACGCAACCTGCAACGTGGCTATATTGAAAATTTGAAGAGTTTATTAAATGACGATACCAGGCAATATCCTTTTTCCTCAACCCAACAAGCAAATATTGGGCTAACCCCCTTAAATATGATAATGGCCGATATAAGACCAATTGTGCGGGCTGAATTAAAACAAATTGAAGCGCAACTACCAAAAGGTAGCAATTCAATTGAAATAGCTCATTTTGCAGATTTACATTTACGTATTAAAGAAGCACTAAATCCAACCAAACCAATTATTAACATAAACGGTAACAATGGTGCGCATAGTCTTAGTTTATTTGATGATAACACGATTTTTTTACCATCGTATTGGAATTGTTGGCCAAAACGAGATTTAGTAAAATAAGCTATTGCTTAAATGGAACACTGGTGAAAGTAAGATTCTTTCAGTTATAAAATTGTGTATTCAGTAATGCAGCTATACTTTAATTAAGTTTATAATCGCATTATTGAATACACATTCAATTTAAAACATCTCAAATCAATTTACTTCAAAATAAAAATACTGCAAACCAGCATCACCTTTTGAAGTTAAACCTTGTACTACGCCAACATATTTTCCTTTTTGATCGGAAGTATAAAAAGTAACAGGGCCTTTAACATCAGCCGACCAGTATAGCAGGTTCCTAAAATCAGGTATTCTACTTGTTGATTGATTTTCTGATCCATAAACCGGCGAATAAAATTGCCTTTTTAATTGAAGACCTTCATAATCCATCACCACAGCTTTAGGATCAAGATCTACCCCTCCAAGATCGCCTTTGTAAGTAGTAAAACTAAAAATACCATCATTTACCGTTGGCCCGTAATAATACCTAAATGGCACTACCTCAAGCTTTTTTACCTTCAAGGGGTCGATATTGAAAATTTTATCAATATTAAAAAACGGAATGCCATCAATCAATGCTAGAGGGTCTGTATCCAAAAATCCGTTTTCATTTAAAACCTTAATGTGAAATTTGCCCTTTACCTTTGTAATATTATCCTCCGAAACATATTCACGTAAATCCTCTTCCATTGTGGTAAACCTTGTATAATCATCAAGCTTATATTTTTTATACGGGTTACCATAAAAAGCTGTACTGTCTATATTAGGCTCTTCAAACTTCCTTATTTTATCACCATTGTATAAATTCAATACCTGTACATCAAGGCTATGCTCTTTTAATGATTTAAGTTGACTGGCATCTAACCAAAATTTTGATAAAATACTTTTTGAATATTGATCAGAAAATGGATTATTTAGTTCGAGGCGGTAAGTTGAATCAACTGCTGTATTAGTTTGGGCAATAATTTCATTTGGCCCGTAAAAATCTTTCGCAATAAATTGTAACCTACCTAAGGTATCACTTTGCGAGGTATACAATTGCACCCGTTTTCCCGGTATTCCGAGATAAGTAATAATATTTCTTGCTGGTGTATTATTGCCACTATTGTACACCTTACCAGTAATTATATGACCATTATATTCAGGCAGGTAGGTAAACAATGAAGAATTGTTTTGCAAAAGTGGTTCCCATTTAAAGCGCGACCAGCCTTGTGTAAGCATTAAATTATTTTGTGCCTCTCTGGTTTCAGCATCGTCATTTTTTAAATAATAATCGGCACTTTCTATTTTCCCCTTCAACTCAGAATTTAACCACAAATAATTAAAAATATTCATTGGATCAATTTCCTGCAAAGAGTCAATACGGTATACCGACATAGAAAGTGATGTGTTTAGAGGTTTAACATTCGCATTTTTTAATGCGATACTAATATTAACAGGTTTTCTCTTATTATACTGTGGCTGATCAGAACTTGCATCAATCAAAAAATTATGTGCTGGAGTTTTAAAATATAAACGTTCGCAAACAGGTTGCTTTAAGCTATTAAAAATTGTAAAGTGGGTTATACCGTCACCCAATGTACTTTTATCAAGCGTAAAAATTACTTTACCATTTTTCAAAAATCCGGTCTCTGCAGCTACCACCGCTTGCCTGGTATGTGCAAATAAAAAGATGTTTTCATCAGGAATATTTACGGCCGAAATTGTAAAATTTAATTTACCATTATCAGCTTCTGCTAATAGTAAACCATAACCTTTTGAAACAATTTCGGGTAAATCTTTTTCTATTGGTACATTATTATCTGTATAAATAATGGCTTTATATTTTTTATCAGAATCGGGCTTGAATAAAAAAATACCCATTCCAAATTTGAACGATTTGAACTTAGTAACAGTATCATTGTGGCTGTTCATAATAACTCCCCTAATTGATACACCGTTTCCATGAATGTCAACCGCTTTAAAGGCTACTTTATTTACTACATTCATAATTAAATTGCCACCCTCCGGAAAAAACTGAATATCATTTTTTGCTACAACCGGTTTTATTGGTTCCGGAATTTTAATAGTGTTTATAATTGTTAATGGTTTTTCAAAATAAAACTCAGGACTAAAATTCTTCATCCAGTTGGTGTATGCACGTAATTTATAAGATCCGTTATTTGCAGAAACAGGTATATAAACAGAACCATCACCCAATCCATTTTTCATCTCAACCTTGGTTTGTATAATAGGATTTTGACTATTATCTAAAATTTCCAAATAAACTACCTTACTCAAATTAAGTGGTTTATGGTCATTCCCATCCACACAATAAACTTTAAACCATAAAATTTCACCCGGCAAATAAACTGTTTTATCAGTATTAACAAATACCTTTTCTTGCAATGATGATTGCTTGTATAAATTAAAGCTATTTTGTACCTCTTGTATAACCTGTGCTTTTGCAACTTGATAAACAGGTAAAATAATTGCTGTTAAATAAGTTAAAAAAAAGACCCTCTTAATATTGTTTTTCATATCATTGGTTTTTTAATTATTAATTTCTTTTAAATATCTATTATCCACTATAAATTATTTCCAAAAATCAGGTTTTTTGTTTGTTCCTCGTAAAGTACAGTCAACACAAAACCTTGAAGAGCCTGTAAAACCAAGGATTTTTCCCCCGGGTTGTACTATAGAATTTAAAGGAATTTGAGTATTTGAAACAGCTCCCCTTTTATAATTAATATTCATATTAACTTGATTTATTGGAATACTACTTAAAGGTGGATAATACTTGTATAAAAAGGTATCAATTTCGCATTTACCATAAGGCAATGCAGAAGCAATTGCTGGCAACTGTTGGTTATTAATAAATATTCTTTTAGTTGTAACGCTGCCAACACTTATATAACCTATTACAGGCTCTATAGGATTTGTTTTACAATGCATATTCCCATTATTTTGAGAAGGTTGAGCATCAAAAATGCTACCCAGTTTCTCTGTGTTTTTTTTAAGGTTGGTCCAAAAATTATATGCATCCGCATTTAAGGCATATTGGTTTACCAAAATACTATATTGGTGTGCAAGCTTTTCAGAACTTTGAGGAAAACTGGTGATAATATTATCTTTTAATAATGGTTGACTAAGTTTTGCTGTTGAATTAATCACTAAAGTGCTTGAGTTATTGCTTGCCCAGCATTGGTAAATATTATCATTTATAAAATCTCTAGCCAAAACAGTATCACCATTTGATTTAAAATATGAAAAATACGCAGATTGAATGATCCAAGTTTCTTTATAATCCCATCGGTAATACTTCACTGTATTTGTAGCATCATGAGTGGAGGTATTAATATTGACAAGATTGTTTGATAAGGTAAAATAAACACTATCAATTGGGGGAGCATTTAAAACGGGCACATAATCAGAATAATATTGTTTATTGTTGGCAGTATTTATAATTAACCTGTAAGTACACGTATTATCTAAATTTAAATTTATGGCAAAATATCTACCATTTGCAATTTCTGTTAAAGGAAAAACACTGTTTTGATCATCTTGAACGGCTAATTTAGCGTTTAAAACCGGTGATATGGTAACACTATCTGCAATATTAACGGTGTAGTTTAATTTTATAATGGTCGAATCGCTGCTATTGTTAATTACACCTTCAACCACTAAATAACTACCCGGAGATGTTATTGCGGGGGGATTATAGGCTTTTTTACAACTTAAAAATAGCAACATGATAAAATTAAATATTAAATAAAACAATTTCATTTATTTCCAAAAATCAGGTTTTTTGTTTGTTCCTCGTAAAGTACAGTCAACACAAAACCTTGAAGAGGCCGTATAACCTAAAATAGGTGTATGTGGCCTTGCAATTATTGCATCAATTGGAATAAGTGGATTTGTAATGGCCCCCCTATTCACATTTAAATTAATATCAACCTGATCTATCGGAATTTTACTTCCGGGATAATAAAATTTATATAAAAGTGAATCAACCCTACAATCACCATAAGGGGATGTATAAAAACTTAATGGTAACTGTTGGTTGCTTATAAAAATTCGTTTAGTGGTTACCGTGCCAACACTTATATACCCAATTACAATTTCCGCCGGATCTGTTAAGCAATGAATATTGCCGTTTATTTGCGATGGTTGCGGATCAAAAATGCTTCCAAGTTTCTCGGTGTTCTTTTTCAGGTTGGTCCAAAAGTTATAAGCGTCGGCACTTAAAGCGTATTGGTTAACCAAAATACTGTATCTATGAGCAGATCTTTCTGCACTAATTGGAAAGCTTGTTATAACATTATCCTTTAATATAGGTTGTTTAAGCTTTTCGGTTGAATTTAAGACCAAGGTACTCGAGGTATCGCTAGCCCAACATTCAAAAATATTATCATTCAATAAGTCTCTGTCTAATACCGTATCGCCATTTGATTTATAATACGAAAAATAGGGAGAATGAATTATCCATGTTTCTTTATAGTCCCATCTGTAATATTTCACAATATTGGTAGCATCATGTGAAGCAGTATTGATATTAATTGTTTTGTTTGATATAGTAAAATATACGCTATCAATTAGAGGAGCATTTAAAACCGGTTCATAATCAGAATAATACTGTTTATTAGTAGCAGTTGTAATTACCAATTGGTATTTATGGGTATTATCTAAATTCAAATTTGTAGTAAAATATTTACCTTGCCCAATTTCTGTTAATGGATAAGAAACATTCTGATCGCCATGAACTGAAACTGTTGCATTTAAAACAGGCGAAGAAGAAACTTTACTACCAATATTAACCGTATTGCTCAATTTAATAATGGTTGAATCGCTGCTATTGTTATCTACACCTTCTAC
>CAIYNX010000028.1 GCA_903927645.1 uncultured Mucilaginibacter sp.
GAAACGGGATATCACCCTCGATTCCGCCTCATAACTGTTAATTGGGAACGAATTATAACTTCGGCCACCCGGATGTGATACATGGTACTGACAAGCCGCTATCGATTTTTGCGACCAAGTATCGAACAAATCAAAAACCAGCGGGGTATCGGTACCTATTGTAGGGTGCAAGGCGGACGGTGGTTGCCATGCCCGGTAACGTATACCCGCTACATATTCACCTTGTGTACCTGTATTTTTTAATGGGATGCGCAGGCCATTGCATAATAAATGGTAACGCGAATCCGTCAGGCCACTTACTTTTACTTGCACTCGTTCCAAGGATGAATCAACAAAGCGGGAAGTGCCCGTGCCCGACATTTCTTCGCCCAGCACATGCCAAGGCTCAATAGCCATTTTTATTTCTATATGGATATCATCTACCTGTAATTCGCCCAAAAACGGAAAGCGGAAGCTGAAGAATGGCTCAAACCAAGCCATCTCCAATGGATAACCGTTTTCCCGAAGGTTTTCAATTACCTCGCTCAAATCTTTATAACAATAATGAGGCAGTAAAAAGCGGTCGTGCAGCTCGGTTCCCCAACGCACCAATTTATGGTTGTAAGGTTTTTTCCAAAACCAAGCCAGTAGCGAACGGATTAATAAAAATTGTACCATGCTCATTCTGAAATGTGGTGGCATATCAAAACCACGCAGTTCCAAAATACCTAAGCGACCGCTAGAAGAATCAGGTGAATACAATTTATCGATACAAAACTCCGAACGGTGTGTATTACCCGTAATATCAGTTAATAAATGCCTGAAAATTCGGTCGACTAACCAAAATGGCACATCGTTTTCCTTATAATCGGGTATTTGTTGAAAGGCTATTTCTAACTCGTACAAGGTCTCAACCCTGCCTTCATCAACCCTTGGTGCCTGGCTGGTTGGCCCTATAAACTGGGTACTAAACAGATAGGATAATGAAGGGTGGTGTTGCCAAAAAGTAATAAAGCTTTTTAAAATATCCGGTCGGCGTAGTAGCGGACTTTCTTCTGGTGTTTGTCCGCCTAACGTAACATGGTTACCGCCACCTGTTCCGGTATGCCTGCCGTCAAGGTTAAATTTTTCGGTAGCCAGCCGAGATTCGGCGGCTCTGGCATATAAAATTTCATAGTTATATAACAGTTCTCGCCAACTTTTTGCAGGTTGGATATTTACTTCTATTACGCCCGGGTCGGGGGTAACCATCATTTTGGTTATTCTATTATCGGCAGGTGGGTCGTAGCCTTCAATCAAAACCGGGATATTTAAGGCCTCAGCTGTGCGCTCAACCGCATTTACAAGGTATAAATAATGCTCCAAATAACTCAATGGCGGAAAAAATACAAACAATTTCCCCTGACGAATTTCAACAACTATGGCCGTTTTAAAAATAATATCGCTGTTATTATGTTTGGCACTTTCTTCGGTGGTTGAATTTTTTCTAATGGTTTTTGGTAAAGGACCTACCTCTTCAAAAAGACTGCGTTCCGGAATTACCTCCTGACTTTCGGGGTCAAAGTATTCAATCGCGTTTAGCGGCAATCTTAAACCTACAGGCGAATTACCCGGTATTAGAAACAAATGCTTTCGACGGAAATGCCATTTACAACTTTGCCAGTTATTTTGGTGGAAATCCCATTTTAAGGGTAGAACAAAACCAACCGGATTGTTCAAGCCTTCGGTTAACAATTCTGCCAGTTTTTGGCGCTCTAATGGCGATTTTAAATCCAGTTTAAGCGGGTCGATGTTTACCGGAACATTGCCTTCTTCCCAAATAAAATAAAGCGGGTCTTCATACGTTGCTGAGATGTTTTGCGGGTCGGTGCAAAGCTCCTGATTAAGGAGATAAATAAATTTTTTAGCATCCTCTGCTTTCAGTTCATAATCCTTCGATAAATCGGCCATCAATGCATCATTATGCCATATAGGTTGGTTATCCTTGCGCCAGTAACAGGCCAGTTTCCATCTTGGCAACCGTTCTCCGGGGTACCATTTACCTTGGCCATATTGCATTAATGCACCGCTGCCATATTCATCTTTTAATTTATGGAATAAAATATTTGATAAATGCCTTTTGTGTTCACCATCAGCAGTGGTATTCCATTCGGGTGCATCCGGGTTATCAATCGAAACAAAGGTTGGCTCACCACCCATGGTAAGCTTTACGTTATTGGCTTCAAACTCTGCGTCTACCTTATCGCCTAAATCCATAATTCGCTGCCATTGCGCATCCGAATACGGTTTGGTTACCCTTGGGCCTTCCTCAATGCGGGTTATGGTGTTTTCAAAAAAGAACTCCGTTTCACAACTTTCGGCAGTACCGCTTATTGGAGCCGCGCTTTGTGGGTCGGGTGTACAAGCCAATGGAATATGCCCTTCGCCTGCAAATAAGCCTGATGTTGGGTCGAGCCCAACCCAACCTGCACCCGGAAGGTAAACCTCTGTCCAGGCATGTAAATCGGTAAAATCCTCTGCAGGGCCAGATGGGCCGTCCAGAGCCTTGATATCAGGTTTTAGTTGCACCAAATAGCCCGATGCGAAACGAGCCGCCAAGCCCAAATGACGAAGAATTTGCACAAAAAGCCAAGCAGAATCCCGGCAGGAGCCAGAGGCTAGGTCGAGGGTTTCTTCGCAGGTTTGTACACCGGTTTCTAAACGTATTTTATAGCTAATTTCTTTATTAAGAAGCTGATTTACCAAAACCAGCATATCAATCATCCTGATTTTTTTATCGAGCAGGAGTTTAACTTTTTCAATCCATTTTGATAAATGCGATCCCTTTTCTGTAACCTCTAAATATGGGATGAGTTGTTTTTTTAGGTCTTCCTCGTATGCGAACGGAAAGTTTTCGGCATATTCTTCAATAAAAAAGTCAAATGGATTTATCACCACCATATCTGCAATTACCTCAACATCTACAACAAACTCCTTTATTTTATCGGGGAAAACAATACGTGCCAAGTAATTGCCAAAGGGGTCCTGTTGCCAGTTGATAAAATGCTTTTCGGGCTTTATGTTTAATGAGTAGCCTTTTATACTGGTACGCGAGTGCGCGGCAGGGCGCAAACGTATTACTTGGGGCGAAACCTCTATAAAACGTTCGTACTTATAACTGGTAAAATGACGTATGGCAACTTTGATAGACATATTTATATAATTTCTATAAAAATATTCTATTTGTTTTAATATTGATAATAATTTTTGCGTTTTTTAATAAAAAACACAAAAAAAATACCAATTTGTAAAATTGCCTTTGCCCAAGCAAATAATGGAATTAAAAAAGCCAATAATTAAAGCATACCTAGGTATACCGCAAAATTGGCTTTTTAAAATTTTAATTAGCAGGGGTTAATTTATGGTAGGTAATATAAGAGGTGGCAAGTATTGCAAAAACAATAACGGCTGTTATTACATTTGGACCAAAGCCATCCATTGCCCAATTTGATACCGCAGCTGCAATTATAGAAATACCAAAGCCTGCATAGGCCCATTCTTTGTAATTACCTTTTACCTGTGGTATTATCAAAGCTAAAGCACCGGTTACTTTAAAAACGGTAAGCATCACCCTAAAATAATCTGGGTAGCCTAAATGCCTGATGGCATCAACCGCCATTTTTGTATGCGATGTTAGGGCAGGCATAACACCATCAAACAGGAAAAAGATAATGGTGGTGGTCCAGTAAATAATTTTGATAGTCTTCATGTTTTTTAATTTTTATGGTTTATATTTTGGTTTATTGATTATTGGCTAAAAGCTTAAGTAGTTTATTCCCTTTTGATTGTATTCCCGGTGAGCCATTGCGCATTAAAAATTGAATTTGATTTGCTAGTTCATGCCTTATCCAAATATATCGATTACTTAAATTATACAAGCTCTCCAACGCAAAAACTTTAACTGCAATTTTTACTTCGGGGTCTATAGCCCAATCAAAGCATTGCTCAACAACTGGTTCTAAATCTAATTTTTCTATAAGTTTTTTAATTGCAGCGGGTGCCTTTTTATCGGTCAAATTCAGAATAATTTTTGCGTAATGCCGTTTGCAAGCAGGGTTTTCAATATTTTTTATTTTAGAAAGCAGGTAGGCTATATCTTCTAAATAATAAATAGGCAATGATAAAAACAGGTTTTCCAAAACCCATGCAGCTCTAAAACCTATACCCCTATCATTGTGAAAGGTAAGGTTTACCAAATCACTTAAATCAAATTCATTTTCACGTAAAACCTTGCACAATGATAAAACCTTTGTTTTACCTATTGATGGGGTTATCTGTTCAATTAGCTGATCTATGGTTACCATTACTATAAAAACCTTTAGTAAAAGTATTGTTTCTGTTTACTAAAAACAAGGTGTTTTTCATTTATCAGTGTAATGTTAAAAGCCAAATAAGCCCTTTAACAAGTTAAAAAAATTCTACATTTGCTGTCCTGTTTTAAAATTATAATTGATACATGGTTAAATTCAACAGATTTACTTTAAATAATGGCCTAAGGGTAATTGTTCATGAAGACCATACTACGCCTATGGCAGTACTTAATATTTTGTATGATGTGGGTGCCAGAGACGAAGATGCTGATAAAACAGGCTTTGCGCATTTGTTTGAGCATTTGATGTTCGGTGGTTCGGTTAATATACCTGATTACGACCAGCCCCTGCAGCGTGTAGGTGGCGAAAACAATGCTTTTACCAGTAATGATATAACCAATTATTATATCACGCTGCCATCATCTAACTTGGAAACCGCTTTTTGGCTAGAGAGCGACCGTATGTTGAGTTTAGCCTTCAGTAAAAAGAGTTTAGAAGTACAACGCAATGTAGTGATTGAGGAATTTAAACAAAGGTACCTTAACCAGCCTTATGGCGATGTTTGGCTTAAGTTAAGGCCAATGGTTTATAAAAAACATCCTTACCAATGGGCCACAATAGGTAAAAACATACAGCATATTGAGGAAGCTAAGATGGAGGATGTGAAGGCATTTTTTAAAAAGCATTATAATCCGCAAAATGCTATTATGGTTGTTGGTGGTAATGTAAATTTAGAAGAAGTTAAACTGCTAGCCGAAAAATGGTTTGGCAACATACCGGCAGGCAATAAGTATGTACGTAATTTACCACAGGAACCGGACCAACAAGAAGAAAGAAGGCTAACCACAATAGCCAAGGTACCATTAAACGATATTTACATAGCCTTCCAAATGGGGGCAAGGTTGGATGAAGATTATTATGTTGCCGAGTTGCTATCCGATATACTCTCTCGAGGAAACTCTTCGCGGTTGTACCGTAGGTTGGTGAAAGAAAAACAATTGTTTAGCGAGGTGCATGCATACATGACCGGTAGTATTGACAAAGGCATGTTTGTATTTGAAGGAAAACCGACAGAAAATGTAAGCATTGAAACTGCTGAAGCAGCAATTTGGGAAGAGCTTGAATTGTTAAAAAACAAGGAAGTTACAGTAGAAGAACTTACTAAGGTTAAAAACAAAGTTGAGTCGACCATGATATTTTCGGAGATGTCATTATTGGATATGGCCATGAATTTGGCATTTTTTGAATTGTTGGGCGATGCAGGATTAATGAATAATGAAACCGGAAAATTTAGCGAGGTTAGCAGTCGGCAAATTTTGGAATTATCGCGCAAAATGTTTGTAAAGGAAAATTCATCAACACTCGTTTATTTGGCCGAAAAGGCAGTGGCAGATTTGGCTTAACCTTAGGGCTTGGTAATTAAATTAAATAATGATATTAAATAGAAAAATAGCCCCTGAATTTAAGGGGATTGATAATATAGAACTTTTGCATCCTGAAAAACGGCAACTTACAAATGGTTGCCAAATGTTTAGCTTTAAATCAGGCGATCAGGATTTGGTACGTATTGAATGGATTTTTGCCAATGAGCGTTTCAATTCGGCAAAGCCCTTGCTAAATGCAACTGTTAATACCATGCTTACAGATGGTACCGGTACTTTAACAGCAGCAGAAATTGCTGATAAAGTTGATTTTTACGGCGCTTTTTTGCAGGTTGATTATGGTTACGATCATTCAACCGTAACCTTATTTAGTTTAACGAAGCACCTAAAACACACCTTGCCTGTAGTTAAAGATATTTTAACAAATTCAATCTTCCCCGAAAAAGAACTTGATACCTACATCCGTAATCAACAGCAAAAATTACAGGTTAGTTTGCAAAAAAATGATGTGGTAGCGCGTAGGCTGTTTAACAAAGCGTTGTTTGGGAATACGCTTTACGGTTTAGGTGCAAACCCCGACGATTACAAGACATTGAAGCAGGATGATTTATTGCAGCATTTCAGGCAAATGTATCAGCCCCAAAATTGCATCCTAATTGTTGCAGGTAAATTGGATGCAGATGTAACTAATTTAATATCAGCTACATTTGATGGTGATTGGGGAGCCGAAAAACTGCAAAATGATACTACTCAGCCTGAGGTTTTACCAGCTGCTGAACATTTTTATTATGAAGAGAAGCCGGAAGCATTGCAATCGGCAATTAGGATGGGAATTCCTTCCATCAATCGCTCACATAAAAATTTTCCGGCATTACAAGTGTTAAATACAGTTTTAGGTGGTTATTTTGGATCAAGATTAATGGCCAATATTCGTGAAGATAAGGGTTACACTTATGGCATAGGTTCGGGTTTAAGCTCATTAAAAAATGGTGGTGCTTGGTTTATAGCAACCGAGGTTGGTGCGGATGTATGTAAAGCTGCCATATCAGAAATTGAGAAGGAATTGAATAATTTAAAAACCAACCTGATCCCTACAGAAGAATTGAATCTGGTACGCAATTATTTATTAGGATCATTATTAGGGAGTTTAGAGAATGTTTTCTCGCATGCTGATAAATTTAAGAATTTATACTTTGCCGGTCTTGATTACAGTTATTATGACAATTACGTGCATATTGTAAAAACAGTATTGCCGAAAGAGTTAAATGAATTAGCCAATCAATATTTAAACCTTGATAGCTTTTACAAAGTAGTTGTAGGGAAATATTAAATTTTACCCAATTTATGGAATAACCAATAATTTATTCTTTATCAAATCTTTGGTTTGTGGAATTAACAGCTCAGTTATTTTTTAATTCTATTGTCGCCAAAACACTTGGTATAAATATCATGCCGGCAAAATTCCAATCCAATAATTATTAATTACGGCTATTATTTAAAGTTTGCAATAAGGTTTAGGATTTTTGTTCCATTGCATTTTTAAAATTAATGGTTGGCCACTCGTCGCGAGTAGCCTACCATTTGGGTTAGTGTAATAGGGTTATTGTGATTAAGATTATAGGTTTCATTTTTTTATAAATCCTTAAGCCGCAGCTTAAAATATTACTTAGTTACCGGTTTTTATATAAACAGTACGAGCAAAATCAGGCATTAAGGGGGCAAGAGTTAATTGATTGCCATTTACTGTGATGATTGAACTTGCAAAAAGTGAATTATCATTGTTAAAATACAATACGTTATAAGCTACCGTATCATATTTTAAGGCACTTTTTACTATATGGAAAACGCCACTTGCGTTCAAGGTACCATCTTGATAGTGTTTATAAGTACTGTCGCTATTAAATTGATATACAGTGCCGTTGCCTGCCTGAAAGTTGGCTGGTAAAATATTTCCACCAAAGCGTTTGGTTATTTCCCATTTGCCAAACAAGCCAGTAGTTAGGCTATCGCTTTTCTTTATACCGGCAAATGTGTTTTTAACACTGTTATAATTTGGATTATTAGTATTGGAATTTGGGTTAATCATATCCACTTTTTTACAGGCCATAAAGCCAATAATTACTAATAAGGTTAAGGTTAAAATTTCTTTTTTCATTTCTTCAGGTTGTATTTTATATACATTACGCAGAGAAAAAATGAAATGATACAGGTAGGGATAAAAAAAATAAAACAAGAAGGGATGTAAGGGTAGATAAGGATGGTTATTTGTTATTCAATTCCAAAAAAAGGAAATAATTTAGGGGTTGGATTTTATAAATTTATTATTGGATATTTGTATATAATTAAAAAGCATATGTAATGCGTAGAACCATTTATAAAAATAATTCTACTCGATATGCATTAATTAAAGCAGGATAACAATACAAAACTTAAAAAATTTTTGTTAAAGATGAGACAGGTAACGATCTATACAACAGATAAGGAATATAATGATTTTGTAGAACTGGCTAAAAATCCGCATTATGTAGAAAAAATTGAAACTGATGAAAAATCTTCAAAACAAACGGTTTTGAAAAACATTGCGGAAGGATTGAAGGAAGTTAAACTTTTTAAAAAAGGTGAATTAAAAACAACAACGGCTAAAAATTTTCTTGATGAGATTTGAGGTTGAACTTTCAGAAAATTTTAAAAAGGAAGCTAAAAAACTTGTGAAAAGGTATCCTTCCTTAAAGATTGAGCTATTTAACTTATTTACTCTTCTAGAAAACAATCCTATTACTGGCACACCATTAGGTAACGACATTTATAAAATCCGCTGGCCATTGCTTCAAAAAATAAAGGTAGGTCTGGTGGAGCGAGGGTAATGTCGTTCGTTAAAGTTATTGAAACTAAAGTACTTCTATTTTCCATATATAGTAAAGGCGATAAAGATTCAATTTCTGACAAAGAAATAGAACAGCTACTTAAAGAGTATCTATAAAATAAAAATTTTAATAATTTATATAGGTATTAAAATACTTCGAACCACTTAATAATTTTCTTGATGGATATGTATAAAAATAAATTTATATCATATTAAAATCAGTTATCAATAAAATCTGGAATGATTACTTAAGTTGTAAATAGCGTTAAAAAAAGACTCCTTTGTTACTATTTCATATTCGGTAA
>CAIYNX010000029.1 GCA_903927645.1 uncultured Mucilaginibacter sp.
TGTGCGGTTGTTACGTATCAAAAAAAGCCCATATTCATACCTGGCTTCATAATAAGAAAACCTTCCCTTCATTTTTTTAAACTCATTTTCGGCAGCTGCAACTTCCCCTAAATTTTCAATTGCTTTGGCATATATTAAATGCGCCTTTGATCGGGTGAATTGGGTTAGGTTGTATATTTTTTTTACCAATGGAGGTATTTTTGCAAATTTACCTTCATGGTAGTAAGCTATAATTAATTGAGCCAAAACATGTTCATTTTCTGAAAATGCTCCATTCAAACTACTTTCATATAAATTAATAGCTTTGGTTGTTTGTCCGGAGGCAAGGTAAGCATCTGCCAGTTTAACTTTATTCGCAAAAGTATCGGTAAACCGAAGTTCATCCTCCATTTTCTTTATTTTACCCGATGGATTAATTACTGCTCCAATATCAATGTTCGATTTATTATAACGCAATTCGGGAAGAACCTCGTTATATAAATAAATCAAACTACCAATAAAAGGTAAAAAAATAATGAGGTAAATCCATTTGTTTAAGGTCCCTCTTCGGTAACTGTGGAAAGCGCAAAAGCCTTGTATCAATATTACGATATAATAATAACTGCCCAGTAAACTAAAAAGAAAGCCCATAAATTAATAGGTTATAATGATAAGCAAAATCAAATATATTAAAATTATATTTATTTATTAACCTCGTTCAAAACGGGTTGGCCAAGTGTTTTTATTTTTTGATGATTTCCCATTAATTCATCAAATACAATCACTTCATTGTTGCCTTTTTTTAACCAACCTGCAGGTATATAAATAGTTTGTTGAGGCCCTATGTACCAATATTTACCCAGGTTATATCCATTTAAAAAAACAAAACCTTTACCAAAACCACGCATGTCAAGAAAAGTATCTCCGGTTTCGGTTAACTCAAATTCGCCTTTGTAAAATGAGGCATGAAACGTCGTATTTTTGTAAATGGAAGAGAACTTTAATTTATCCATAGATTGAAAGGGGAATTTATACATTTTCCAACTTACTAGTTCGGTATTATTTAGAGTAACATTTTCTGTTATACCTTGCCTGTTATCCGTTAAGTAGGTGCCATAATTTATACGTCCATTGTTTTCAACCAAAATATCCAAAATGGCATTGGCTGGTGCATTTAATAAAATTGAATTTTGTTTAAGACGCCTATCCAATGTACCAACAAGTTCTCCATTTAAATAGATAGTTGCAAAGTCTCGCAGTTCAGTAATTTTCAATTCGCCATTTATGGCATTTTTTATGGTAGTACGGTATAAAACAAACCCGTAGGCCTGCCCTAAATCTTCAAAACTCAATGGATGCTCAGCCAGTACAGGTTGACTAAGATTGGAAAACAGATCAAATTGTTTGGTTAATTTGATGCTATCAATAGCAATTGTTTTATTATTTGAGGGTATTGACGGTAGTTTTTCACCCGTTGGTAAGTGTTTTTCAATTACCGCTCTAAATTTTAAATATTTGGCTGTTGGATTTCCGGCTTCATCTAATGGAGCATCATAATCATAACTTGAAGTTTGTGGCGAATAGGGATCATTTTTACTCATATTTGCGCCATTCATAAAACCTCGGGTAGTGCCACCATGAAACATATATAGGTTAATGGAAATTCCGGCAGATAAAATAGTATCCAGTTTCTTGGCATCCTCATCACCATTGCTGGTTTGGTGTGCACTTCCCCAACTATCAAACCAACCGGGATACCACTCGGCAATATAATACGGTCCTTTGCCATTGTGGTATTTATTTATTAACTCCTTAACTTCCTTCGGGTTATCTAATCCGTTTACAGCAGGTAAAAAGCCCGGCAAATACCCGGCAGGCATTTGCGAGGGCCCATCGCAAGTAAATAATAATCCGTTAAAACCTCCTTCAATAAATATTTTACGGTTGATATCCAGATACTCTTTATCATTGCTGTAAGAACCATATTCGTTTTCAATTTGCACCATCAGGATATTGCCTCCATTGGTAATTAAATAAGGAGAAAGTTGTTTACCCAACTGCATGATATAATCATGATAGGCATTCAAAAATTTCGGATCTTTACTCCTTACTTTTAAGGTTTTGTCTTTTAGCAGCCAGTAAGGGTAACCACCAAATTCCCATTCGGCACAGGCATAGGGGCTAGGGCGTAATATTACCCATAATCCTTCTTCAGAAGCAATTTTTACAAATTCAGCTATATCATTATTCCCTTTAAAATCAAACTTACCTTCTTCGGGTTCAAGAGCGTTCCAAAATACATACGTGCCAATGGTATTTAAACCCATGGCCTTTGCCTTTTTCAATCTATCGCGCCAATACTCCCTCGGAACACGCGTACAATGAATCTCGCCTGAAATTAATTGGAAAGGTTTATTATCCAATAAAAAGACAGTATCGCCAAGGGCAAAAGTATGTTTTGAATTTTGTGCTTTACTCGCTACCTGTATGCAGGGTAGTAAGCAAATCAAGACAAAAAGTTTTTTCATTGCCTAATTTAGAGATTAATCAATATTTATAAAAAACAAGTTTAATAAAAATACCATTGAATTTTAGACTTAATTGCCACTGAAAACAGAAAAATAATAAGTAAACAATTAGGTTTAGGTTATTTATATTTACAGGCATGCACAAAAAGCCAACATTTGTTAAACCTCAGGTAACTGATTTTAAATCGGTGGCCAGGGCATTAACTATTGTTGAGAATAATTTATCAGGTTCTGATGAAATATTAAAAGGTTTGGTATTTGAAAAGGAGGTTCCAATAATTGGCATTACCGGACCACCTGGGGCTGGAAAAAGCACACTTGTTAATGAGTTGATTGGCAATTTGTTAAAGGCAGAAAAAAAAAATTGCCGTTTTAGCTGTAGACCCAACCTCTCCATTCAATTTTGGCTCGCTACTTGGCGATAGAATTCGGATGACCGCTCATTTTAACCATCCAAATATTTTTATCCGATCATTGGCAACGAGAGGATCATTGGGAGGTCTTTCGGCCAAAACGATAGAAATGACTGATATTTTAAAAGCTTCCGGGTTTGATTATATCATTGTTGAAACCGTAGGCGTAGGTCAATCAGAAGTTGAAATTACAGGCTTGGCCGATATTACCTTATTGGTTTTAGTACCCGAAAGTGGCGATGAAATTCAACATATAAAATCGGGTTTAATGGAAATTGCCGACGCATTTATTGTAAATAAAGCAGACCGTGAGGGTGCAGATACCTTTATAAATAAGCTCAAAAAAGTACTCATTCATAATAAAGGCAATCAAATTCCTGTTTTTAAAACAATTGCTACTAAAGGCAACGGGATAGATGAGCTTATTAATTTTATAAATTCAAATCCCCCAAAAAGTAACAAAAACAAAGAAAAATTGCTTGCCGAAAAAGCATTTCAAATTATGCAACAAAAGTATATGGCAAAATTTGATAAAAAACAATTGGCAGATGCTATTAAAACAGCCTCTAAACAAAAGAATTTTAATTTGTACAGCTTTATTGAACGCTATAATTAACAAAAAATACCTTAAACAGCCCTGTTTCTAACCATTCATAATCTCTTCAATATGGGCTGCCTCTACCGGGATATCGGCCATTAAATCAATATTTCCTGTATTCGTTATTAAAATATCATTTTCTATCCTAACAGCCAATCCTTCTTCCGGAATATAAATACCAGGTTCGCATGTCAATATATTTCCTGGCTCAAATGGCTTGTACCTACTTGCAAAATCGTGTACATCCAATCCTAAATGATGGGAAGTGCCATGCATAAAATATTTTTTATACAAAGGGCTATCAGGATCTTGCTTTTCCACATCATGTTTGCTCAATAAGCCAAGACTAATTAATTCACTGGTCATTATTTTACCAACCTCATCATGGTATTCATTCCAAATAGTGCCAGTAACCAATAACTTGGAAACTTGACGCATCACGTTTAAAACGGCATTATAAACATCGAGCTGGCGTTTAGTAAACTTGCCATTAACTGGTATTGTTCTGGTCATATCCGCATTATAATTGGCATATTCGGCACCTACATCTAAAAGTACAAGTTCACCGTCTTTGCAAATCTGATTATTTTCTGTGTAGTGTAATACGATCGCATTTTTACCTGAAGCAATGATCGGGCTGTATGCATGTCCGGTAGCACGCTGACGCAAAAACTCATGAGAAAATTCTGCTTCAATCTCATATTCGGCTACACCGGGTTTTACGAAATTCAAAACTCTTAAAAAACCATCCCGTGTAATTTGACAAGCTTTTTTTGTGAGTTCAATTTCAATGTCTGATTTAACAACCCTAAGGTCTCTCAAAATTAATGCAGAACGCTCATAATGATGCAGCGGGTATTTTGTACGTAAGGTTTCGTAAAATCTAAGATCGCGATATGGAACAGTATGGCTATAACGATCGTTTTCGTTGGTATTGATATAAATAAGCTGGGCATAATTTATAATGGTATGTAATACTGTATCAAATTTATCAAGCCAAATAATATTTTTTATCCCTGATGTAATTTGCGCCTCCTCCTTGGTATATTTATGTCCCTCCCAAATAGCGATATGGCTATTGGTTTCACGCAAAAACAAAACTTCTCTAAATTCAGGATTCGGGCAATCAGGAAATAAAACTAAAATACTTTGCTCCTGATCAATACCCGAAAGATAAAAAAAATCGGGATTTTGCTTAAAAAGGAAGTTTTGATCACCATTGCGCGGAAATTCATCATTGGCATGAAAAATAGCTAAGGAGTTCGGTTTTAAACGAGCAATAAAATTTTTTCTATTAAAAATAAACAGTTCATTATTAATTGGCAGGTATTTCATATATAATTTAAGCCTTATTGTAAAACATTATTTCATTATATTCGTTGTAAAGTTGCTATATTTTGCATAATATTATACTTCGTTTTCAAACATAATTACTATTTTTGGGAAATAATCATTATCCAATAGATTTAAATATAAAACTATGAACTATTCTACATTAAAGAAAACAACAGTTTTTACGCTTGTTTCTTTTGCGTTTATAGGTATGACATTTGCTCAAACCAAAAATCTGACATTGACAAAAAAAACATCAATGTCTGATTCAGTTAAAACCCCTAAACTATTTGGTGGAGCAGATCAATATAATACCTGGAGTGTAGGTGCTAATATTGGCATAACAGCTCCTGTTGTTATAACAGGTGGTACTGATGCTTTTACAGGTAATAATCCAAATTTTGGATACAGTATAACATTAAAAAAACAACTTACCCACACATTTAGCTTGAGGTTAGATGTGAGTGGAGGAAAAGTTGGTGGGTCAGAATCAGCCGGTTTCCTTGTTCCAAACCCTGGAAATCCAACAGAAACTGTAAACGTAACAAGCTTTACTACTTCGTACATTTCAGGAAGTATAAATGGTGTTTTTAATTTTGGCAATATTAACTTCCTAAAACGCAAAAATGGCATCAATTTTTATGCCAGCGGTGGTTTAGGTTTAATTGATTATGCTCCAAAAATCTCCTTCCCTTCAGGTACAACTACAACCTCTTATGATTTTAAAGATCATGCAGGTAGCAACAAAACAGCAACCTATATCCATGAAATGGTAATCCCGGTAGGTGTTGGTGTAAAATTCAAATTAACCGATAAATTAGATTTGAATGTAGGCTATACTGAAAACTTTATTGATGGTTATAACTTTGAAGGTGTAAAAGTAAAATATCCTGCCAAAAATAAATATTCATTTGGTTATGGTGGCATTGAATATACATTTGGTCCTAAAAACAAAACCAGTTTAGAATGGGTAAACCCGGTAGCTTTGATGTATGATGAGTTATATGATGCAGCTTTACGTCAGGAAGTTGAAGCATTAAAGGGAAGAGTTAAAAATGTTGAAAAATCAATTGATGATTTGAAAAAAGATTCTGACGGTGATGGTGTTGCAGATCAATTTGACAAATGTCCAAATACTCCGGCAGGTACAGTAGTAGATGGTTCCGGTTGTATTATCATATTCCCTGTAGATACAGCGAAAGAAGAAGAGGTTGATACTACAAAACTTGCACCAGATGAATCTGTAGTAAACGGGAAGGTTGTTAAAGCTACTCCTTACAGTAAAATATCATTTGAATTTGATAGTTCCGTTTTAACAAAATCTTCTTATCCGGCTTTAGAAGCTACCATTGAGGACTTGAAAAAAACCGGAAAAACCATTACAATAGCAGGTTATGCTTCATCAGAAGGAACTTCATCGCACAATATGGCTTTATCAAAAGATCGTGCTAACGCAATAAAGAATTATTTATTGAAAGGCAATGTACCCGCAAAACAAATAAAAATAAAGGGTTATGGCGAAACTCATCCAATAGCAGATAATTCTTCTGAAGACGGTCGTAAATTAAACCGTAGGGTTGAATTTATTCAATAAACTCAGTACTGAAATTAATAAAGAGGCTTTCCGTATTCGGGAAGC
Organism: uncultured Mucilaginibacter sp.; assembly: GCA_903927645.1. Classification (GTDB taxonomy): domain Bacteria; phylum Bacteroidota; class Bacteroidia; order Sphingobacteriales; family Sphingobacteriaceae; genus Mucilaginibacter. The sequence continues at coordinate 6,490 of CAIYNX010000029.1, forward strand.
CTTTTTTAGTTTAAATTCAATCAGTTATTTGCAATAAAATAATCATACCAGGTATTTGATAATTGAAGATTTAATTTTTTTTTAAATTTGTTTATGTATTTCTTCAGAAAAAAAGACCCCAATAGGCCAACAAATTTCAATATCAGGGTAATGCATACCATTAATGCAATTGCCATTTTAGTATTTTTACTGGGCATACTATTTAAGCTCATACAATGGTTTATATTTAAAAAATGAAAACAATAATAAACACAACCAATGCACCTGCCCCTATAGGGCCTTATAGCCAAGCGGTTAAGGCAGGTAATTTTATATTCCTATCTGGTCAGATAGCTATAGACCCTACCAATGGTGAATTGGTTTTAACTGATATTAAGGAAGAAACCATACGAGTGATGGAAAATATAAAAGCAGTTTTATTGGAAGCCGGTGTAAATTTTAACCATATTGTTAAAACAACTATCTTTTTAAATAACATGCAAAATTTTGGAATAGTAAATGAAGTTTATGGTAGCTATTTTACCGGTGAGTTTCCACCGCGTGAAACCGTTGAAGTTTCGGCATTGCCCAAAAATGTAAATGTAGAGATATCTGTTACCGCTTATAAACCATAAATTACCGGCTTATTAATCTTCATTTAATTGGATAGCACGGTTCTACAAACTCCCATTGAATATTTAAAAGGTGTTGGTGTTACCCGTGCCGATGTTTTAAAAAAAGAATTAGGTATATTTTGCTTTGCCGATCTTTTAAAACATTTCCCCTATAAATATATTGACCGTACCCGGTTTTATAAAATAAAAGAAATAAATACCGATTTGCCCTATGTTCAAGTTTTGGCTAGGCTAACCAATAAGGAAATTTTAGGCGAAAAGCATACCAAACGACTTGTGGCGCAGGCTATTGACGATACCGGAACTATTGAATTAGTTTGGTTTCAGGGGATTAAATGGATTGAGAAAACACTTATTATAGGAAAAGTGTATGTATTGTTTGGCAAGCCCGGAATGTTTAATGGTAAAGCACAAATGGCTCATCCGGAGATAGAACTTTACGGAACCAATAACCAACAACAAATTGGGAATTTAACCTTACAACCTGCCTATAACTCTACCGAAAAATTAAAACAATTTGGGCTAGACAGTAAAGGTCTACAAAAATTAATTGGGCAATTGATTGACCAACATGTAAATCAAATACATGAAAATTTGCCCTTATACATCCTTAATAAATTCAAATTAAATGATAGGGTTACTGCATACCGAAACATACATTTTCCGGCAGATGCCACTCATTTGAATGAGGCTATATACAGGTTAAAGTTCGAAGAATTTTTCTTGCTGCAACTAAAACTATTAAAAAACAAACAGCTTCAAACGCAAAAGTTTAAAGGTAATATATTTAGTACCGTTGGAAAATACTTTAATGAATTCTATCATAATAAACTCCCCTATTCGCTAACAAATGCACAGAAGAGGGTATTAAAAGAAATTAGACAAGATACCCAAAAAGGTTCGCAAATGAACCGATTATTGCAGGGAGATGTAGGCAGTGGTAAAACAGTTGTTGCTTTAATGAGCATGCTAATTGCAATTGATAATGGTTTTCAAACTTGCTTAATGGCACCTACCGAAATTTTGGCAAATCAGCATTATCAAACAATTAATGAACTTGTGGGTGATGATTTTGTAGAGGTAGCCTTGCTAACAGGATCTACCTCAAAAAAAGCTCGAAAAATTCTATATGAAAATCTCGAAAACGGCAAGCTGAAAATTTTAATTGGCACGCATGCTTTGATAGAAGATAAGGTGCAATTTAATAATCTTGGTTTTGTGGTAATTGATGAACAACACCGGTTTGGGGTTGAACAAAGAGCTAGGTTATGGGCCAAAAACAACATTCCGCCGCATATTTTGGTAATGACCGCTACGCCAATACCACGTACATTAGCCATGACGCTATATGGCGACCTTGATATTTCAGTAATTGATGAGTTACCGGTTGGGCGTAAACCTATTGAAACATTGCATCTGTACGAAAACCAACGTTTAAGAATGTTTGGTTTTATGAAACAGGAAATTGCTAAAGGAAGGCAAGTGTATGTAGTATACCCATTAATTAAAGAAAGTGAAAAGTTAGACCTTAAAAACCTAACTGATGGGGTTGAAGTAATGTCGATTGAATTTCCATTGCCCGAATATCGTATAAGTGTGGTACACGGAAAATTAAAACCTACAGAGAAGCAGTTTGAAATGGATAGGTTTATAAAGGGCGAAACACAAATTATGGTTGCAACCACAGTAATTGAAGTTGGTGTAAATATTCCCAACGCTTCGGTAATGGTTATAGAAAATGCAGAGAGGTTTGGTCTGTCGCAATTGCATCAATTAAGAGGAAGGGTAGGGCGAGGAGCCGAACAATCCTACTGTATATTAATTAGCAACCATAAATTAAGCAGGGATGGTAAAATACGATTAGATACCATGGTAAAAACAAACAATGGCTTTGAAATTGCCGAAATTGATTTGCAACTTAGAGGCCCCGGTAGTATTGATGGCACCCAACAAAGCGGGGTTCTTGATTTAAAAGTAGCTAATTTAGTTAATGATCAGCAATTGTTGACCTTGGTAAGAGATTGTGTTATCAATATTTTTGAGCATGACCCAAATCTTTTGAATCCTGAAAATCAAATTTTACATGAAACATTAAAATCAAAGGGTGAAGGTTTAAGTTGGGATAAAATCTCTTGATTATTGAACGAGTTATAAACTTCTTTTTTTATATTGGGCTAATATTATGAATATGAAATTAAATACATTTATAACAGCAACCATTATATTGTTTTGTACTGCTTTTGAAGTCGAGGCACAGGATTCATTAATGATTAGGAAAATTTATGACGAAGCACTTGTTAACGGAAAATGTTATGAGAACCTAAATTATTTATGTAAAAATATAGGTCCACGATTAAGCGGATCTGCCAATGCACAAAAAGCAATTAATTGGGGTAAGAAGTTGATGGAAAGTTATGGCTTTGACCATGTTTTTTTACAAGAGGTTATGGTACCCCATTGGGTACGTGGCGCCAAAGAAACAGCCGAAATAATAATTGGTAATCAAAAAATACCGGTACCAATTTGTGCCTTGGGTATGTCGATGGCTACACCTAATGAAGGAATTACTGCCAATGTAATTGAGGTAAGCAGTTTAAAACAGCTGGATACCTTGGGAGAAGCGGTAATAAAAGGAAATATCGTATTTTTTAATCGTCCGTTTGATCCTCGCTTTATTGAAACAGGTAGAGCCTATGGCACCGCTGGCGACCAACGATTTATGGGTCCGGCAGCTGCCGCAAAGTATGGCGCAGTTGGGGCAATAGTGCGCTCTTTAACCGAAATTGTGGATGATTATCCGCATACAGGTGCAACATTATCAAATGGTAAAACCGTACCAGCGGCCGCCATTTCAACCAAAGCTGCCGACATATTGAGCATATTATTAAAGGGACAGAAAAAAAATCTTAAGTTTAGTTTTAAACAATATTGTAAATTATTACCAGATACCTTATCCTACAATGTTGTTGCAGAGATGACCGGATCAGAAAACCCCAATAAATTTATAACCGTTGGTGGTCACCTCGATTCATGGGATTTAGCCGAAGGGGCAAATGACGATGGAACTGGCATTATGCAATCATTAGAGGTTTTAAGGATCTTAAAAACAGTTGGGTATAAACCAAAAAATTCTATCAGGGCGGTATTTTTTATTAACGAAGAAAACGGTGATAAAGGAGGCCTAAAATATGCTGAACTTGCACTAAAAAATAAGGAAGACCATATTGCGGCTATTGAAACGGATGAAGGTGGCTTTACCCCTCGTGGTTTTGGGTTTTCGGGTTTAGCAGCAGGAGTATTAAAAAATATAAACCAAAACTGGAAACCATTATTGGAGCCGTACGAAGCAGATAGGCTAATAGCAGGCGGCGGTGGTGCAGATATTGAACCCTTAAAAACAGCTTCAAAAGAGGTGGTAATAATTGGATACTTGCCTGATTCGCAACGCTATTTTGATTTGCACCACTCCGCAAAAGATGTTTTTGAAAATGTGAATAAACGCGAGTTGGAATTGGGCTCAGCAGCCATGGCGGCACTGGTTTACTTAATTGATCAAAAAGAACTAAAGTAAAATTAATATTGCTTTTTTTAAATACTTCAATTCATTCAAAACATATGCATTAATATGCATTAATTATAAGCTATATTGACATACCAAGATATAATAGAACCCAAAAAAGATCCATTTGCCGCTTTGAAGTTTAAGGCATTTCGCACTTATATAAGTATGCGATTTTTCTTCACATTCGCATACCAAATGCAGGCTGTAATAATAGGCTTTCATATTTATAAACTCACAAAAAACCCATTTGCCTTAGGTTTAGTTGGCCTTTGCGAAGCTATTCCTGCCATTACCATAGCGCTATATGGGGGTTATGTGGCTGATAAATCAGAAAAGCGCAAAATGTTACTTACTATATCATCATTGGTTTTTACTTCATCAATGGTCATGTTTTTGGTAACATCAAAAGAGGCTTCAGCATATATCCAACATAACTGGGTAGTGCCTATTATTTACATGATGATTTTTTTGAATGGTTTAGCTAGGGCATTTTATGGTCCGGCTACATTTTCAATTTATGCCCATAGTATTCCTAAAGAAATTTACCCAAATGGAAGCACCTGGAGTAGTTCAAGTTGGCAAATAGCTTCTATTCTTGGTCCGGCTGCGGGGGGATTAATTTATGGATATTATGGTATCACCACCACCTTTGTGGTGATTTTGGTGTTTCTGATACTATCTATTATCTTGGTTGGCTTTCTAAAACCACATCCTCCGGTATTTGTACCTAAAGAAAGTATATGGAACAGCTTATCAGAAGGAATAGATTTTGTATTTAAAAGCAAAATGCTGATTTGGGCCATGAGCCTCGATTTATTTTCTGTTTTTTTTGGTGGTGCAGTAGCCTTGTTGCCGGTTTTTGCCCATGATATTTTAAAAGTTGGTGCGCAAGGACTTGGCTTTATGAGGGCAACTTCTTCGCTTGGTGCAGTTTTAACCATGTTGGTAATGGCTAGGTTTTCACCCATGGGTAAACCTTGGCGTAATTTGTTAATAGCAGTTACGGGGTTTGGGGTTTCAATAATTTGCTTTGGTTTATCAACCAGTTTTTATTTATCGCTATTCTTCTTATTCACAGAGGGCGCTTTTGATAGTGTAAGTGTAATTATCAGAGGCACCATTATGCAGCTTTTAACACCCGACCATATGCGAGGCAGGGTTTCGGCAGTAAACTCCATGTTTATAGGCAGCTCTAACGAGATTGGCGCTTTTGAATCGGGTACGGCAGCCAAACTTTTGGGTACTGTTCCATCTGTTATATTTGGAGGATCAGTTACTCTGGTAATCGTTACCATCACGTACCTAAAAACCAAAAAACTTTTACCGCTATCACTCAACGAGATTCAGGCTCCTGATTAGCTTTTGGGTGGTGAGTGGTCAATTGTGAGTGGTCAGTGGTCAATTGTGAATAGCCAGTGGTGAATATGAAATATTTCAAAACAACCAATCCTCTAAAATTTTGTACTCACCACTCACTTACTCGCCATTCACTAACTCACCACTCAACTAAATCACCAAACTACTTAAACTCCTCATCAACGCTTTCTCTTAAATCATATAATATCCATTGCTTTTTTTTAATAGCCTTTGATTCTACTTTTAAAAGTGAGATAAAATCCTTCACGCCAAGCGGTTCATTACCATTGCCGTGTATCAACACAATGCTACCACCATGTGGTTGCTGACCCTTGGCCAGCCAAGCATCAGATCCAATTGGAATTAAGCCAAAACCAGTAATGGTATAAACCAATTGCTGATCGGATATTAAACCCGGAAATCTAAAAAATATCGATGGAAGCAATCCATTTTTAAGCATATCCTTTTCCGTTTCTAATACTTCACTTGTAATATTGGTACCAGGCTCTAATAAAAAATTCTCCTTTAACGGAAGCTTTGAGCTCACGCGGTGATTGTAGGAATGATTTATCCAAGTGATGTAAATTTCATGTTCGTTTTGCAATTGTTTTAGCCATTGCAAATCTGCCTGATGTTTATTCATCCAAAGCCCTGAAACTGATAACGCGACGGGCACAGGCTTCTCAACTAATTGGAACTGTTTAATAATATCGGTAAAAACAACCTTATCTAAAGGGCGATGGGATGGACAAAGATCTTCTGTAAGATTTATCCCTGATTCATTCGGGAGTCCCGTTTCTATGCCCGCATCCTGAATATTTTTTGATTGCTTTTCGGCCTTTTTTAGTGCTTTTAAGTAGGGCGAATTTTCGAAAAACTTTCTAGCATCAATAAAAGACATTGGCTTTACTTGATAAACACTTGCTTCATCAACCCTAGTTTCCAAAGTTTGTGGGTTTACCAGCATAAAATAAGTTATACCCATTTCATCAAACTTTCGTAAAATCATATAATCTTGAGGAAAATTATGTGCCCAGCCATAATAAACCTGATAATTGGAGATTTTTGTATAGGATGATTGCGCTGATAGTTTAAACCATATACCTATCAGCAAATAAAAAAATATTAAAAAAAACTTTAATATGTTGGTCATTGTTTTAATTGATATACTATTTCGAAATTAGTATTTATATGTTTGTAATTAGAATATAAAATAAGATTATTAAAATGACACGCCTCTCAGTAAACATAAATAAAATAGCTACCCTTCGTAATTCAAGAGGTGGTAATAACCCCAATTTGATACAGGTAGCCAAAGATTGTGAACGCTTTGGCGCCCAAGGTATAACCATACACCCAAGGCCCGATGAAAGGCATATCAGGTATAACGACGTTTTTGACCTAAAAAAAGTGGTAACCACCGAGTTTAATATAGAAGGCAATTGTCAGGAACAAAAATTTGTTGACTTGGTCTTGGCTACTAAACCCGAACAAGTAACCTTGGTACCAGACACATTGGGTCAACTAACCTCTAATCATGGCTGGGACACAGTTACCAACCAACAATATTTAAGAGAAATTATAAAGGTATTTAAAGGCGCGGGCATACGTGTTTCTATATTTGTAGACCCTATTCCTGAAATGGTGGAAGGAGCCGCGACAACCGGAACAGATAGGATTGAACTATATACGGAAGCATACGCCACTCATTTTCATCAAGGTAAGGAATTAGCTATTGCACCTTATATTGAAGCGGCAAAAATTGCCAATGAGGCAGGATTGGGCATTAATGCCGGGCACGACCTTGACTTGCATAACCTTGCCTTTTTTGCCAAAAATATACCCCATCTTGATGAAGTAAGTATTGGCCATGCCCTTATTTGCGATGCACTTTATTACGGTTTAGAAAACACCATACAAATGTATTTGGGTAAATTGGTTTAGGATATTTTAACTATCCTGAAATTTAGCAAAAA
>CAIYNX010000030.1 GCA_903927645.1 uncultured Mucilaginibacter sp.
CAAAACCTGATTAACCATGTACGTAACCATAGCAAAGTACCGGTTATTGAAACAGGTGCCGGTATAGTACATACTTACTTTGATGAATTTGGCAATTTGGAAAAGGGTAAAGCCATTGTTTTCAATGCTAAAACCAGGCGCGTAAGTGTTTGCAATGCGCTTGATTGTTTAATTATTAATCAGCATAGGTTAACAGATTTAGCGGCATTGGTGAACCATTTGCAAACCAAAGAAACCATTATTTATGCGGATGAAAAGTCATTTTCAGCCTTAGAAAACTACTATCCGGATAAATTATTAAAAAAAGCGAAAAATGAGCATTTTGGTACCGAATTCCTTTCCATGCAAATGGCTATTAAAACGGTAAATGGATTAGAAGAGGCTTTAAATCACATAGCCAACTATGGTTCCAAACATAGTGAGGCTATTATTACCGAAAATAGTGAGCATGCCGAAATTTTCTTAAATGAAGTAGATGCAGCCGCGGTTTACTTAAATGCCTCGACCGCTTTTACCGATGGCGCGCAATTTGGTTTAGGTGCCGAAATTGGCATCAGTACCCAAAAACTCCATGCTCGCGGACCAATGGGTTTAGAAGAATTATGCAGCTATAAATGGATAGTAAAGGGCGATGGGCAGATTAGGTCGAGCTGATTTTTATATTCAATTAATTAAAGATCAATAATTTATTAAATCCAAATAAGACGCTAAAAACAACCACTTTCATACATTTTACCATCCATTGACCCACCTTATTCCCTCCTATCCCTACAAAAATGTACCTTTGCAGTAAATGAGTAAGCACGGAAGGATATTGGTAGCCATGAGTGGCGGGGTTGATAGCTCGGTAGCGGCGGTCATGTTGCATGAGCAAGGCTATGAGGTTATTGGTCTTACCATGAAAACCTGGGACTATGCCTCATCCGGCGGTAGCTCAAAAGAAACCGGTTGTTGCAGCTTGGATAGCATCAATGATGCGCGTGCGCTGGCGGTTGGTTATGGTTTCCCCCATTATATTTTAGATATACGTAGCGAGTTTGGCGATTTTGTAATCGATAATTTTGTTGATGAATACTTGGCTGGTCGCACGCCAAACCCTTGTGTACTATGCAATACCCATATAAAATGGGAAGCATTGCTAAAACGAGCCGATAAACTAGATTGCGAATTTATTGCCACCGGGCATTACGCCAATATACGATTACAGGACAATGGCCGATATGTAATATCAAAAGGAAAAGACGAAAATAAAGACCAATCATACGTGCTTTGGGGGGTATCTCAACAAAACTTGGCGCGAACCAAATTCCCATTGGGTAGTTTTTCCAAACCGGAGATTAGGCAAATGGCCTTGGATATGGGTCAGGTTGACCTTGCGGCTAAAAGCGAAAGTTATGAGATTTGTTTTGTACCTGATAACGACTATAGGGCCTTTTTACGCCACAAAGTGGCCGACTTGGAGCAAAGAGTTGCCGGCGGCGATTTTGTATTAACAGATGGCACCAAAGTAGGCAAGCATCAAGGCTATCCGTTTTATACCATTGGTCAGCGTAAGGGCTTGGGGATAGCATTAGGGCAGCCTATGTTTGTAACCAGCATACAACCCGAAACAAATACGGTTGTATTAGGCACTGCCGATGAATTGGAACGCAAGCAAGCTTGGGTAAAAAACCTCAATTTGGTAAAATACGAAACAATTACCGAACCTTTGGAAACCATTACCAAAATAAGGTACAAAGACGCAGGAACCACCAGCACCATACAGCAAATGGGGCAACACATGAAGGTGGACTTCCACCATTATGTTTCGGGCATAGCACCCGGGCAATCAGCTGTATTTTATGAAGGGAATGATTTATTGGGTGGTGGTTTTTTGATGTAGAGATAAAACTAATTTAAATTATTAATTTCTTTTATTCTCCTGAAATTTAGACTTCTACCTCACTTGACCGCCAAGCCGCATAAGCCAATGCTTCCATGATATCTTCATGTTGCAAATAAGGATACATTTTTAAAACACCCTGGGTTGTTTGCCCTGATGCAAGCAAGCCAATAATGGTGCCGACCGTTACTCTCAAACCCTTTATGCAAGGTTTACCACCCATAATATCCGGGTTTAAAGTAATTCGATTAAGATTTTTCATGATTTAATTATTATAGAACAAAAATAGGGATAAAAAAAAATCAAATATTCTTAATGGGGTTTTAAATTAAATTTGAAATAACAATTTACAATACTTTTATAGTAATCTTTTAATCAACCTAATCTTAAAAATTGAACTAGACATTAACATTTAACAAAGGCTTTAATGTTGATTTTATCTTATTTCAATACCCAAATTCAATATAAATTCTATTGATTAACTATAAAAATTCTCTGTTTTTACCTCTCATCAAAAAAAACTTATTGCCGTTTCGCAATCTTTGTGTTTTCTTTGCAAAAAATACTTTAGCTCTACCACATGGCGAAAAACCTACTTATTGTAGAATCTCCGGCGAAAGCCAAGACAATTGAAGGATATCTGGGAAAGGATTTTATCGTAAAATCGAGCTACGGACATATCCGCGATTTGGTAAAATCAGATGATGCCATTGATATCAAAAACAACTTTGAACAAAAATACGAGGTACCAGCTGATAAGAAGCAAATAGTAAGCGAGTTAAAAAAACTAGCCAAAGAAGCAGATACCGTTTGGCTAGCATCTGACGAGGACCGCGAAGGAGAAGCGATATCATGGCATTTGTTTGATACACTTGAACTGAAAGATGCAAATACCAAACGCATCGTATTTCATGAAATTACCAAACCTGCCATACTGAAAGCCATTGATACCCCACGTAAAATTGATTATAACCTGGTTAATGCACAACAAGCACGCAGGGTTTTAGATAGGTTGGTAGGTTTTGAATTATCGCCGGTTTTATGGAAAAAGGTAAAACCATCGCTTTCTGCAGGTAGGGTTCAATCTGTTGCAGTACGATTAATTGTTGACAGAGAGCGTGAGATCAATAAATTTAAAGCGGAAGCTGCTTTCAAAATTGTAGCCATATTTGGCAAGGGTAAGGATGCCTTTAAAGCCGAATTGGCCGAACGCTTTGCCAAAGAGGAAGATGCGGAAAAGTTTTTACAAGATTGCATAGCAGCTAACTTTGATATCAAATCGTTAGAAACTCGTCCGGCTAAACGAGCACCGGCAGCACCTTTTACTACCTCTACCTTACAACAGGAAGCCAGCAGAAAATTAGGTTTTTCGGTATCGCGCACCATGCAGGTGGCACAAAAGCTATATGAATCGGGCTTAATTACCTATATGCGTACCGATTCGGTCAATTTATCAGAAACTGCTTTAAATGCAGCAGCCAATGAAATAATATCGGCATATGGCGAAAAATACCATCAGCAAAGAATTTATAAAACAAAAAATGCCAGTGCTCAAGAGGCTCACGAAGCAATAAGGCCAACTTATTTTAACCAACACACCATAACCGGTGATAATGGTGAGGCACGCCTGTACGAATTAATTTGGAAACGTGCCATAGCCTCGCAAATGAGCGAAGCCCGATTTGAAAAAACTACGGCCAAAATCAGCATATCAACCCGGAAAGAAGAATTGACTGCCAATGGCGAAGTAATGAAATTTGATGGTTTCTTGAAAGTATACCTCGAATCGAGCGATGATGAGGAAGATAACCTGCAGGATGGCGAAAATGCTATGCTTCCGCCGCTAACTAAAGGGCAGCGTTTAGCTATGCAGGAGCTCTTGGCAACAGAACGTTTTTCTCGTCCACCGGCCAGATACACCGAGGCTGCTTTGGTAAAAAAGTTAGAAGAATTGGGTATAGGCCGACCATCAACATACGCCCCTACCATATCAACAGTTCAAAACCGTGGTTATGTTGTTAAAGAAGAGCGTGAAGGTAAGCAAAGAGCCTTTAGGGTTTTGAAATTAAAAGATAGTCAAATCTCCAAAGAAGAAAAAGTAGAAAATACCGGTGCAGAGAAAGGAAAATTGTTTCCGACAGATATTGGCTCAGTAGTAAACGACTTTTTAGTTTTGCATTTTCAGGATATTGTAGATTTTAACTTTACCGCCAGTGTTGAAAAGCAATTTGACGAAATTGCCCAAGGTTTACAAGACTGGACAAAGATGATTCGTAGCTTTTATACCCCTTTTCACAAGGAAGTTGAAAGCACCATTGAAAAAGCAGATAAGGCTACCGGCGAACGCGAATTAGGTGTACATCCGGAAAACGGCAAAAAAGTTTCTGTACGCATTGGCAGGTATGGCCCTTTTGTTCAGATTGGTGATACACCAACAGATGATGATAAGGAAAATAAGCCACTATATGCTAGTTTGCGTAATGGCCAAAGCATAGAAACCATTACACTGGAAGAAGGCTTGGAATTATTTAAATTACCCAAAAAAGTGGGTATATTTGAAGATAAGGATATGACCGTAGCCATTGGTCGTTTTGGTCCGTATATAAAGCATAATAGCGCATTTTACTCCTTACCTAAGGAGATTGACCCGCATTTAGTAAGCGAAGAAAAAGCAATAGAACTCATCGTTGAAAAACGCAAAAA
>CAIYNX010000031.1 GCA_903927645.1 uncultured Mucilaginibacter sp.
ACCACAAAAAACAGGTATCATCCAAGAGGTACTGAATTCAGGGTATTCCCAACTTCGGGAAAATCTGTGAGTAAGGTGATGGATGAACCGAGAAATATAATATAATGGAGGAAGATTTCTTAAAAACATATTGGATACTGTTGGGTGAGTGGTTACAGAATACCGTAGCTCCTCACCTTCATTTCATTGTGCAATTAACCGTGCAATTATTGTGCAAATACTACCTCCATTGGCATTAGCAAAACCTGCTATCCATTACAGATAGTCATCATGCCACGATAATTTGTATTCTATGTTTTGCTGTTCCGGCATTGATTAATAATAGTCATAAAAAGAGTAAAATTACAGTAATACTGTGGGTGTAAAAATTCTTTTTCTTTTTAGAAGGGAAATTCAGATTAGCCAATAATCACTAAACAATTAATTCTTTTTTTCCAGGAAAGAAAGAAGCCGTTCGTTTACTATAGTAACATTCTCCAGTAGTTTCAACATTAATGCCGTTTGCTTTTCATTAGAAGTTTGAAATGTACTATTTTCTTGAATGGCTATTTGGGAGTTAGTAATACTCTGTAAAAAATTACCCTGAGTTGCAGAAATAATTGCTAAAGGATTAATCTCAAGTATCTCTGCAACTTTTTGAATGAAGTCAATACTGATAGCTGTTTCACCTCGCTCATGTTTAGTATAAGCAGCTTCTTTCATTCCTAATTGGTGTGCAATATCAAAGGCTTTTATTTCTTTTAGCCTCCTAAACTTTGAAATATTTTGTCCAACTGTTTTATTATCTATACGCATAAAAGTAATTAAGCACTACTAAAAAGGAGGGTAAAACTACAAAAAAAGTTATAAACTGTCCGTAATATTGCACCAGCTAAGAAATTTATTTTTCAGAAAATTAGTCAGCCTTCAAAAATATACAATTATGAGTGAAAGATTAGAACTACTTAAAATAGCCATTTTAGCTGATGGAATTATTGATGCCGAAGAAGTAATTACTATTAAAAATAAATTATATGAAGATGGTAAAATTGATAGAGAAGAAGCAAATTTTATGTTTGAATTAAATGATGCTGTTTCTGGAAAAGATAACCATTATTCATGGAAAGATTTGTTTGTAAAAGTAATTACTGACCATTTGCTGAAAGATGATGTATCTTATGGTTCTGTTGATGATGATGAAGCCGAGTATTTAATTAGTAAGATACAAGGGGATGGAAAAATTGATGAGATTGAAAAAGCACTTTTATTAAAAATTATTGAAAAGGCTACAAGTACCTGCGACAAATTTCAAGAGTTTGTTCTTACAAGTTTTAAAAATTTAATTCTTGAAGATGGAGTTATTGATGCTGAAGAGGTAAAAATGATTAGAACTGTTATTTATGGGGCAGGTGGTGCAGGTGGTGCAAAAATTGATGTTAAAGAAGCTGAATGGTTATTTGAATTGAATGATGGAGTTTCTGGAAAGGCAAATCATGCGAGTTGGGGAACTTTAATGGTTGAAGCTATTTCAAAGTATCTTCTGGAAGATGAAACAAGCCCTAACGAGGTGGACGATTCTGAAGCTGATTGGCTCATTAGTAAAATAATGAAAGATGGTTCAATGGATGAAGTAGAGAAAGCAATAATGGATAACATCAGGACAAAAGCAACTAAAATTTCTTCTAAATTAGCAATATTATAATCATTAATTAATCATCAAAAACTAAAAACATGGGAATTAACTTAGCAAAAGGTGGCAACACCTCAATTGGTACTTTACAAAAATTTGTTGTAGGGATGGGTTGGGATACAAATGACAGCGATTCAGGTGCGGGATTCGACTTGGATGCTTCTGCTTTTATGTTGGATATAGCAGGCAAAGTGCTTAGTGAAAGTCATTTTATTTATTATAACAACCTAAAAAGTCCAGAAGGCTGTGTAGAACATACTGGAGATAATTTGACAGGCGTTGGTGATGGAGATGATGAATCAATAAAAATTGATTTGTCTAAACTCCCTGCTAATTGTGAATCAATAACATTTGTTGTAACAATTCATGAGGCAGAGACAAGAAAACAAAATTTCGGTCAGGTAAAAAATGCTTTTGTACGGATTTACGACCCAAGTAATAATACAGAATTGCTTAAATATGATTTAGGCGAAGATTATTCTGTTGAAACCGCTGTTGAATTTGGAAGCTTGTATAAAAAGGATGGTTCATGGAAATTTAAAGCCATTGGCACTGGGTACGCTGGAGGTCTTCAAAAATTTGTAGATAAATTTTGTAAATAACTACTAAAAATAAAACATTATGGCAACAATAAATTTAGTTAAAGGGCAAAAAATAAATTTACAAAAAGGTGGCGGTGGATCACTTACAAAGTTTTGTGCAGGTGCAAATTGGGGCGCACATCCAAATGGTTCTCCTATTGACCTTGATTTACATGCCGCAATGTTTACAGATGATAAACAATTGTTGGAACACATTTATTTTGGGAATCTTGCATCAACAAATAGGGCAATTTTTTCGTCCGGTGATGACCGCAGTGGTGATGTAGGTGGTGATGACGGTTTAGACAATGAAATTATGACAATGGACTTTACAAAATTACCTGCCAATTGTTCAAAGGTGGCAGTCTTTTTGTGTAGCTTTGGAGGCGATGATTTTGCAATAGTGCCACATGCAGAAGTAAGAATATATGAGGGTACTGCAGAACATGTCAGCAATGTAGTTGCTTCCTACAAAATAGGTAAAGAGCCAAGTTTCTCAGGTTTTGTTGTTATGGTGATGGGAATATTTTATAAGCATAATGGCGAATGGAAATTTAATGCAGTTGGCACTCCAACAAAGGATTCTGATTACAATCAGGCTTTGGTAACAATTAAAAATAAATTTTTAT
>CAIYNX010000032.1 GCA_903927645.1 uncultured Mucilaginibacter sp.
CACTGGCTCTAATGGTAAAACAACCACAAAGGAACTTATTTATGCTGTTTTATCGCAGCATTTCAATACGCTGGCTACACAAGGAAACCTGAATAACCATATTGGTGTACCATTAACCATTTTGAGCATTAACAGCAATCACCAAATAGCAGTTATTGAAATGGGTGCAAATCACCAAAAAGAAATAGCCTTTTTATGCAGTATTTGTATGCCCACACATGGGCTTATTACCAACGTTGGTAAGGCTCATTTGGAAGGGTTTGGAGGTGTAGAAGGCGTAAAAATAGGTAAAGGTGAATTGTATGATTATTTGGGAAGCAGAGAAGTCCAGAAGGCGGGAAGTCCGGATGATTTGGAGTTAAATGCTAAGGAGGGTAATAGTAGAATTTTTGACAGTGTAGTTTTTGTTAACAGCAACAGCCTCGATTTGATGAAAATGCAGGCCGATAGAGGCTTAACAAACACTATTTTTTATGGACATAATTTCAAAGGTAACCTGGTAAATGGCTGGCTAATTAAAAACTCGCCATTTTTAAGTGTAGAATGGGTGAATGTGCCTGCCAATAAAACCTATGAGGTAAAGACTCAGTTAACAGGTGCTTATAATTTGGATAATATTTTGGCTGCAATAAGCATAGGTATAACATTTGGTTTAACAGACGAGGCAATAAATAAGGGCATTGCAAGTTACGCACCACAAAATAACCGCTCACAAATTTTACAAACATTAACAAATACAGTTATTTGCGATTATTATAATGCCAACCCCAGTAGCATGCAAGTTGCTATTGAAAATATCACTAAGTTGGAAGCAAAGCATAAAGTGCTCATCCTTGGGGATATGTTTGAAATGGGAGAGGAAGCCGCCCATGAACATTTAACAATTGCAAAAAAAGCAATTGAAGTACAAGCAGACTTGCTAGTATTTATTGGTAAAGAATTCCATACGATACGTGAAGGGTTCCAAAATTCAAGAGGATTTTTATTTTTCGAAACCACAAAGGAGGCGATAGAATATTTAAGGGCAAATCCAATCAATAATGCAACAATTTTGATAAAAGGCTCTCGAGGAATGGCCTTAGAGAAATTGATACCATTTGTATAAAAACTTATAGCGTATGTCAGTAAAACAACATTACGACAAGCATCTGGGAGATTTTTATTCATGGATAGGATTCGAAAAAAATATAAACGTGCATTCTTAACTAGAGTAATAATCTCTTTCAAGTGACTAATTTGGTAGAGACATTTGAAAGTGGTTTATCGCAACAAAAAATAAGTTCTTATTTCAAAGTCCAACTAAGTAATATTGATTTGGCATCGGGTCTAGAGCAAAATAACATGAAAATAATTTTAAACAATATGGAGAGAAGCATGTTTACTATTATTGCCGAGAAAATGTTTGATTAAAGCTAACAGATACTTTTGATAAAATATTTATTGCTAATGAAAATTCCTCTATTCCTATCAATTTAATTAAATTGGCATCAATATTGGTTACTAATACTTATATTCATTAATAAATGAAACCAAAATTTTATGATACTGCTGTGAAGCAGGAAAAAGCCATATTGGTTGGTGTGATGACACCGCACGAAACCGAGGCGCAGGAAAAGGAATATCTGGAAGAACTAGAGTTTTTGGTTGCTACAGCTGGCGGAGAAACCGTAAAAAGTTTCACCCAAAAGCTGCAAAGACCTGATAGGGCTACGTTTGTTGG
>CAIYNX010000033.1 GCA_903927645.1 uncultured Mucilaginibacter sp.
AAATTTATATACCACCAAAGAAAATGCCGATTCAATAAGTTTATCAATTGATAAGCTTAAATATAAACTGGTGAGGGAAAAGCCTTAAAAATATTCCATTACCAAGCACCAACCCATTGTCTGTGTCTTCACAGACAATTACATGAATTCAATTAACTAATTGATAGTTGTTTGTGCGTAAACAAAAAACAGGGTGTATTTACTATTTAAGCCCTCGCATTTACCCATCAATTCTTTTTGCTCAAGGCCAAGTCCTTCATAAAAGCATCAATATGTTGCCGCGTGATGCCGGGCATACAGATGATATGTGCCCAATTGTTTTCGGAGGCCAGTTGCCATTTTTTTACTATTTCGGGACTTGGCTTAGGGAAGCTAATGGTAAGTGTGGATGGGTTTTTCCAGGCCAATGGCTCCAGCATTTTTATTTGTTCAAAGGCGTAGGCGGCTACCGCCAAACAATCTTCGGTACGTTTTTTTAGCCCAGCAATCCCCAATTTGGTTATGGTGTACCATAAAAACAAAGGGGTATGCCCATTGCGCGAGCCGGAAATGGTGGTATCCAACGAGCCTATATAATCAATGGAGCGGGCAATGCGGTCGCGGTGGCTTTTTTTGGCAATCACCAAACCGCAGGGTATGGGCGCGCCTAAAAATTTATGTCCGCTTATGGCGATGCTATCGGCACCATCAGCAAAATCAAAGGATGGTCGGGGCTCTACAAAGGCGGCATAACTGCCTGATAGCGCGCCATCCACATGGATGTAATGGTGCTGTATGGCCAGGTGCTTAAATATGGCTTTCATTTTACCAACATCGTCGCGGGCTTCGGTCATGGTGGTGCCTATATTGGCTAAAATTATGACCGGCATTTGTCGGTTTATGCTGATGGTTTTTTCCAAATCCTCATAATCAATCTCGCCATTGTCTTGCGCACGGATGGCAATATTGGGCATGTTGAGCAAGTGCAGGTTTTTTTGTACGCTGTAATGTGTAGCTTCCGAATAGTAAACAATTGCCTTGGGGTACAATTCGCGGGCCAAGTACAGTCCATACAAGTTCCCTTCGGAGCCGCCATTGGTTACATAGCCCCACCAATTATCCTCGTCGGCCCTAAATAATTTCGAAAAAAAGGCAACTACCTCCTTCTCCAGCTCGCGCGAGCCTACATTATAAGTAGAAGGGATAAATGGATCGCCCACGTTGTTAAGGGGATATTGTAAAAAAGGGAGCAGCTCGGTAAACTCAATATTTTTTGCAGCGGGGTAGCCCATGGTCATGGCCGAAGTTGCCCTGATTTTTTCCAATAAATTATGTAATATCTCGGTTGGGTTGGTGGTTAATAGTTCGGTTTCCATAGTGGTACAATGTGTTTAAATAAGGTGTGCTAAATATGGTTTATTAAAAAAGTTTAAACATGGCAATGCCTACCATGCTTGTTTACAGGGGCCTTCCCTGTAAAGCATATTAGGTAAATGGTTATTAAATAAAATTGGGTTTACTGGTTATTATTGATTTATGGTATAAAGGTAAGGCATAATATTTGGCAAAAAAAACCAAATAGAATATCCGAGTATAAAAAAATAGCGCGCTACAGATCGTTTGATTTAAGAGTTTATTTAGGATAAATTAAATGGTAGAAATTGATACCTAAACAAAAAAACCAAATATTAATTACCAACTCAATGCCAATTTTTCATCCATTCTTTTCTTTGTGGCTCGTCAAAAAAAGTCCAGGCAACTATGCGGCTGGTTTTTTGGCCGTGTTGCATGTTGATGGTTTTCACTTCAAGCACGTTCACTGCTTTTAATGCTTTGTAAATGATAGGCAAGGTGTCTTTTTTTGATACCAATGTACTAAACCATAAACATTGCTGAGCCACCAGCGCGCTTTGCTCCACCATTTTACGGATAAAGCCTGCCTCACCGCCATAGCACCATAATTCGTTATTGCGCCCGCCAAAATTGAGACTAGCGGCTTGTTTTTCTTTCCCTAATTTATTCCATTTGGCTGCAGCCGAGTTTTGCACCTCTTGCAGCGAAGCGTGGAAGGGTGGGTTACATATGGTTAAATCAAAGCCCTCGCCTTGCTTTACAATGCCTTTAAAAATATTGGCCTTATTGGTTTGGAGTCTGAAAATAATATTATCGGCAAAGCCTTTATTCATAGCCACCATTTCTTTGGCCGAGTTTAGTGCAATAGCATCAATATCTGTCCCAACAAATTGCCAGCCATAAACGCTGTTGCCTATCAGCGGATACACACAATTGGCACCCATACCAATATCCAATATCCTGATGTTTTTTCCTTTCGGGATTTTTCCTTCGTTGCTTTCGGCCAGTAAATCGGCGGCATAATGTAAATAATCAGCACGCCCCGGTACAGGCGGACATAAATATCCTTCCGGAATATCCCAATGGTTTACCCCATAATGAAATTTTAACAAAGCCTTATTCAATGCCCTAACGGCTAGTGGATTGGTAAAATTAATAGTCTCTACCTCAAATTGGTTAACTGAAACAAAGCGCTTTAAATCCTTACTTACTTTGCACAACTGTTTAAAATCATACCCTGCTCGGTGGCTATTACGCGGGTGCATGTTTTCTTTTTCAATAATCAGGGGTTTATCGTCGGAAGCTTTTTCGGTCATGTCGCGCATTTTTACAAAGGTGGGTATAATTGATTGAAAATTGGAGGGAAGGTTTTACTAGTAAAATTTTAAAATCAGGGCGCTCTAGTGTGAAAATATTTTACCCTAAATAATCAAAAGGATTTTAATTGGGAAAATAGCCAACGAAAACCAAGTGCCTTACAAATAATGACAAATAGTCTACAAAGTTCCTAGTATTTTTTTATTTGTTTAGAAATTTTTGGTCAATTAAAGCTAATATTGTCATAATTTTTATTTTTTTTTGAAAATGGTTTAAACCTTTTTCAGGTTTTATTGTCTAAGCGATGTCAATAGGTTAACATCATTTAGATATTTCAATTTTTAATGGCGATGTTTGGGTAATTACCAGGATTCAATTACCCAAAAAAATTGATTCACGCTGCATTGTAGCTTATATAACTATATACAACATATTATAAAATGCTTAAAAAAACCAATATCGCTTGTCGGTTTTTATTATTTCTTTTAGCACTATTTTTAGGTAATACATCCTCAATAGTCGCGCAAAATGGTAGCTTAACCAGTATGCCGCCAGCTGGTAGTATACCCGATAGTTTAAAAAGCGCGCTTTTGCAACCTATCAACACCATCGATTCTGCCAAAAATTCCCCATACCAATATTTTACGCTCCAGCAATGTGTAGCTTATGCCCTGCAACACCAACCATTATTAAATGAGGCACTATTAAATACCGATATTACCAAGGCAAATAACGCTATCGCTACGTCGGGTTGGTTGCCGCAGGTGAATGTCTCCGGCTCATTAACCCATTATAATCAGCTATCCACTTATACCACAGCCAGAACGGCAAATTCATTTATCCCGGGTTTAGCGGTAACGCAAGCCATTTTTAGTCCGTCATTGTTATACGCTTACCGCA